>JADFIF010000010.1 GCA_022566795.1 Chloroflexota bacterium
ACTGACGCATTGGCCAAACAGGAAGCAGAACTCGAGAAACAAAGGCAACTGGAGGTGTCCCGGGCAGAGCAGGAGCTCAAAAAGCAAGTCGAAGGTGAAGCCGCGAACTTGAAAAAGGGAACAGAGCTCGCCTTAGCAAAAGCAGAGCAAGCCGAACGTGAAAACGCGAAATTGGAAAAAGAGAAAGAGTTCGCCTTAGCAGAAATTGCTCTGAAACATAAAGCCGAACTAGCGGCTCAGAAATCTGCGCTTGAAGAAGAGAACGCAAAAGTCCTGTCAGAAAAGGAAAAGGTCTTTACCAGAAAACTGGTCCTCCAAAAAAAGTTATTAGCGGAAGTAGCGGACGAGATCGGTAGTTGATAGAGATATTCTAGAAATATTCTTAAGAAGAATAACCCGCCTAGCGCAGGTAGGCCTGGAAGTTGTGCTCGATCCATGCGGGCACGACGTCCCCCGTGTGTCCCGTCTCTGCGACCTGTGCGAGGAAAGGCTGGGTCGACCCCCTAACCCACGATGACTATCTCCCTCCGTCGCTGCCGGAGGGATCAGCCAACAGCCTCCCCAAACTGTGCCAAAAACTTGTCGTGTTTCCGACGTCACGCCAACCACTATCGTCATGACGAAAAAATAACCCTCGGTCGGACTCGACCCAGAGTTTGGCATCTATCTTGCACGGTTAAGGCATCGGCCTTTGAGACTCTTGACCTCGACTGGTGGGCACCCTGTCAACGACCCATTTTGCCTTGTCAAACCGGAAGGAGCCCTCAATGAAATGGTTCATCCCCCTGGTGATCGTATTGATCGCCGCATGCTCAGACCAGCCTGTCGCACCGACACTCGGCAACACCGTTGTGGCATTCTCGAGTGACGACGATTCGGAGCCGGACGAATGCAAGAGTGGCAAGTCGGAGAAGAGCGGAAAATCCGAGGAGTCCATGAAGAGCGGGAAGTCCGAGGGGTCGATGAAGAGTGGAAAATCCGAGGAATCGATGAAGAGCGGGAAGTCGGAGGACTGCCCGCCGCCGCAGTGAAGAGCAATCCCCCACTTGACCCTCCACGACTGGCCCCGCGTCGGCGATATCGGCGCCGGTTCGGGGGGCGGCGGCCGCTAGGGCCTCAAGCCGGCTTGTCTTCGAGACCGACCCCGACTCGGAGCGCCCGGTCGGGTGTGCCGCGCATGTGGTCGAGCAGCAGGAGGGGCAGGCTCCAAGCTCCAAGGAGCCTGCCCCTCCGTTGCGACGGCTTAGACCCTTCGGTGTTGCTCAGAGCCTGCCCAGCTTGCCGAAGGGGTGACACGGTGGCCCAAAGTTAGAAGAGGACCGCTTGTCCGGAGGGGGCCGGTCCTCGAGGCGCGATGCACTCCGGGACGTTGTTGGCTACCGAGTTCACCAGGGTCGAGACCTCGTAGGCCTCCACCTCGTCGGCGGAAATCGGCTGGAGCAGTTCGGTGAGCAGCGCCGGGTCCTCGATGTCGCGGTCGAGCCACATCGCTTCGGCGGACCTCGGCAGTATGACGGGCATGCGGTCGTGGATGGGCTCGACGACGCTGTTGGCCCGGGTCGTGATGATGGCGCAGGACCGGATGGGCGCGCCGTCGGGCGGCCGCCACGACTCCCAGACGCCGGCGAAGGCGAAGGGCTCGCCAGACCTCAGCACGATTCGGAATGGCTGCCGCCTGCCGCCTACCCTGCGCCACTCGTAGTATCCGTCCGCCACCACCAGGCACCGCCGCTTGCGGAAGGCGGCTCGGAATGACGGCCTGTCCGCGATCGTCTCCGCCTTGGCGTTGATCATACGGCTGCCGATAGACAGGTCCTTGGCCCAGCCCGGTACGAGGCCCCATCGCATGTACTCCGGACGCCTGGCGGTGACCGTCAGGACCTCGTCGGTCGGAGCCACGTTGTAGCTGGGCGCGAACTTGATGCTCGCGCCGGTGAAGGAGAAGCGCTCCTCCAGGGTCCTCTGGTCGGTGGCAACGCTAAATCGTCCGCACATATCTCTTGCAAGGTGGGGCAGCACGGCGGTCGGCCCGCTTAACAGGGCGCTGAAAAACCCTCTCGGCCAGCCCTTGGCCCCCTTTCTCGCCAGAAAAGGAGAAGAATTTGTATCTGAGGGACACCCTCAGACTCCCGTCAATCCCGACTTGTCGGGATCTGCACTCCCCATCATCAGCTTCTTGAGCTCGGCCTAGCTGATCTGCTCGTAGCCGCCGTTGCCCCCCTCGAAGTCGCGCGTTGAAAAGACGCCGAGGTCGCGGCCCTGGTGCACGTGGATGATGATCTCCTGGCGGGCGATGCCGACGGAGTCGAGGAGCTCCTCGTCGACGGTGTCGATGAGCTCCTGAATGCCGTCAGATGTCAGGCTTTCGCCGACGTTGAGGGTAGCATGGATCACCGAGTCCGCGAAGTGTATGTCTAGCCTGCCGACGGCGCTCTCCTCTTCGAGTATCGTGTAGCACTCGGAGAAGGGTGTCCGCGCCTCTCGCTCAAAGTAGAATCTTGCCATCAGCCGTCAATCGTCCCAAGCCGGTCCTCGGAGGTCAGAGGCGCACCTGGCCGCTGCCGAAGACGACCCACTTGTACGAGGTCAGGTCCCGCAGGCCCATCGGGCCCCTTGCATGCAGCTTGTTGGTGCTTATCGCCACCTCAGCGCCGAGGCCGAACTCGCCTCCGTCGTTGAACCGCGTAGAGGCGTTCACCATGACCGCCGACGCATCGACCTCGCCGACGAAGCGCATCGCGGCGCCGTAGTCTTCCGTGATGATCGCCTCGGTGTGTCCAGAGCCGTACCTCTCGATGTGTTCGAGCGCCTCATCTAGGGAGTCGACTACCCTGACCGCGGCGGTGAGCGACAGGAACTCCGTTCCCCAGTCCTCCTCGGCGGCTGAGAGCGCGCGCAAGCCATTGACCGGCCCGATCAGGCTCAAGGCCCGGCGGTCGCAACGCATCTCGACTCCGGCCTGGGCCCAGCGCTCGCCCAGTCGCGGCAGGTAGTCCCGTGCGACGCCAGAGTGCACCAGCACGGTGTCCAAGGCATTGCAGACGCTCGGCCTCTGCACCTTGGCGTTGTGAACGACCTCCAGCGCCATGCCCAGGTTGGCCATCCGGTCCACGAAGGTATGGCAGACGCCCACGCCTCCGGTGATCGCCGGCATCGCAGCCTCTTCCGCGACTCGCCGGATAAGCTCCTGGCCGCCGCGCGGGATCATCAGGTCGATGGAGTCCTTCATCTTGAGCATGCGTCCCACGAGCTCTCGGTCCGTCGATTCGATGAACTGGACCGCGCCCTCGGGCACTCCCGCCGCCGCCACGCTGTCCCTCACCAGGGCCGCGAGGGCTCCGTTGGAGTGGACAGCCTCTTTCCCGCCCCTTAGGATCACGGCGTTGCCCGCTTTGAGGCAGATGGTGGAGATATCGATGGTGACATTGGGACGGCTCTCGTAGATGGCGCCTATCACGCCAAGGGGAACGCGGCGCCGGCCGATCTGCAGCCCGTTTGGCATGACCCGCATGTCGACCGTCTCCGCGACCGGGTCCGGCAGGGCGGCGACCTTGATAACGTCGTTTGCGATTCCCTCGAGCCTTTCGGGCGTGAGGAGCAACCGGTCCATCAGGGACTCGCTGAGACCGCCGTCGCGGCCCGCCGCACAGTCCTTCTCGTTGGCCTGCAGGATCTCTTCCTGGCGTGACTTCAGGCCGTCTGCCACGTTGAGCAGGGCGCGGTCCTTGACGGCGGACGGGAGCTTGGCCAGCTCTCTGGCCGCCTTGCGGGCCGCCCGCCCCTTCAGCTCCAGCTCATCTGCCACGGTCTGCATCGTCGATCTCCCCGCGGTACCTGTGCGAACGCTACGCTACTATCATATTGTTCCGATGGACGGCCTCGTCGCCATACTCGTGGCCGAGGAGCTCGGAGATACGGTCCGAGCGCGTTCCGCGTATCTTGGCCAGGTCGGCGGAGCCGTAGTTGGTAAGCCCGCTGGCGATGCGATCGCGGCTTGGCCCGACAATGGCGATGATGTCACCGCGCTCGAAGGAGCCCGACACGCCCGTGATACCGGCTGGCAACAGGCTCCGGTGGTGGCGACGCAGGGCCGTTGCCGCGCCTTTGTCGACGATGACCTCCCCGCGGGTCGATAGCCCGCTGAGGATCCACCGCTTACGGCTGTCCATCTTGGTAACCGACGACGGAAAACGAGTGCCGATGCCGTCGTCCCCTCGGGCGAGTCTGAGTATGACGTCCTCTTGGGCGCCGTTGGCTATCACGACGTCGACGCCCGAGGCGGTAGCCAGCCGGGCGGCCTCCAGCTTCGTCGCCATCCCCCCTCTGCCGGTGTTTTTCCAGGAGGGTCCCGCCTGTGCCAAGACTCCTTCATCCACTCGCTCGACGGTGGAGATCAGCCTCGCGCTCGGGTCGACGTTCGGGTCAGAGGTGTAGAGGCCGTCGATGTCGCCGAGCAGCACCAGGAGGTCGGCATCGACGAGATTTGCGACAAGGGCGGAAAGGGTGTCGTTGTCGCCGAACTGCTCGCCGCTGAGCTCCTCGACGGCCACGACATCGTTTTCGTTAATGATCGGAACTACGCTCAGCTCCAGCAGCGCCATCAGGGTATTGCGCACGTTTAGGTAGCCCAGCCGGTCGGCCAGATCTCTACGAGAGAGGAGCGCCTGGGCCACCCTGACGCCGTGCCCCCCGAAGAGCTGCTCGTAGATGTGCATTATGTGGCCTTGCCCGATGGCGGCGAGCGCCTGCCTGAGGGGCAGACCGCGTCCATCTTCCAGACCGCCGATGACGTGGCGTCCCGCCGCCACCGCTCCGGAAGAGACGAGTATCATCTCCACGCCCCGTCGGTGCAGGTCCGCGATCTGCGACACAAGGGACGACATCACCTCCCTGTCGAGCCCCTCTGCGTCCCGCGTCAAAAGCGTGGTGCCTGCCTTGACGACGACGCGCTCGTAGGCCAGAGGGTCGCCTTCGGAGGCCCCTGTGCAGGATTTCGTGGATGCCATGGAAGCGCGTGTGTTGGCCATCGTCTGTCGACCGTCGAGAATGCCACCATTATAGCAGCAACGCCGTCGCAACCGCCCTATGTGCGATTGTACGGTGGGGCCTCTGATTGTCGCTCTTGAGCGACGCGAAGAGTCGCGGCGCCCAGCCAGGAAGAGATGCTTCGCTTCGCTCGAGCAACACATAGTGTCACGCGCGACGCACTTTCAAAAGGCCCTAGTCTCCACGGTGGCCAATCGGGCAGCCTCCGGCAGGCTGATGAAAAGTGTGGGAAGTGTAGAGGGCAAAGCCTATCTGCGACGGGACATTGCCGCCGAGCCAGAGGCTCAAGGGCGTTTTCGCTTCGGACCGTCGGGCCTGAGCTCATCGAGGACAGCCGTGGTCGTTGGTGACAGCTTGCGTCCGGACTCGCGCCGTTTGGCCAAGAGGTCGAGGGAGTGGTCCGAGAGCGCCGGCTTGATTCTCAGCGCCTCAGGCAGGTACCTCATGCATCGCCGGGTTAACACCTGTGCGGGACGCCCCGACCGCTCGGTGCAGCCGTAGGCGTAGCTGCACATGTAGGCGTAGCAGATCGTCGTCTCGCGAAACGTCGCCGGCACGCGACTGGACGAGGGGGGCATTCGGGTAGTCAGGAAGTCATCGAAAACCTGGTCTATCCGGCCGGGAGCCGGAGAGCGGGACCGCACTCGCACCCCTCCTGTGGCGAACAAATGATTCAGGACAAGTCTAATACAAGTTTATGACTTATGCAAACGGCGGGTGGCGCGAGGTCGTCAAACGGCGCAGACGTGTGGCGCCTTAGGTGCAACCGAGTACGGGATGAGGGCTTAGTAACTATCTCAAAAAGGCAGATGCCATGTTCCCACCCACCCGCCCTGAGGGTCTGGACTCCACGGATGGGATTTTGAGATAGTTTCTCAGTCCTGGAAGGTATCTCGAGACTCACCGCAGCGCGTGGAGCCAGCAGACCACAAGAACGGATCTGTCTGTGAGGTTTCGGCGCTGATGGACAGGGAACAGCGTACCGGCGAGGGGTGGGCGAGCGCTAGCTCCTGAAGCGCTGGGGCTGAGTCAGATGGTCATACCCGGCCGGTGGACGAACTCCAGGCATGGCGTGAGGCCAGGCATCCCAAATGCTGCGCCCGGATGAGCCGACAGGTCGGGACTGCACACCCCTTATTCATCAGCGTGCTAGTAGCCACCGCACTCTGCGGGAGCAATTGTCACGCCGGGCCAGATTCTCCGCGGGTTTCGCGCCGCGTCTCATCGATGTCTCGCTGGTGCGCTTGCATCGATTCGGCGTCGTCTTGCAGCACCACCAGCGTCATCAACGAATCCAGCAGGTCCGAGATGGAGAGGCTGAGGGAATCCGCTGTTAACAATTCCTCTCCCAGGGAGAGGTTGGTCAGTATGACTCGCTGGGGCTGCTCCCACTGGCGCAGCTCCACCTCGACCGGCCGCCCGCCAACGTGGACGGTCATCTGTCGGCGAGTAGCCTGGCCGATGACATCTTCGTTCCAGTCCCGGTGGAACGATCCCGCTCGACGATACTCCTGGCTTTGCTCCTGGGAACAGTAGCTGAGCACCAGGTGCTCGACGCGATCCAACTCCTCCACCGGACGGTCCGACGCGAGCCTGCTGACTTGTAACGCGCCGTCAGGTTCTCGCGCGTTACCGCTCACGTAGCCTAGGTCGATGCTGTAGATACGCTCAGACAACCCGCTGGCACTGCAGCCCGGAGTTTTCAGGCGTAGTCCCAGTGGCCTTCCCTTGAGGCCATACACGGGGAAGGACGCCGCCCCCACCAGCCGCGCGAAGTCGCACCGGCCATCGGCAGTAAGGTAATCAGGGCGCGCGTGGACCGTCGGGAAGGGGACCGCGCCAGGTTGGCGCTGGTTCAAACGGGTTGAGGAGCGTCCGAATTTGAATCCTGTGTGGCCAACCTTAGGCGCGTCCAGCTTACGCCGTGCCTGTGACCGCACACGGTGCAGACCATCTCCGCGCTCCACTGGCGACGCCCGGGCATACCAACAACTGGGACGCGGGCAACTCCGAGCACGTCAAAAAGGCCGCCACACCGTCGGCAGTACATCTCCGGGGGCTGAGGTGGTCGGTTCATAGTCCCTGGGACCGGGCGAGGGTTAACACCGCGGTGCAGCGGCCATGGGCACCACACCCTTGCGTGCGGATCAGCTCACCGCCGCCCTCCCGCGTCTCATAAAACTTGCGTGCCTGGTTCAGGTAAGCCTGGGTTTAAACCGGCAAGCCAACTGGACGTACCTTCTTCTAGAAGGCAAGCCCCAGCATCTGAATCATGGTGGAACGCCAGGAGTACAGAATTCTTAATACCACACTATCCATCTGGCTGGCAAGGACATAGGGACTCGGGTTGGCTGTCTACATCGCCGCCGAGATGGCGAAACGTCTCTTCGTGCGTTACAGGCTACGGGCAATTGCCGCCCGGGCGAGGTGAGGGAGGTTGATTGTCAGCTGCAACGGGTTGGAAGACGGCTCAGTCACGAAACCGCGCCGCCTTGTATCCCTTACCGAGTCGTGGTGCTCCGTGAGGTGCTCAAACTGGCTGTCCCGATTGAGGCGCCTCGGCTCAGGTGCGGAAGCGCTGGCCTCGTGACTCGTGCTGCACCAGGGCGCCATCCCTGATCTCCAGGACTTCGTCGGCCATCGCCAGCAAGGTCGAGTCGTGGGTGGCGGCGACGACGCTGATGCCCTGGTCCTGGACCATCTGCTTGAAAAGGCCGAAAATTGCCCGGGCGTTGACCGAGTCCAGCTCGCCGGTAGGTTCGTCGGCCAGAAGCAGAGGCGGTCTGTTGACGATGGCTCGGGCGATAGCGACCCGCTGCTGCTCGCCGCCCGACAGCTCGTAGGGGCGGTGGCGAGCCCTTGGCCACAGGCCGACCATCTCCAGGACTTCCCTTGCGCGTGCCCGCCGTTCTCGAACGCCAACGCCGGCGATGCGCTGGGGCAGCTCGACGTTCTCGAAAGCGGACAGCAGCGGCAGCAGCCCGAAGGACTGGAAGACGAACCCGATCTTGTGGCGGCGTATCTGTGTCAACTCGTGCTCGTCGAGGCTGGCCATGTCGCGCTCCTCGAACAGGATCTGCCCGGACGACGGCCGGTCGAGCCCGCCCACGATGTTCAGCAGCGTGGTCTTGCCGGAGCCTGACCTGCCGACCACCGCGACGAACTGGCCCGGGAACACCGACATGTTGACGCCCCGAAGTGCGCTGATCACCTCGGACCCAAGGGTGTAGGACCGATGGAGGTCGATGGCGGCGACGAGGCGTTGGACTCTACTCATCCGTGGGTGCCTCCGGCACTAGCGTGACTTTGCCATCCTCGACGCTCACCCTGGCCCTGCCCTTTATCTTCGATTGCTCCAGGTACTCCCTGGGTATCTGGACCCGGCCGCTGCTGTCGACGAGGGAAAACTCCTCCAGCGGCTGCTCCGTCTCGGCGGTGCCGGTCATCCTCTGGAAGGTAACCCTGCGCCTGATTTCGGTAGAGGTTTTGCCGTCCCGGATCATTACGACCCTGCCGACCTTGTAGGCGATATCGGGGTCGTGGGTCACGATCATGACGGTGGTCCCCATCTCTTGGTTTACGGTGCCGAACAGGTCGAGGACCTCAGCCGCCGTGGCATCGTCCAGCTCGCCTGTGGGCTCGTCGGCCAGCAGAAGCGGCGGATGGTTTGCCAGCGCGACGGCTATTGCGACGCGCTGCTGCTCGCCTCCCGACAGCCTCTCGGGAGTATGGTCCATTCGATGACCCAGGCCTACGAGCCTCACCAGCTCTTCGGCGCGTTGCCGTCGTTGGCCCGTGGAGACGTTGGTGAGCATCATCGGGAGCGCCACGTTCTCGAGGGTAGACAGGTACGGAAAGAGGTTTCGGCTGGTCTGCTGCCAGATGAACCCCACATCCTCCCGCCTGTACACCTCCACCTCGCCTGCCGTAAGCCTGAGCAGGTCTTTCCCACCGACGGAGACACCACCCGCTGAGGGCGTGTCGTAGCCGGCCAGGATGTTGAGCAGGGTGCTCTTGCCGCTGCCGCTTGCCCCGACGATGGCGACGACCTCTCCCTGCTCAACGGTCAGGTCGAGCCCTCTGAGGGCCACGACCTCTAGGTCCGCCACCTTGTAGATTTTGAACAGGTCCTCGCACACGATGTACGGAGGCCTGCCTGAGTATGTCATAGCGGTCTCCCGGCGGGTTACATCTCGCCCAGTCGCAGGATTCGCTGCAACGATATCCGGCGGATGAACCATATCATACCGAGAATGATGGCCGTGAAGACCGCCAGCATCGCGGCGTATGTGATCAAAAGGGTTACCCAGTCGACCTCGATAACGAACGGAGGCAGCACCTGGCTCCCCGAGTCGTCGTTGCCGAGGAAGGGCATGATGGTGGAGCCCAGCCTGCGGCCCATCCACGTGCCGATTGCCATCCCGGCCGCGATGACCAGGGCCTGCTCGAGCCAAACGAGCATCACGAGCTGGCGCATGGAAAAACCGAGGGTTCTCATCAGCGCAAACTGCACCTCGCGGCTGCGGAAAGAGACATAGGCGTGAACAAGGAATCCGAGTGCACTGAGGATCAACACCGCCGAAAAGGCGATGAACAGCAGGGCTCGCCAGCCTGCCTTCACCAGAGGGTCTACTTGAGATGCCGCCAGCACTGCGACGCGGTCGTGCACGGCTCTCGCGGGGAAGGGCTGGCCTCGGCCAAGGGTGTCCAACAGGCTGACACGCGCCTCGCCATCCCCGGCGGTTGATATCCACATCTCGTTTGGTTTCAGCTCGCTGGTGGTCGCCTCGAGGTTGACGTAGCTGGAAAGTGACGTTAGATCGGAGATGAGGTACCGTTTGTTAAACGTGTCCAGCGTCGGGAAGTAGTCGATTGCGTCGAGCACGCGAACGGTAACTCGGTGCCCGGCCACCGAGACGTTTATGACCTCGCCGACGCGATGCCCCGTCTCCCTGAGGAAGGACCTGCTGGCCAACACCGGCACCGGCGAGGCGGCGGGGCCGTGGAAGATGCCCCTGCTCACCAGGGGGCCGCCCTCGGTCCAGATGAACGTCAATCCGCCCCCGCCGTCGTCGTGCCGCAGGAGCGAGTCGGAGGGCGACTGCGGCGCAACGCGCAGCACGCTCCACGCGGATGGCTCGTCGAACGCCTCCAACGAGTGGCGCTGGCCATCGCGTCCCGTGAAGAAGACGTCGAGGATTGAAACCGAGCCGGCCCTGAGGCGGTTCCGGCCGTCCACCTCGTGAACGGCCAGCGACACCAGTGTAAGGGGGCGGGCGGGCTGCAGCACCGCTCGGCGGCCGAAGCGGCTGGTCCTTCTCAGGGGCGCCTGGAGACGGAAGGTCTGGTCCGAAGCCAACGCCCCGAGGAAGTACGTGAAGTAGCGGTCGTTGTCGTCTTTGATCCTGGCGGTGAACACCACGGTGGATTGGGCTCGATCTGGCTTGACCGTCACCCCAATATCCCTGGCCTCTGCCGGTATGGCGATGCCCTTGGGCAGCCCCACACCGCCCAAAGAAAGCAGAAGCTCATCCAGCGGTTTCTTTGAGAAGTCGTCTCTGAACCAGGCTACGTCCGCGATGGTCTGGCGATCAACGGAGAACATGGTGTAGCCCTCTCCAAGTAGCTTGGACAGGTCAGATCCGAAGCCACGAAATACCGGGCTCACCGCCTCCACGGCGGGCAGATCGGTGTAGCTGGCGGACAGCGGCCTGCTCGTCCCCCGATTGTCCAACGTCAGGCCCTCGAGTCGAATATCGGCCCCCGTGTCGTAGAGCGCTCGCTCTTCGAAGCTTCGGTCTAGGGTGCCGCCGAAGCTCGCCGCGAAGATTCCCAGGCCGGTCATGAGAATCAGCAGCAGCGACAGCCGGGCGTAGTGGGTCGGATTGCGAGCCATCTGCCACAGCCCCATGACGAGGCCGGCGGGGAGCACAGGCGACAGGATGCGGCTGCTCAGGTTCAAGACCAATGGGAACAGCCTAAGCAGCACCATCCCAAGTGCTACGAGGATGAGAGCGGGGACCGCCAGCAGCACCTGGTCGACTGCGACCTCACCGAATATCCCCGTTGCAACGACGGAGCCTCGCTCGGAGAGCTGCCTGAAAAGCAGGACGCTTACGGCCAGCAGCATGACGTCAAGATAGTAACGCTGGAAGAAGGGCTGGCTGGTCGGACGGGAGGCCTCCTGACGGTGGCGAACGACGCCGACTCTCGAGGCTTGCACGGCGGGAATCATCAGCGCAGCGAAGCTCAAGAGACCTCCCAGCGCGCTCATCACGTATGCGCTGCGGCTGATATCGACAGGAAGCCTATCGCCTCCGCTAAGGTCGGAGAAGGCGGGCGTCAGCCCCAGAACGCTGATTACGACGGATGCGATGATGGGGGCGGCAACTGTCGCCAGGATAGAAATGGTCGCGCCCTCGAGGAAAAATACAGCCAGAATCTGGCCCGAGGTTGCGCCACGGCTGCGCAGCAGCGCTATCTCGGTGCGCTGCTGCTCGACCAGCAGCGACGAGATCGTCACGATGTAGTACAGGATCACCACGGCGATGAGTACCAGCACGACGAACATTGGCAGCTTGGAGAAGAACAAGCGCCGGTCGTACTCCGCCAGCGCGTCCTCCAGGGAGGTGATCTGCCGGTAGCTGAACAGCTCGGTTCTCAGCCGGTTGTTCATGATCGCCAGGCCTCTCCGCGCCGTCGAGGCGTTCTGCGCGTTGAGGCGGTCAGGGTCGACCAATAGCAGCCAAGCGTAGGACGTGTCCAGGTCCTCGAAAGCCGAGCCCAGCACGTTCATATATGCCGATTCCGACAGGAAGAAAGGCACCGATCGAAAGCTGGCCAGCGGGCCGCGAAGAATCGTATCGTCGAGATACCAGATCTCGTCGTTGGGGTCGTTTTTTTCGAAGATGCCGGAGACTATGGCCGTCGCGTATGGGATGGAGTCTGTCCAGTATGGAACCGTTGAAAGGCTATCCCCCAGGCCCAAGCCGAAGGTCTCCGCAGCCTCGGCCGGAATCATAGCCTCGATAATGAGGGGCTCCCCCGGCTCGTTCAAGGCGATCTCTTGCGGCAGTCTGCCCCCCGGAAGGACCGTGATGTAGTCGAGCAGGCGGGGCATGAAGGCGAAGTAGGCTCGGTCGTCATCGACACCCGCGTCCGCCTCGTCTCCCGGCTGAGTCAGGAAAAAGGTTGCCGTACGCCCCGCCCGCATGGTATCCCTCAGCATCCAGTCCACGCGGCTGTTGAGCTGACGGAGCACTGCTCTCTCAACCTTGGCGAACTCTTCGACGGTGGTAGGCCCGCGATCGGCCTTCAAGATGATGTCCTTCTCGGTGGTCGAGAGCTTGTCCAGGGTGTTGTCCAGGGCCAGCTCGCGCAAGGAGTCGAAGTAGATAATGGTTCCGGCCATGACCGTGGAGGCAAGCAGTACGCCGACGATGACGGCGGACAACAGCCGCCAATGGGCCAGGCCGCGTTTGACCACCAGCGGCCAGGCCAAGATCACCTTGTATAGCGCGTCTAGCATAGGTTGGACAGACTAACCTTCGACCCTGGAGATCTCCTGCAGATTCAGGCGGAGCATGCTTCGTGCGAGCCAGAGGAGTGCGACGACAAAGATGCCCACCAGGACGGCGTAGATGGGCAGCAGGAAGCTCCAATCCGTGGTGAGGATGAACGGAGGAATAACTGGGGTCCCGTTCTCGGTAACGGCAACCGACTCCACCATCAAGGTGCTCATCTGAAAGCCGGCCCAGCTGCCCAGGCCCAAGCCAACGATGAGGATCACGAGGTGCTCGAGGCTCACTAGCCCTACCGTCTGTAGGCGCGACAGGCCAAGAGACTGCAGGAAACCCATCTCGGCTCGACTGCGGTCCGCGAATGCGAGCAGGTAGGTGACGTAGCCGAGGCCCGCGGTAAGGATGACGATACCAATGGACAAGAGCGCCATCGCCTTCCAGCCCGCGGTGATGAGCGGGTCGAGCCGTACCGAATCGAGCAGGGCCTGCTTGTGATGGACGGAGTTGGGCGAAGGAGCCAGCCGGTTCACCACCGTGAGGACCGAGTCGCCTGCGCCGGGCGCCTCGGCGATGAAGACCTCGTTCGGATAGACCGAAGAGATGGGACTGAGGAGATTCATGTGGGTGAGAAAGCTGTCCAGGTCGGCGAGGATGAAGCCGCCCCTCCCGGAACTCATGGTTGGAAAGAAGTCGACGACGTCCTTGACCTGCACTGGTATGAGCCGGCCCATGACCTCGACAATCGTCGTATCGCGCACGGCCATGCCGGTAGCCCGCATGAAGGAAGAGCTGGCCACGATAGGCATCGGCCCACCGGTCGGGCTCTTGTATACGCCGCGAAGCCCCCGGTCCGTATCCTTTCCAAAAGAGAATAGAGCCGAGGCCTTCCCGTTGTAGACATCTCTCGTTGATTGTCGGATGACATCCGTCGATATCCTGGAAGTGGCTAGCGGAGTCCAAGAGACCGGTCCTTCGAAGTCATCGAGAATCTGGTGACCTCCCTCGCCGCTCGCCGTGACGTGGATGTCGTCGAGCAGCACCGAACCCGCCGACCCGGCAGGTCCGAACGCAGGCTCATAGAGCTGGACGGAAACGAGCTCGAGCGGCTCCTTCAGAGACGACGGGATCTCGGTCGTCAGCAAGTGCCACTCTGGGTTACCGAGCTCGCCGAGGGAGACCGTTTTGACAACGCCATCACGGTCCTGAAGCACCATGTACAAGAAGACAATGGTATAGCTCTTATCAGGTTTGGCCCAGATGCCAATGGTGGTAGCGCCCTCCGGCACGACGATCGCATCGAAGCGAGAGGCGGGCTGGAGGGCCCGCATCACCCCGGTGAGGGGGCGCTCCGAAAAGTCTTCACGGTACCACGGAGAGATGTACGGCCACTCTTGCGACTCGAGTGCGAGGACCTCGAACCCCGTTCCGACGAAGTTGCTTCCCACCCTGCCAGAGGTTCGCAGCGCCATCGACACGGACTGTACCCCAGGTATCGTCAGGTAAACCTTTTTGAGTCCCTCCGTTCCTCGAGCCAAGTACCCCGGGATCTCCGTTACCCGGATGTCCGAGCCGACCTCGTACCGGATACGGTCCACGTGGCTGCGGTCAAGCGTTCCTCCGACCGTGGTCGCAAGCACGCCAAGTCCCGTCACAAGGACCAAGAGCAGCACAAGCCAGGTGTATTGAAGCGGATTTCTGGCCATGTGCCACAGTCCCATGGACACCCATACGGGCGCTGCCTGCGCCAATGCCCCGAGGAGGAGGAACACAACCTGAGCAGGCACCAGCAGAATAAGTCCAATCGTTGGGGCGAGGGAAGTCTCGCTCAGTACCGGAGGCCGCGTGAAGACGAGCAGCGCGACCAACCCAGACTGTGCGATCAGACCGGCGAGCCTCAATCGAGGCTGCTGGGTGCGCGCCGTCGCCCAGTACACGCCAGCCACTGCGGCAGTCAAGATCGCGGGGCCTACCCAGGCCAACCCCGCGTCGTCCCTGAGATCCTGGGCTACGATCGTCGCGGGAAGCGACACGAAGACGGCTCCGGCCATAAGGTGCACTATCGAAGGTGATTCGCCGCTCAGGAACCGCACGAAGATCGGGAAGAACCTCATGAACAGCAGGCCTACGACGGTCAAGAGCAGCACGGGCGCCAGCAGGAGAGCCTCGTTCACCTCCACGTCCTTGAATAGTCCGCCCGAGATCAGCTGCCCTCTGGCCCGCAGCTCCCAGAAGACCAGCCCGCCGATGACCAGGAGACCGATATCGATGTAGTAGCGCTGGAAGAAGGGCACCGACGGAGGACGCGATGAGCGAAGCTTATGGATGATAAGGCCGGTCCTAGCGCCGATGACGCCGGGTATCACGAATATCGCAAGGCTCAGCAGGGCGCTGCCCGCCGCCACCGCGAAGGGCGTCCACCTGAACTCCACCGGCAGGAAGCTTCCCCCGGTAATCTCGCTGAAGTAAGGCAGTTTCCCGGCTGCCGCCACCAGGCCCATGGCCAGAAACGGCGCGACGAGCGCCGCCGTCGCGGCGAGCACGAGTCCTTCGGTAGCATACAACCTGAGCAGCTGTAGGGTTCCGACGCCTCGGCTCCTCAACAGTGCCACGTCCCCTTCTCTGCTCTGGACCAGGTACGACACCATCATCGACATGTAGTAGAGGACGGTCAGGACCATGATCGCCAGAAGCAAAAGCAGCGGCACACTGGAGAAGAAGCTGCGCCTTTCGAAGGTTCTCAGCAGCGACTTGATACCGGTCAAGACCGCCGAACCCTGCAGTTGCTCTGTGATGTCGGCGTCGAGGGCCGCTATGCGATCGCGCGCCTCGGAAGCCGACCACGCTTTGAGCTTTTCCTTGTCTACGAACAAGTACCAGGTAGAGGTTACCAGCGAACGCGGATAAGCCTTGCCGACGCCGTCTATCAACGCACCGCGTGTGACGAAAAGGCCGAGGGGAGGCTCCTCAGGGTCGACTTCGACGCCCAACTCCGGGTCGTCCGACAAAGGCTCTGGATCTACGAGCACCGTAGCGTGCCGCTGCCAGTACGCGTCCGACGGGTCAGCTGCCTCGACGATACCTACAATGGTCGCCGTCATCCGGGTTGGGTTCCCAAGAGACGGCGTCAACGTGAGGACGTCCCCCACGCTCAGGCCGAAGAGCCGGGCAGCCGGGGCTCCAATATTGACCTCGAACTTAGGGCCACGTGTTCCGGTCCCGACCTCGTCGGTCGCCATGCGCCCTTCCCGCAACGTCACGTGGTCCTCAAGGCTGGCGAGGAGTTGGAAGTAGCCGCGGGACAGCCTTTGCCCGGCGTCCAGCAGGGGACGTCTGGGAAGTTCGACCAGGTAGGCCGTAGTCCGCACGTAGCGCTCTTGACCCTCGTAGATATCGGCCACGTGGCGGTTGACCGCCTGCTCCAGGGCACTGTCTGCGCCATCGAGGCCGCCATCGGAGAGCGGGATGTGAGGAGCGAACGTGAATATATCGATGAACGGGTCGGAGGCCCGGTCTATCGCCGTGTTGAGACTCTGCCGCTCCAGCGCTTGCAGGTAAACGGGAGCTCCCGCGACCAGGGCAGTCGCCACCACGATGCCAACGAAGATGCTTAGCAGCAGCTTCCAGTCGTCAACCAGACGCCGGACGATGAATGTCCAGGTGGACAGCGTGTGCATACCTAACGTGGGGCCCGCGCGTTGGGGTGGTCGGTGCTTCCCGCGGACCGGTGTTTAGTGCGGCGTTGAGCAGCCGTCCTCAGAAAACAGCGATCTGTCGGCACCTGGGACCCGCCCTGACGCATTTGCCTTCCGACGAGCCCACTCCTCACAACAGGCCTGTCCACCGCTGATACGTGACTGGGAGCTGTGTGGATGGTGCCCTCGGTGGCATAGAGGTCAAGATGCCAGATAGAAGCTTTTCAACTCCGGTTCAGCGCTCCGCTCAAGCATAGCATAGGTCGTAGCGCGCAGACCGGTGCATCGGCGAGCCACCGGCAAGAGATGACTCGCGCGGCTGCATGGACTCGGGTGTGGTGTTCCAGGCAGGCGGTGGGATGGTCGATATGGGTTTCGGCACTCAGCTAGAGGCCGATGGCGTGCGCAACAGCATCGAGATGATAGTCGCCGTCGCCGAAAGCGAGTTCGGCCGCCTTGGCCCGGCGAGAGAAAAGCTGCATATTGTGCTCTTTGGTGAATCCGATGGCGCCGTGCGACTGGTGGCCCAGTGCGCAGACGCGGCGGTAAGCGTCGCTTACCCACGCCTTGGCCATCGCAACCTCCCGCTTGGCGGGCAGACCCTCAGATAGACGCCACGCTGCCTGATAGGTGATATATCGCGAGCCTTCCACATCTGTCGCCATGTTGGCGCAATGGTGCTGAATCGCCTGGAAGCTGCCGATGGGGCGGCCAAACTGGGTGCGCTGCTTGACGTAGTCCACGGTTATGTCCAAGACTTTCTGACCGCCGCCGGACATCTCCGCGCACTTGCCGATGGCGCCCCAGTCCAGCACCCTGGCGACCGTCGCCCATCCGGCGTTGACCTTGCCCAAGACCGCTGAGCCCGGAAGCCTGGCGTCGTCGAAGACTATTTCCGACTGGCGGTCGGAGGCTATGGTCTGCAAGAGGGTCTGAGTTACGCCGTTGGTCTCTCTTGGCACGATGAAGAGAGTAACGTCTTCTGCGCCGGTACCTGTCCTGGCGGCCACCACCAGATAGTCGGAGATGTGGGCGTTGGGTACAAATAGCTTGGTGCCGTTGAGCACGTAGCCATCGCCGGAAGGCGTCGCTGTCAGCTGAACGCCGGCCGCGTCCCACCGCGCGCTGGGCTCGGTCAGCGCCAGGGTGACGATAATCTGACCCTCGGCGATGCGAGGAAGATACTCCTGCTTCTGCTCCTCAGAGCCTGCATCCATGATAGCCATGCCACCGAGCACCACGGTGGAGAAGAACGGCCCGGGGAGCATAGCCCTGCCCATCTCCTCCAGCAAGATGGAGAGGTCGAGGAAGGTGAGGCCCACGCCACCGTAACCCTCCGGAAAGATCAGCCCGAGCCAGCCCTGCTCGGCGAGCTTACCCCACAGCTCGGGGGTGTAGCCTCTCTCGTCTAGCTCCATCTCGCGCACCAGGGCGTCGGGACACTCGGCGTCCAGGAACTCGCGGGCGCTGTTCTTGAGCATCTGCTGAGCTTCGTTAAGTCCTAAGTCCATCGGCTCTGTTCCTCCTGAGTCACCCCTGAGTCAGTCGATCCGCTCGCCATGAGCTTGCCCGGGGGGCTCATCATGAGCGGAGAGGTGGCCCCACTACTAACCCCTGGGAAGCCCGAGACCCCGGGTCGCCACGACGTTTCGCTGGATTTCCGAAGTGCCCGCCGCGACGGTGCCGCCGTGGGACCGTAGGTAGGCGTTCTCGAACCGGCCTTGCAGCGGCGCCCAGTTGGAGCCAGGCTCGAGCTGTCCGAAGAGGCCCATGATTTGCATGCCAAGGCCGTACAGGCGCTGCATCATCTCGGAGCCAAAGGCCTTGGTTATGGACGCCTCCTTGTTCGGGATCATCTCCCGGCTCTGCATCCAGGCGACGTTGTAGCACATGAGCCGGCACGTCTCGATCTCGACAGCCATCTTCGCCAGCCGCGACCTAATCACCGGCTCCTCCGACAGGGGTCTGCCGTTACGACTGTTCCCCTTGCAGAAGCTCACAAGCTCCTCCAGGACGCGCCGGGCTCTGGCGGGCCGGTCGACGCCCGAGCGCTCGAAGTCGAGCAAGGCGGCGCCGACGTACCAGCCGCGGTTCTGCTCTCCGACCAGGTTTTGCCTGGGCACGCGGACGCTGTCGAAGGTGACCAGGCTGCGGTATGCGTTCCACATCATCGGGATTTTTTCGACGGTGATGCCGGGAGTCGCCATCTCGGTCAGGAGGAAGCTGATGCCGCGGTGCTTTGGGGCGTCGGGGTCGGTCCGGGCCAACATGAACATCCAGTCCGCGCCGGCGTGGGCGCCATTCCAGATCTTGGAGCCCGTGACCACGAAGTCGTCCCCGTCCTCGACGGCCCTGGTCTGGAGAGACGCCAGGTCCGACCCGGCGTCCGGCTCGGAGTAGCCCTGGGCCCAGTCGATGTCCGCCTGGCCGATGCGGGGGAGGAAGTACCTCTTTTGCTCCTCTGTGCCATAAAGCATGAGGATAGGGCCGACCATGCGGACTCCGGCGTCGCCGGCGGGCACACCGCGATAGGCCATCTCCTCGTTGAAGACCACCTGTTTGATATGCGGCGCGGCCTGGCCACCGTATTCCTGGGGCCAGGCCATGGTGAGCCAACCGTTTTCGGACAGCTTTTTCTTGAACTGCTTGACTAGAATGGCATCTTCCGGCTCTTCAGGGTCGACGCTGCGCTCACGCCAGTCCCAGGGCAGCTCGCGCTCCACGAAGGACGCTACCTCTTCCCTGAAGGCCTCATCTTCGCGGGTGAACGAGAAGTCCATATGTGCCCACCTCTCTCCGTAAGTGCCGATGCCGGGGGCCGGGGCAGCCGCCCCCTCGCCTGGAGGCCTATCCTCTAGGTAGGCCCAGGCCGCGTGTGGCGATGATGTTCCGCTGGATCTCTGAGGTCCCCGCGGCGATGGTGGCCGAGACGGACGTGAGGTAGCCGCGCTCGATCCTCCCCTTCAACGGCGCGTACTTGGAACCGGGCTCGAGCTGGCCGTAGAGCCCGAGCAGGCTCATGCCAGCCGCAGCCACGTGCTGCTGAAGCTCGGTCCCAAAGACCTTTCCCATAGAGGCTTCTTTATTGGGCACCAGGTCCTGGCTCTGCATCCACGCGGTGTTGTAAGAGATAAGCCTGCTGACCTCGACCTCGATGGCCAGATCGGCCAGGCGCCGCCTCACCAACGGGTCCTCGGCCAGTGGACGGCCGTCCCTCGTGTTCTCCTTGGCGAACTGGACGAGCTCCTCCAGCGTTCGCTGCGAGCCCGCGGAGTAGTCGACGCCGGAGCGCTCGAAGTCCAGCAGCGTCGCGCCAACATACCAGCCTCGGTTCTTCTCGCCGACGAGGTTCCTCTGCGGAACACGAACGTTGTCGAAGGTGACCATGTTGAAGCTGTGCTGGTTGGCCATGTTGATGATGGGCCTGACCTCCAGACCCGGGGTGTTCATGTCGGCCAGCAGGAAGCTGATGCCCCGGTGCTTGGGCGCGTCGGGGTCGGTGCGGGTGAGGACCATTATGTGATCGGCGCGGTGAGCCGCGGAGGTCCAGACTTTGGTGCCGTTGACGACGAAGTCGTCGCCGTCTTCGATGGCCCTGGTCTGGAGCGACGCGAGGTCCGAGCCCGACTCGGGCTCCGAGTAGCCCTGGCACCACTGGACCTCGCCTCGAGCCACCGGTGGCAGGTGCTCTCGCTTCTGCTCCTCCGTGCCGTGGATCATCAGCGTCGGCGCCATCATGCGGGTGGCGAAGACGTCCCGGCCGGGTGCGCGATGGTACGCCATCTCCTCGGCGAAGATAACCTGCATCATGTGGGAGGCGCCGCCTCCGCCGTACTCCTCGGGCCACGCCATCGTGAGCCAGCCCTTGTCGGCCAGCTTCTTGCGCATCTTGAGTGTGAGGTCCCAGTGGTCGTCCCCATCCTCGTCGGTTGGGCCGACCCAGTTCTCTGGCAGCTCCCGTTTCAGGAAGCTGCGGAGCTCTTGGCGAAAGGCCTCTTCATCGGGCGAAAAGTTGAACTCCATAGTGGTTACCCCTTTCGGCGCGGTTGACTCTGGAGCGGGTAGAAGGCGGCGCGGAGCAAAGCGAGGGAGGTCAGACGGCGCCCACAGACAGACATGTGACGGTGCGCACGATGCCGTTTATCGTGTGGATCTGGCTGGTGACGAGGTCCCCAACCGCGTTGAGGTCGGGCGCTCCGACGACAGCGATAATGTCGTACGGCCCCGTGACGGCGTCGACGGTGTTCACGCCCGGCAACGACTTCAGGGCGTCGGCCACATTCCGCGACTTCCCGACCGTGGTCTCGATGAGGATGTAGGCCTTGGTAGCCACAGCAAACCCTCCGTCGGCCCGCCCAAAGACCGTACCGGGCCAGACGGCCGCAGGGTGAGGACGTCGCCATTCTAGGCCAATCAAGGGGGTGTGTCAATCGAGGGCCTGCCGGTATACTTTGAGGCTTGCCCGAAGGGTTTTCAGATCGAGACGCGGCGGCTATAATCCGGCCATCCGCTCTTTACGGAACGCGCCCACGGCTGCCCGACCGCGTCACCCGAGCGTGACCATGGAGAAGGCGACCGCATCGACGCGAAAAAACCGAGGTGAGTAGTGGCCGACGCCGACACCTTCCGAAAGGCATGGGGCAAGTTCGCCACTGGCGTTTCGATCGTCACGTGCATTCAGCCGGACGGCCACGTGCACGGCATGACGGCGCAGGCCATCAGCTCCGTGTCGCTCGACCCTCTTCTGGTAATGGTGTGCGTCGGGCACAATCGTAACTCCTACCCTCTCATCAAGGAGTCTGGCCACTTCGCGATAAGCATACTGAGCGAGGGCCAACAAGCCGTGGCCGAGTACTATGCCCGCCCTCCTGAGGAGCGGACCGACGGCGACGTCTCCGTAAAGCTGACGGAGAAGGGCTCCGCCATGATAGAAGGCTGCCTGGCCTTTATGGACTGCCAGGTGGTGTCCGAGCACGTCGCGGGCGACCACACGATATTCATTGGGGAGGTCGAGGACATTCGTACCCGCCCCGGCGACCCTCTGCTGTTCTTCGAGGGCCGGTTCGGCGGCATGCGGCCCATCGGTTCTACCGGATAATACGCCTGCCCGTCCAGCCCGCCCTCGGCCGGGGCGCCCCGCCAATGGCCCGGACTGGAGAGGAATCCGAGCGACGAGCGTCGATATCCATCTGTTCTGCCCTCGGAAAGACCCCGTGCGGAGATTGGCAAAAAAACAGGTAGGGCCCGCCTGCAGGCCCCACCTGTTGTGCTTCTGGTCGCCTATGAAGGAAGAGCTCTAGCCCTGGGCCGCCTTGCTCAGCTCAGCTCCGGCGGTGAATCCCACGCGCTTGTGGGCCGGAACAGTGATGAGGTTTCCGGCCTGGCCGCCTCGGATTGGCCTCACCCGCCTTGCCTTGACCTGCCTCACCTCGAACGAGCCAAAGCCGGTGAGGACCACGCGATTGCCGCCTGACAGCGCCTCTTGGATGCTGTCGAGGACGGCGTTCAGCGCCGCTTCTCCCTGGGTGCCCGACGCGTTCAGCTTGCCCGCGACTCGAGAGCTCATGTCGCTTTTCCTGAGAGTTGCCATAAGAGATGACCCCCTTAATCTAAGATTTGGACAGTACAGCATGGCAAACTGCGGTGTCCGTTGCCATTTTTATACGGTCTTTGCGTGCCGATGTCAAGCCCCTAGACCCGAATTGCGGCGATACGGCCCGATTGCTGTGCAGAATCGGGCTCGTATCGCGGTTTACAGTGGTCCGCTTACGGACGTTTCGCTCCGCCGCGCTATCGGATAACATGCATGACATCATCCACTGGTCCCGCGCTTTTTCGGACAGGGAGCGAGCGTGGGCCCAATTGAAGGGTTCTTGGAAGAAAAGAGTATGGGGGGCGAGCCTCACCCGAGAATTCTTCCATATATGACACCGTTCGTGAGTCTAGCAGGCTGATGAAAAATTGGGAGTGCAGTCCCGACAAGTCGGGATTGCCGGGAGTCTGAGAGCCTGCCCTGAGCAAAACCTGTGGTGAGCCTGTCGAACCATCGAAGGGGATCGTCGGAAGAGTTTTTCAGCGCCCTGCTAGTCCTAGTGCTTAGTCAGTAAGATAGCGATACGTACTTTTTCCCACCCACCCGCCCGTGAGGTTTACCGTCTGGGGGACACCCCCAGACCCCCGCCAGGGGGCTTTGCCCCCTTGGAACCTCCGGGGAGCCCGAGGGGCCTATCCCCTCGGAGCCTTTCGAGGGTGGGCGGGCAGGATGTATTAATGACTTATGCAACCAAGCACTGGTAGGAGAGATTTGATGGAGCCGGAGCTAATAGCCGACTACCAGTGCGAGACCGGGGAGGGACCGCTGTGGCACCCGATGGAGAGGCGGCTGTACTGGGCAGACATCCCCAGGGGCCGCCTGTTCCGTTACGACCCGGCCACCGGCGAGCACGAGCAGTTCTACGAGGGCGAGGTCGTGGGCGGTTTCACCATCCAGGCCGATGGCGCGCTGCTGCTGTTCATGGCCCGCGGCGCCGTCGCGGTCCTGCGGGACGGAACTCTCGATTACGTCATCGATGAGTTACCCCAAGAGCGCGATGGTCGCTTCAACGACGTTGCGGCGGACCCGGCGGGAAGGGTCTTCTGCGGGACCATGCCGGTAGACGGCCGCTTGGGCACGCTGTATCGCCTCGACCTCGACGGCTCGATAACCCCTGTCGTGGACGGCGTGGATATCTCCAACGGCATAGGCTTCTCGCCTGACGAGCGGAAGATGTACTACACGGAATCGGCGGCCCGCAGGATCTACCTCTACGACTACGACCGCGGATCCGGGGCGATCGCCAATCGATCGGTGTTCCTGGAGACGCCGGACGACGGCACGATTCCCGACGGGATGACAGTCGATGCGGAAGGGTATGTCTGGTCGGCTCGATGGAACGGCTCGTCGCTGTATCGGTACACTCCGGATGGCACCGAGGAGCGTCGGGTGCGATTTCCGGCCAAGAAGGTGTCCAGCGCGGTTTTCGGCGGTGAGGACCTTATGGACATCTACGTCACGACCGCGGGCGGGCAGAACAAGGCCGAAGAGGGCGCGGGCGCGGGCGCCCTGTTCAGACTGAGCCTGGGCATCCGCGGAAAGCCCGAGTTTCTCTCGCGGGTCGGACTCTGAGCACGTCCCTCCTGGTCGGGCTGCTCCCATTGGAAGGGCTCTTTTGGGCGCCAGGACTGTCTATCCGCCCTGCATTCCAAACGTTGCTACCGGTTAGGACGGCAGAAGGGCCAAGAATGGCTTTGACCGGACTCACGGAGCATGCTAGAATTGGCCCACGGATAGCCTGCTCACCACGTGGAGGTTCGTAATGTCCGGACATTCGAAGTGGTCCACGATCAAGCACGGGAAGGCCGTCACGGACGCGCGCCGCAGTCAGCTCTTCACGAAGCTGGCCAAGGAGATCATAGTGGCCGCACGTCAGGGCGGCGGCAGCCCCGACGGCAACATTCGCCTCCGCATGGCCATCCAGCGGGCCAAAGATCAGAACATGCCCACGGATAACATCGATAGGGCCATCAAACGAGGTACCGGAGAGGGCGTCGACCAGGATCAGATGGCGGAGGTTACCTACGAAGGCTACGGGCCCGGCGGAACGGCCATCATGCTGCAGACACTGACGGATAACCGGAACCGCACCGTCTCGGATATTCGAGCGACACTGACCAAGGTCGGCGGCAACATGGCCGACGCCGGAGCGGTGGCCTGGCAGTTCGAGCAGAAGGGCATCGTAGTGGTTGAGGCCGACGAGGAGCGGAGCGAAGAGCTGACGCTGATGGCGATCGACGCCGGGGCCGACGACTTCGAGGCGATCGATTCAACCCTCCACATCTACTCCGCGCCCAACGCGCTGGAGGACGTCCGCAAAGCTCTCGAGGAGCACGACGCTGTCATCCGCTCGTCGGAGGTCGCAATGCTGCCGACGAACACGGTGACCCTGGACGCCAAGGCGGCGTTGCAGACGCTCAGGCTGCTGGACCGGCTGGAGGAGTTGGAGGACGTTCAGCGGGTGTTCTCCAACGCCGATTTCCCAGACGAGGTGCTGGAGCAGTACCGCACCGAGGAGTAGCCTCCCGCTCGGCTGTCGCGGAGACGACACGGGCTGGCACACATCGGAATCTGGGCGCCCTAGATTCCTCACCCGCGTCTCAAGAATTGACGTGTTCATTGGGAAGGACCCCCGCATTGCGTGTCCTCGGAGTGGACCCGGGAACGTTCAAGATGGGCGTCGGCGTGGTGGATGCGGAACAAGGCGAGCTGTCCCTCGCCTATTCTTGCGTGCTCTCACCGCCCAGGAGCAAGTCGCTCGCTGAGCGGCTTCACTACCTGCACGAGCGTCTGGTCGATGTAGTTCGGCAGTGCCAGCCGGCCGTCGTGGCTATCGAGGAGCCTTTCGTGGCGCGAAACGTTCGCGCGGCGATGGCGGTAGGGCAGGCGCAGGCCGTTGCGATGGTGGTCGCGGCCCAGCACGCGCTGGAGGTGGCGACCTACTCGCCGCGAGAGGTCAAGCTGGCGGTCACCGACTATGGCGCCAGCTCCAAGGAACAGGTCCAGGAGATGGTCAAGCTCCTGTTGGCGCTCCCGGAGGCGCCGTCTTCGTCGGACGAGGCAGATGCTCTGGCGGTCGCCATTTGCCACGTCAACGCGAGCAGGGCAGGGGAGCTCGCGGCCGCCAACAGCTAATATCGTTGGAAAGCCAACGCCCTGAGCACGGCGCCGCGGGCTGGCCAACGTAACCAGGGATAGCGGTAGGGGACGAAAAAGCGGCAGCGCGTAAGAATGGTTTCTTCGCTTATATCGTCGATTCAGGGGACACTGGAGCGCCTGGGGCCGGACTGGGCCGACGTGTCCGTAGGCGGCGTCACATTCCGGGTCTGCGTGCCGTCGTCGGCCGTCGACCAGCTCGGCCGCCTGGGCGACCAGACGCGGCTCTTCACTTCGCTGCAGGTCCGAGAGGACAGCCTGACGCTGTACGGCTTCCCCACGGAGGATGCGCGCATCGCCTTCGACGTGCTGATCGGCATCAGCGGCGTGGGCCCACGTCTGGCCGTGAGCGTCCTCTCTCGGGTCTCGCCCGAGTCACTGGCCGTGGCCGTGGCAAACTCGGACGTCGATGCCTTCATCGCCGTGCCGGGCGTCGGGAAGAAGACGGCCAGCCGAATCGTCCTGGAGCTCAAAGGGAAGCTTGAAGGCGATTGGGCGGTGGTCTTACGGGGCACCGGCTCGGACGAGGTGATCGACGCGCTCAACGCCCTCGGGTACTCGCTGGCCGAGGCTAGAGACGCGGTCTCCAGGCTCGGCGCCGGAAACGGGGCGTCTGTAGAAGAGAGGGTCCGCGAAGCCCTGGGGCACCTCGGCGGCTAGCGCTCAGTGCCCTCCTCGTTCGATCAGTGGGCCGAGGTCTACGACTCCGTGTACTCCTACGTCACGGATGATATCCCTTTCTACATCGATGAGGCTCGTAGCGCCGGCGGCTCCGTGCTGGAGCTCGGGTGTGGCACGGGCCGGGTAGCTATCCCCATCGCGCAAGCCGGGATCGAGATCGTCGGCCTCGACTCTTCGGCTGCCATGCTGGAGGTCGCGGGGCGAAAGGCCCAGAAGGCCCCCGGAGCTCGAGGTCTGAGGCTCGTCGAGGCGGACATGCGGGACTTTTCGCTCGATGAAGTGTTCGGGCTCGTGATAATCCCGTTTCGCGGCTTTCTCTCCTTGCTCAGCGTCGAGGACCAGATCCAGGCGCTCGCGAACGTCAGGGCGCATCTGGCGCCGGGCGGAAAGCTGGCCTTCAACATCTTTGTCCCAGATCTCAACATGCTGGTGCAGGAGGGCGACGTCGCCTACCATTTGCGCGATGTCACCGATTCCGACACAGGCAGGCGGCTGGTGGTGTGGCACCAGAGCGCGTACGACAACCACAACCAGATTATCAGCGCACGCGTTATCGTCGATGACCTGGAGGCCGACGGCGTGGTGGGCAGGCGGTTCTACAGGGACTTCCAGCTTCGCTACTCCCATCGGTGGGAGATTCGCCACCTGCTGGAGGTATGTGGATTCGAGATCGTGGACCTCTTCGGCGACTTCGAGCGATCGCCTTTCGATGAGACCTCCACCGAGATGGTCTGGGTCGCCAGGGCGCCTGGGTAGGTCGAGACGACCGAGGCTCCTTTCACAAGTGGCCTGACGCGGGCCTCGCGGGCCATGTAAAATAGTATTCAAGAGCGCACTAGGACGAGAGAACGATGAGAGCCGTGGGTTCTCCCAACCTGGGCCGCAGGGTGAAAATTGCCTGACTTCAAAATAGTGGCGGACTTCAAGGCCACCGGCGACCAGCCAAAGGCCATAGACGAACTGGTCCGCGGCATCGATGGCGGCCTGCACCATCAGACCCTAATGGGCGTCACCGGCAGCGGTAAGACCTTCACCATGGCGTGCGTCGTCGAGCGTGTGCAGCGGCCGACCCTCGTCATCGTCCACAACAAGACGCTGGCGGCGCAGCTCGCGACCGAGTTCAAGGAGTTCTTTCCAGCCAACGCCGTCGAGTACTTCGTCAGCTACTACGACTACTACCAGCCAGAGGCCTACGTGCCGCGCAGCGACACCTACATCGAGAAGGACGCCGACGTCAACGAGGAGCTGGACAAGCTCCGGCACTCCGCGACCAGGGCGCTGCTTACCAGGCGCGACGCGCTGATCGTGGCCTCGGTTTCGTGCATCTTCGGCCTGGGCTCCCCGGAGGAGTACCAGAGCTTCGTCGCCTACATTCGCAAGGGCGAACGCCGCAACCGCAACCGCCTCGTGCGCCAGCTCATCGATATGCAGTACGAGCGCAACGACATCGACTTTACCCGCGGCCGGTTCCGCATTCGGGGCGACACGCTCGAGATACTCCCGGCCTACGAGGAGATTGGAATCCGGATCGAGTTTTGGGGCGACGAGGTCGAACGCATCATCCAGCTCGACCCCCTGACCGGCGAGGTGCTTAGCGAGCGGGAAGACATCGAGATATACCCCGCGAAGCACTTCGTGACGTCCGAGGAGAAGATGCTGGCCGCTCTCGATGATATCCAGCAGGAGCTGGACGAGCACCTTCAGGTGCTCAACGGGCAGGGAAAGCTGCTGGAGGCGCAGCGCCTCGAGTCGCGGACCCGGTACGACATGGAGATGATGAGGGAGACGGGCTACTGCGGCGGAGTGGAGAACTACTCGCGTCACCTGGCCCGCCGCCCGGCGGGAAGCTCTCCCTATACGCTGATGGACTACTTTCCCGAAGACTATCTGCTGTTCATCGATGAGTCCCACATGACGCTGCCGCAGCTCCGAGGGATGTTTTACGGGGACAAGTCTCGCAAGGAGGTCCTCGTAGAGTATGGGTTCCGCCTGCCCTCGGCGCTGGACAACCGGCCGTTGAACTTCGGAGAGTTCGAGGAGCGGGTGAATCAGGCGATCTACGTCTCGGCCACGCCGGGCCCGTACGAGTACGAGCACAGCCAACAGATGATCGAGCAGGTCATCCGGCCTACGGGTCTTACCGACCCGATCATCGACGTGAAACCCACCGAGGGCCAGATAGACGATCTCCTCCACCAGATACGGATTAGGGTCGACCGCGGCGAGCGGTGTCTGGTGACGACCCTCACGAAGCGCATGGCCGAGGAGCTGGCCGACTATCTGCGAGAGATGGGCGTGAAGACTCACTACTTGCACTCGGAGATAGACACCCTGGAACGCAGCGAGATACTTCGCGACCTGCGCCTCGGCGTGTACGACGTGGTCGTAGGCATCAATCTTCTCCGCGAGGGGCTGGACCTGCCAGAGGTTAGCCTGGTTGCCGTGCTGGACGCCGATAAGGAGGGGTATCTGCGCTCCCAGACCTCGCTGATTCAGACCATTGGCCGAGCGGCGCGACACGTCGAGGGGCGGGTGATCATGTACGCCGATGTCGTGACCGACTCGATGAAGCGCGCCATCGACGAGACCGACCGCCGGCGCAGCATTCAGGAGAGCTACAACCTCGAGCATGGAATTGAGCCCCGGAGCATCCAGAAAACGGTTCACGACATCACGGAAAGGGTGAGGGCCATAGCCGAGACCAGCGCCCCGTACGTCACGAACGGCGAGTTGCCCAAGGACGACCTGCTCCGGCTCGTAAAGGACCTGGAGTCGGAGATGAAGTCGGCGGCCCGTAACCTCGAGTTCGAGAAAGCGGCACTGCTCAGAGACCAGATCGTAGACCTCCGAAAGGTGTTGGCGGATTAGGCCGGCTGATGAAAAATGGGGGAGTGCAGTCCCGATGCGTCGGGATTGCCGGGAGTCTGAGAGCCTGCCCTGAGCATCGTCGAAGGGGTGTCCCTCAGATGCGAATTTCTTCCCTTCCTCGCTCGACAGGGCGCCACAGAGATGGTCGGAAGGGTTTTCAGCACCCTGTTAGGCCGGCGAATAGCACGGTTGGGAAGAGGGTATGATGCGCGGAAGTGCTGTTCTGACGAGGGCCGGCGCACTATCGATGCTCCTGCTGGCGATGGCATTCACCTTCGCCTGCTCCACAGTGCTGGGACCGGGAAACGCCGAGTTGCCTGCGGGCATTGAGCAGGCCCGAGTACCCGACGTCGACTTTGGAGGATTTCTCTACGTAGGGGTGGATCCTCCTGTCACGCTCCCGCCCGAGCTTTTTCCTTCCAACAGCGACGAATCCGCGTCCGTCGCGGCTATTCCCACCCTGGCACTGCGGAGTGCAACGATTGTGGCGGGAGTCGCGGGCCATGAGTTCGGTGGAGCGTTCACCTTCGACTCGACTGAGGCCGCCGGGTATGTGTTGACGCAGTTGGTGGCCTACGGGATCGACGATCACCTCTGGTCGAAGGCTGTGCCACCCGACCTACTTCTCGTCAAAGGCGACAGCGGCTGGGCAGATTCGGTCCGCGCCGGCCTCCTATCGGACAACCTGGTGGGCCTTTCCCAGGCGGACCCCGAAGCGTGGACGCTCCTGACCAACCTGCCGGCTAACCCACCGTCACGTCCTATCGGTGCCGGAGTGCTGGAGGTTGAGGACTCGCTGTTGAGCTCTGCCGGGGATCTAGCCGAGCTCGACCTGGAAAGCGTGGGCGACGCCTTCAGGTTCGTCGGCGTGACCGCGCTCGCCTTTGGAGTCTACTGGGACGGCCCTCTTGAAATCCCGGCGGCGCTGGACCGGGCTTTCATCCGAGAGTCGGGCGCCAGCATCCTGTTGGTCAGCAACTCCGGCTATCCGGGAGTCCTCGTCTCGTTCATCCTGAGCATCGCCAGCGGGCGCGCGGGCCTCGAGCTAATCGAGCTGGGCGATACCAACGCGCGCTACCGGACGATCGACGACCTGCACATGGTCGTCAAGAACAGAGGCAGTCTTGTCTATGCCGCCCTCGCCGGTTCAAGATCGGCCGCCGAAGACCTGATTCTGAGCGCCATCGCCGATCAATAATCCACTGCAGCCCGGAAGGCTTCCTCCGCGTCTATCGCGGGGGAACAGATTAAAAACGCAATATATGCGTGTAAGCCCCTTAATTGACATGGGGTCGCAGCATCGCTAGAATTACTACTGAGAAGACCGAGGCCGGTTCAGACTGACAGAGGAGTGCAGCCCCATGGCCGAGACAGCAACTATAACGCGCGATGATGTTATCGAGGCGCTGAAAGACGTGTTCGATCCCGAGATACCTGTAAACGTCGTCGACCTGGGACTCGTCTACGACGTGGGCGTCGACAAGGGCGATGTCGACGTGAAGATGACGCTCACGTTCGCTGGGTGCGGAATGGGTCCCTACATCGCACAGCAGGCGGAGTGGCGGATCGCTGAGATCGAAGGCGTAGAGGACGTCAACGTAGAGTTGGTCTACGACCCGCCCTGGACGCCCGATCTCATCACTGAGGACGGGAAGAAACTTCTCGGCCTCGACTGAGCCTCCCTGGCAGCTGCCCTCGGCGCCGATTCGTCATCAGCCGTCGATTCGTCCCTCGTTTGATCGGCCGGGACCGCTTCGCGGCCCGGATCTTGATCGGCCGGACCCCGGGAGCCCGGATGCCTGGAGCCCGGAAGAAGGAGCGTTGGTACTCTACTCATGACCAATAGGCCGCAGCCGAGTCAGCCGCAGGTCGACCAGGCCCGCGCGCGCATCGAGGCGATGAAGCGCCAGTTCGAGCAGAAGCGCAACATCGCCAGCGCCCTGTCGAGGATCGCCCACAAGATCGGCGTTTACAGCGGCAAGGGCGGCGTGGGAAAGACCACGGTCGCCGTGAACCTGGCTGTCACCCTGGCCCTTGATGGAGCCAGCGTAGGGATCCTCGACGTCGATATCGACTGCCCCAACGTGGTCCGTGCCATGAAGATCGTCGACCTGCCAGTCGTGGGGGAAGACAAACGCATGTTCCCGTCCGAGAGATTCGGGGTCAAGGTCATGTCGATGGGCTTCTTCCAGCAAAACGAAGAGGAGGCCATTATCTGGCGGGGCCCGATGGTCCACAACGCCATAAATCAGCTACTTCAGAACACTGAATGGGGCGACCTGGAATACCTGATCATCGATCTGCCTCCCGGCACCTCGGACGCTCCGCTCACGGTAATGCAGGCGTTGGACCTCGACGGGTTCGTGGTGGTGACGACGCCCCAAGAGCTCGCCAAGATCGACGCCAAGCGGTCCATCAACATGATCCGCAAGCTGCACGTGAACGTGCTGGGCGTGGTCGAGAATCTATCGGGGGAGATCTTCGGCTCGGGCGCCGGCGAGGAGCTGGCCAGCGAGATGGACCTAACCTTCCTAGGCAGGCTCGAGTTGCGCCCCGAGTACCGAGACACCTCCAAGCCAACGGTCCTCATCAGCGAAGAGGTCCTGAACGAGTACCGCCACATCGCCGACGGCGCCAAGGCTGCGCTGGACGCTGTCGCCGTATAGTCCGGCTGACCGTCGCTAGCCCCTGCCTTGCCACTCCCCTAATCCCGGATTCGCCCAACCGGGTCAATGAACCACTTCTCCCCGCTCCTACGCGGTGGCCGTATGAGGGCGTTGTAGGTGGCCTGGCCGTGGTTGGGCCCTGAAGCCCTTAGCTCCGTCGCCCAACGGCGTACGCTATCTGACTGCGGTTCTTTGCCTTCAGCTTTCGCAGGATTCGACCGACCTCATTCCGCACGGTATACACCGATAGGCCAAGCTTTTCGGCCATCTCCCGGTTTGTTAGCCCATCCGCGATGAGCAGCGCCAATTGCCGCTCTCGAAGGCTGAGTGGCCGCATCCACTCCTTCTCCGTCATTCGCACGCTCCTGACCTGCTCAGAAGCACCGAGCAGCCAACCCCGCCCGGTAGCGCGTTCCCGAAGCCGTGGAGGCCTTCATCTACGAGCATGGCCTCTTTCATGCGACGTTGGCGATGGTAGGCTAACCGACGGCTCAAGTATTCGGACTCCGATGCCCCCAATCTTCACACGCACGGGTGACAATCGGGCAGCCTTGGGTGACGTTAGGTGACAACGGGGCCGTCGAGGGTGAGGGAGCGTGACCAACGAACGGACACCGACGGACACCGACACCATGCGCCACGGAATCCTAGGCGGCGCCTCCGCTGTCGCTTCACGATGCGCCCAACATCAAAACGCTTGTGATAACATAACGGCTTGCGAGAAACCCCCCAAAAAGGAGCAGCCATGACCTCCAGCGCTACTACCCCGAAGACCGATTACAAGGTGGTCGGAACCAGTCCGATCAGGCATGACGGCGTAGACAAAGTGACTGGAAGAGCCGTATACGGATCGGATATGAACCTTCCGGGGCTTCTGTATGGCAAGGTGCTGAGGAGTCCGCATCCCCACGCTCGCATAAGGTCCATCGACACAAGCAAGGCGGAGGCGCACCCTGACGTGAAGGCGGTGGTGACCTCGGCCGACCTGGCCCCCTTCGAGCCGATAGCCCAAATCGCTGTGCTCGGACGGGCCATCAGCGAGAATCTCCTGGCCAAAGACAAGGTGTACTACAAGGGGCATGCGGTGGCGGCGGTGGCGGCCAGCAACCCCCACATCGCCGAGCAAGCCCTCGCCCTGATAGAGGTCGAGTACGAGCCATTGCCCGCTGTGACCAACGTCGAAGCAGCCATGGCTAAGGACGCGCCAATCCTTCATGAGCACTGGAGCAGCGACGAGAACCCGAACGGCACCAACATCGCCAGTCATCAGCAACACAAGTTCGGAGACGTCGAACAGGGTTTTGCGTTGGCAGATGTCGTCATGGAACGGGAGTTTCGCACCAGCTCCGTCCATCAGGGGTACATCGAGGCCCAGAACGCCACGGCCTGGTGGGCTGCCGACGGCCGCGTGACCATCTGGTGCAGCACCCAGGGTCCCTTCGGCGCCCGCGACAACACCGCCCGAGTTATCGGCATCCCAGTCTCGAACATCAAGGTCGTGCCTCTGGAGATCGGTGGCGGCTTCGGGGGTAAGAACCCCATCTACTTGGAGCCGATAGCGGCCCTGCTGTCCAAAAAGACCGGGCATCCCGTCAAGATGGCAATGGACCGAGTCGAGGTCCTGGAGGCCACTGGGCCCACCTCAGGCGGCTACATGCGGATCAAGATAGGCGCCACCAATGACGGGCGGATCACCGCCGCTCAGGCCTATTTCGCCTTCGAGGCGGGCGCGTTCCCAGGGGCCCCGCTGGCGGGAGCCGCGGCTGCGATCTTCGCCCCATACAACATCGAGAACGTCCTGATAGATGCCTACGACGTCGTGGATAACAAGCCGAAGACGGCGGCATACAGGGCGCCCGGAGCCCCTATCGTCGTCTTTGCCGTGGAGAGCCTGGTCGACGAAGTAGCCGAGAAACTGAAGATAGACCCGATCGAGCTCCGGTTGCTGAATGTGGCAACGGAGGGCACGCGGCGGGCCGATGGAGTCATGAACCTGAAGATCGGCGCCAAGGAGACGATGGAGGCCGTGATGGCCCACCCCCACTATTCGGCTCCCCTCACAGGCAAGTACCGTGGGCGTGGCGTCGGGATGGGTTTCTGCCGCAACAACACCGGAATGTCGTGCGTGGTGGCCAACGTTTTGCCCAACGGGAACGTGAGCCTGGTCGAGGGCTCCGTAGACATCGGTGGCACGCGCACGGCGGTGGCGCAGCAGTTCGCCGAGGTGCTCGGCCTGCCGGTTGAAGACGTCATGCCGAGCGTGGCGGACACCGACACGATCGGCTATACGTCAAACACCGGCGGCAGCGGCGTGGCCTTCAAGACCGGTTGGGCCGCTTACGAGGCCGCCAACGACGTTAAGCGACAGCTCATCGAACGCGCCGCCCGCATCTGGGAGACCTCTTCGGACAACGTCGAGTACGTGGATGGTGTCCTGAGACACAAGTCCGACCCAGAGCTCAGCCTGACGTTCAAGGAGATCGCGCCCATGTTGCCCCAGACGGGCGGTCCGGTTGTGGGCAGGGCCAACCTCAACCCGACGGGCTCCGGCGGCTCCTACTCGGCCAACATCATCGACGTCGAGGTCGATCCCGAGACCGGAAAGGTGGATATCCTGCGATGCACCGCCTTCCAGGACGCCGGGACTGCCATCCACCCGGGCTACGTCGAGGGGCAGATTCAGGGTGGCATGTCTCAGGGCATCGGCTGGGCCCTCAACGAGGAGTACTTCATGAACGACGAGGGCCGTATGATGAACACGAGCCTTCTCGACTACCGCATGCCCATAACGCTGGACCTGCCAATGATCGAGCCTGTGATCATCGAGGTGCCCAATCCGGGCCACCCGTTCGGAGTTAGAGGCGTCGGCGAGGCCAACATCGTCCCAACGCTGGCGGCCCTGGCCAACGCCGTCCACAATGCCCTGGGCATCAGGATGCGCGAGCTGCCGATGACGCCGGCGTCGGTTATAAAGGCGCTCCAGAAGGCCGGGGAGTAGGTCGGAGGTAGCCCCGACTGGCCGCTCTCTTGACTCGCCCTCGAGCGACAGCGATGGGTCATAAGGGCAAACAGGGGACGCATACGGAGCGTAGTGCCGAGACAGCCCCGACGGGGAGGAGGTCAGGATAGGGCTACGAACACGTGGTGGCCCCCGCCCTCAAGACCACGCTAGACGAACGTTCGGTGCAGCCCGTGCCCCCCATCAAGAAGATACTCATAATCGGATCGGGCGGTGCGGGCAAGTCCACGCTTGCAGCGGAGCTCGGCGCCATCCTCGGCCTGGAGGTCATCCACCTGGACGCCCACTTCTGGAGTCCGGGATGGGTGCCCACTCCCAGGCCGCAGTGGATTGAGACCGTCGAGAAGCTGAAGTCGCGCGATGCGTGGATCATGGATGGCCACTACGGCAGCACCCTGGAGATGAGGCTGGAAGCCTCCGACGCCGTAGTTTTTCTGGACTTCCCGAAAATCATCTGCGTGTGGCGGGCCATCAAACGCCGGTTCCTGAACATCGGCGTTTCGAGGCCTGATATGGCGCCGGGGTGCCCGGAGCGGTTTCTGCATGGGGAGTTCTTGAAGTTTCTATTGTGGATCTGGAGATTCCCGCGAGTCGAGTCGCCATCTGTGGTGCGAAGGCTGCGGGGCTACTCGGACGCCAAGCGCATCATAATTCTGCGGCGCCCCAAGGACGTGAGGCGATTCATGGAGGAGGTCCGAGTCCGGGGGCTGGAGGGCGTCACACCCGCGTTCCTGTGACTCTGACGCCGTACTGTCCGCACTTCGACGGACGCTGTCTGCACCTGCCCTTGTTGAGATCGACCGCGGTTCGCGCTTGGGCTACGCTCCGTCGGCTCTTCGCAAGAAGTCGCGCACTACGCTGACGTAGCGGTCGGTCTCCTCCCACATGGGCATGTGGGCGCTGTTCTCGTAGACGACGAACTCGGAGCCGGGCGTCAGGCTGTGGTACCACTCGGTCGTCGACGGGGCCGCCTCGTCGACCCGGCCACATGAGAAGAGCGTCGGGACGTCGATCTCGCCAAGCCGGCCCGAGCGGTCGTAGCCCCTGAGGTTCCCGGTCATGTAGAACTCGTTCGGCCCCCACATCGTCTCGTACACGACCCGCCCTCGCTCCTTGCGGCCGCGGGCCACGGCCTCGGGCAGCGGGTCCATCCTGAAGACGTGCCGCTTGTTGAACTCCTCCGTGGCCTTCCCATACTCCTCCGAGTCCGTCGTTCCGGCGGCTTCATGCCGGTCCAGCACCTTCCGCACCTCGGCCGGCAGCCTGCTACGGTACTCGGCGCAGTCGGCCAGCCACCGCTCGATGCTAATGCACGGGCTCGACATCACGAGGCTGACGATGCCATCGGGGTGGGCGAGGTAGTAGTCCGTGGCGAGCATCGTGCCCCAGGAGTGGCCCAGGATGTGGACGCGGTCCAGGCTCAGCGACTTTCGGAGCAGGTCGAGCTCCTCCACGAAGCGCTCCGTCCGCCACAGGCTCAGGTCGTCGGGCCGGTCGGAGCCGCCACAGCCTAGCTGGTCGTAGAAGACGACGGGGCGCTCGTCGGCCAGTGCCTTCAGCGGCTCCATCCCGAAGTGGGTGGAGCCAGGTCCGCCGTGGAGCGTAATGAGCGGCGTGCCGCTCCCGTCACCCACGATCTCGTACCAGACGCGGCCTCCCGGTACGTCGACGTATCCCTCTTTTCGTCTTGCCATGCTGGCCTCCGCTGGTTGATCTGGATGCTAACAAACTATCTCAAGAAAGGCCAAGGCCTTATTCCCACCCACCCGCCCATAGGGTCTTTGGCTACTGGGGGCACATCCCCCAGACCCCTTGCCAGAGGGGTCAGCCCTCTGGACTCCCCGGACGGGATTTTGACATAGTTACCAAGTCTCAGGGGACGATCTGGAAGGGGGGCATCATGTTCGGGACCTCGACCTCGAGCAGCACCGGCGCATCGGCGGCCAACGCGTCCTGGAGGGCAGGTCGGAGGCCGGCCGGGTCGGTCCTCATGCCGACGGCGCCGAAGGCCTTGGCCAGCGCCACGAAGTCGGGGTTGTGGAGGTCGGTGCCTATGAATCGGCGCCCGTACCGGTGGGTCTGGTCCCACTGGGAGGCGCCGTAGGCTGCATTGTTGAACACGATGGCGACCACGTTGATGCCGTACTTGACGGCGGTGGACAGCTCTTGCGGACTGTACATGAAGCCGCCGTCGCCACAGATCGCGACGACCTGCCGGGCGGGCCTGGCGGCCTTGGCGCCCAGGGCTGTCGGGAAGGCGTAGCCAAGAGTGCCGAAGTACGAAGACGTCAGGTACGTGCGCGGCTGTTTGGCGAGGTAGGCCACGTTGCTCCAGTAGCCGATGTTGGTCACGCCGCTGACCAGGACCGCGTCGTCGGCCAGGGTACGCCGGATGGTGGAGACGATGTCGGTCTGCTCGGGAGCCAGCTCGCGGACCTCCTCGGCAAATCGCGTCTTGTAGCCTTCGATCTCCCCGCGCCGCGACTCCTTGGGGGACCCGCCCGCACGGAGCTGGCGCAGCAGGGCGGCGAGAGCCTCCTTTGCGTCGGCCACGATTCCAACCTCCGCCGGGAGGTTCTTGCCGATCTCGGTGGCATCGGCGTCGATGTGGATCAGCCTGGGCGGCGTTTCCGTCTCGAGATCGCGTATCAGAAGCCGGGTGCCGACCGCCAGCAGCACGTCGGACTCTGGAATGACGCGATGGGCCGGTCCAAGCGACGCGTAGTTGGTGCCGACGGACAGATAGTGGTCCTCCGGGAGAATCCCTTTGGACTGCTGGGAGGTCATCACGGGCGCCTGGAGAAACTCGGCGAGCTCCAAGAGCTCATGCGAAGCGCCGGAGATGATCGTGCCGCCGCCCGCGATGATGGCGGGGCGTTTGGCCTCTCTCAGCAGCTTGGCCGCCCGCGCGACATCCTCGGATGCCGGCGAGGCTCTGGGATACTCCTCAGGCTCGATGATGTCGGTGTTGCCCTCGGCTGCCAGAGTGTCCGGAGGGACCTCGAGCTCGACCGGCCGCGGACGTCCAGTCTTGAGATGGCGCATGGCCTCGTGGACGGCCTCTGGAATCTCCTCCACGCGGGTCACCCGGTGGTTCCACTTGGTGATGGGCTTGAAGATGTCTAGCTGGTCGTCGACCTCGTGGAGCTGCCCCTGTCGTTTGCCCAGCGCGCCGGAGATGATCTGTCCGGCGATGAGCAGCACAGGCGACGAGGCGGCGTATGCTGTTCCCAAGCCGGCGCCCGCGTTGTAGGCGCCGGGGCCGGGCACCACCATCGCCACGCCGGGCTTTCCGGTGACCCTGGCGTAGCCGTCCGCCATGTAGGTCGTAGCCTGCTCGTGGCGGGTCTGGATGAGGCGAATATCGTCCTGGGCTTCGTAAAGCGCGTCAAAGGCCGCCATCATCTGGACGCCCGGCAGGGCAAAGACGGTATCGACCCCCTCGGACCTGAGCTGTCTGACGAGCGCCTGGGCTCCGCTCATGGTGGGCATGGGCTAGTCTCCTCGCAAGATATGGACCGTGCGGGCCCTCGACCGACCCAGCCGGTCACGGCGCCCTGTTTGGCGATTGCGGAACTGGTATTCCCCCTCGCCCGCCCAAAGGGTCTTTCAAGGGGGACATCCCCAGACCCCCAACCAGAGGCCGAGCCCTTTGGGACCCCAGGTCGATTGGGCTGAAACCCGCGCCGCGCTAGGTCGTGACGAGCTCGGGGGAGAGCGGGAGGCCTACTCCGATCATGCTGTTTCGAGTCACGAGCTCGGCAAGCTGCTCCTCGGCCATGCCCTCGGTGCCGGCGGGCCGCCCCGGTAGGACCAGGTATCGTATCTCGGCGGTGCTGTCGATGACGCGGACGCCGATGTCGGATTCCAGCTCCAGACCGAACTCGCGCAGGACCGCCCGAGGCTCGATGACGACGCGAGAGCGGTAGGCAAGGCTCTTGTACCAGTCGGGCGGCGGTCCCAGCAGGGCTCCCGGATAGCACGAGCAAAGCGTGCAGACCACGACGTGGTGCAGCTCGTCGGTGTTTTCGAGGGCGACCAGTCCGGTGTCGGCGACGAAGTCGTAGCCCAGCTCGGCGATGGCCGTCAGCGCATTGTCCAGAAGGCGTTGCTTGAACGCGGGGTCGACCCACGCCCGCGCGACGACCCGCGCGCCATCGGACGGCGAGCGCGCCCGCGCCGACTCTACGGAGCGCTGGATGTCGTCGGGAGCTATTATGCCTTTCTCTACGAGCAGCTCCTGCATTGCCAGGCTCCGCTTCGCGCGGTAGCTTAGCTGGATGTCGGGCGTCCCGCCGGGATGGCCCTGGGACTCCTCACCGGCGCCATGGTCGTGCTGGTGTTCGCTCATCTCATCCTCCTAAAAGGGTGCTGAAAAACCCTTCGGGCGTCCTTCTGGCCCATTTCCAGTAGGGAAAGGGGAAACTGTATCTGAGGGACACCCCTTCGACGATGCTCAGGGCAGGCTCTCAGACTCCCGGCAATCCCGACGGGTCGGGACTGCACTCCCCATTTTTCATGATTCCCTTAAACGTTCATGCTGGCTCCAGCCAGTGCTCGAAGACATCGGCGCAAATCCTATCGTTGGCCGGTCCCCGGTAGCTCTCCCAGAGGTCGGCCTGATCGAACTCGACGCGGTACACGGTCACCCTGGGAAGTCCGGCCTGGCCGTAGGCGCGCGACTCCGGGTTCATGTAGGCGTCGTATACGACGTCGACCCTGCCCGTCTTGCCCTTTATGTACCAGGGAGTCCGATGGTGGCTTGCGGGATAGCGCTCGCTGACCCTCACGCGGTCGCCGGGACCAAATATCGCGCTATCTGAAGAGTCTGGGCTCATCCCCAGCGCTCCTCGACTTCCTTCATCTTCTCGTCGATCTCCGCGGGGGTGAGAACGCCCTTTTCGACGAGGAGGGTCTCGAAAGAGGCGGACCAGCGCTCGAAGTACGAGAGGGCCTCGTACTCCGGCGCAGGTATGGACTCGATGCCGCGGCGCATCTCGTCGGTTACGACGATGCCCTTGCTCCTAAGAACGCGGGCCAACGCCTGTGTCCGATACTCCCAGTCGGCCCACTGGTGCTCGCCCTGGTCTACGGGCTCCTCGGTGGCCCAGCCTCCGCGGTCGTGCGCGGCGGGCGCTGGCTTCTCTCTCTCGCTCATGGACTATCCTCCGGCAACCGAGCTTAGCGGATTGACCGTTACGCGGCTGAGGGTGACGTCGCCGGTGTTGGCGAAGTGGTGCTCCGACCCCGGCGGGACCAAGACCGCATCGCCCTGCTTTACGGGGTACTCCTTGCCGTCGCACCACAGGATTCCCGAGCCCTCGACGATGAACGCCTGATGCTCCCAGGGATGCGTGTGGTGGGCGCTGGAGCCGCCGGGCGGGTGCTGGACGTACAGCATCACGTAGTTTGGCGCGCCGTC
>JADFIF010000092.1 GCA_022566795.1 Chloroflexota bacterium
GGGCTCTACGCCGCCACGGTACCTCCAGGTCCCCAGACCGATCTCCGGAACCATCACATCGGTGCTACCTAGGCGCTTAAACTCCATTCGGCTAGTCAGGGTCCGTTTCGCGTGTTCAGCCCTGGACTGCTCTCCATAGAAAGAGCGCTGCCCGGAAGGCGTCGAAGGCCCTGTCCAAGTCCTTTACCGTACGCGCCTCGAACTCAGGAACCCTCTTCCCAAGCCTCACGATCCACGCTTCAGCGACGCGTTGACCGGACATCTCCTCAATGGCCTTGGCATAGGCAGCCACCTGTAGATCGAACTCCGGATAGATGCGGTTTCCGGTCTTCCAGTCCAGTGCCACCAGGGTATCCCCTCGGGAGGCCAAGGCGTCCATCGCCCCGGCGTAGCGATACTTGGCGGAGTAAACGAGGGTTTCGGTAAGGTGGATATCCAGACCAGAATACCTACGCCATCCCTCGAAGCTGGCGACCACAGTGGACATTTCAGGTGGGATTTCGGGTGCTTCGCCAGAGAGTATCTCGTCAATCAGGACGTGAGCCTGAGTCCCGAAGTCTGCGGCCCCGTCTCGCACTTGGTCGGGCCTGGCCCGTGCTTCCTCGATTAGCGAGGAGACCCATTCCGGCGTGACCGCCACCATCATACCGGTGTGGTCGGTCAGAGCTTCTCGTACCGCTTCCAATGCGGTGTCACGAGCCCACGCCACGAGAGCAGGTTTCGCGATGACGCCCAAAACGTTGGTGACACTAGGAAAAAGTTCCTCGAAGCCTTCTACCTGATAGTGGCGACCGTTGGGGAGATTGATGCGAGTGATGGTCGGGGTCGCCTGTAGACTCACCATCTAATAGATTAACCACCGCATCAAGGTACTGAGGCACACCCTAGCACCATATGTGGCGGTTGTTCAACGTGAGCCCGCGACATTTTGAGCGGTGTTGTACTTTCGGTAGGCCAGGATTCAGATGATCCTAGCTCGCCGCCTCACGACAGCAGCCAGCATGATGGACAGGCGTCAGTCGTCGCTGCTGATTGAAGCGATGTGGCGCGGCGTCAAGCGGAACGCAACGACGCCCGGCGGGTTGTCTCGATAGCCCTCGGCAAAGGCGCGACCTTTCTCCTCGCCGTAGTATCTTACTGCCATGCATCGCACAAGCTCGTACAGCGACCGTTGGACCTCTTCGACAGGCCCGTCCATAACGACCGAGCGGTACGGCGGCTCCCGCCAGTCTACGCATAATGAAGCGTGTGGATTTCTTTCCAGGTTTCGCCACTTCAATGTCTTGCGCGACGTGAACATGTAGGCCGCCCCATCTTCCCAGTGAAACCAGATTGGTGCGCAGCGAGGACGTCCGCTCGCATCAACCGTGCCAATAACCGCCACCAGCGGCCTACCGAGTAAGTCGTTCAACTCTATGTCGGTCATCGACACGGCTCCTCAAGATAGTGGCGACCGAAGAATCGCCATTGGTTAGGACAGGTCGCTTGGCCTGTCCTTACTGGTCCCGACTACATTGCCCAAAGTACAGCGAGGGCTCGGGGTCGGGCTCCTTGGCAGCGACCTCCCGGGCGTAAAGAGCGACTGTGATCATCGCCCTCCGGCGAGTGGCTCTGACACGGGCGCGCCGCCTTCGCGAACAGGAAGCGCATGGAGCTTGACCTACCGGGCCACGAGACCTCCGTCGACGGGCATTGCGACCCCCGTGACGAAAGACGCCTTGTCGGAGCAGAGCCATACCACAGCCTCGGCCACCTCTTCCACCGAGGCCATGCGTCTCATAGGGGTCTCCCTCACGGCTTGCGACTCTCGTTCCTCCGGCTCGGCGTCACCCTCCCTCGTCACGGGTAAGCGTATCCACCCGGGGCACACGGCGTTCACTCTGATCCCCTTCGTCGCGTATTGGAGAGCCACCGACGTCGTTAGACCAGTGACACCGTACTTACTGGCGGTGTAGATGGCACCGTCTTCGTACCCGACGAGGCCCGCCGTCGAGGAGTTGTTCACGATGGCCCCTCCGGACTGAGTGACCATCTGCGCGATCTCGTACTTCATGCACAGCCACACGCCCTTCAGGTTGACGTCGACGGTGCGGTCCCAGTCCTCCACCGTCGTCTCGTGGATAAGGCCGTGGCCCAGTGCAACTCCAGCATTGTTGAAGGCGCAGTCAAGTCGACCGTACGCCTCCACTGTCCGCGCCACCATCGCCTCAACCTCGGTCGGACGGGACACGTCCGTCCTAACGAAGATCGCCTCGCCGCCAGCGCGCTTGATCTCACCCAGGACGTCCTGTCCCTGGGCCTCACGGCGCGCCGCGATCACCACTCTGGCACCCTCCTCAGCGAACCGAAGCGCCGTCGCCCGGCCGATCCCTGAGTTTCCACCCGTGATTATTGCCACCCTCCCCTCCAGCAGTCCCTGCATCAACGCCTCCGATTGTGATTTGCAGAGAGTCTAGCAGCGGCATCAGCTGAGGGTCAACGATCTACAAGGCTCTGACCTTACGCTCCGGCACCTCAGCCAGGCGTGGCTCGACCTCCGGGTTAGCCGCGACCCATGCGTTCCGGTCTCCGGCCCAGATCACCGACCGGCTGTCTGCATCGTTCTCCGGGAGGATCAAGCCTCCCGCCTCCGCAGCTACAACCTGGGGTCGACAGTAGCCGGGCAGGAACCTGGCCACATGCGCAGGTGTCTCCTTTGGAGTACCAGTGCATGACGCGGTCGCCACGAGGGGAGGGAACACTTCAGAGGTCAGACCTAGGACGATATGAGAATCCGAGGTGGGATGTACATTCCCTTGCCGGTGCGAGCCTAAGTTGTCAACGGATTTGTCAACGGACAGATAACCACGGGCTGGCACTGGCTGGCACGGTAGGTATAGAAGCAAGCTCGGACGTCGGACTCCTTGTTCTAATTCGATACCTGAGAACATAGAACATCACAGCAATCGGCGGTCTCCAAAACCGCAGGTCGTGGGTTCGAGTCCTACCACTCCTGCCACCGTTTAGGCTTTAGTAGACTGACTCCTGCCTAGAAGGCAGGATCTTCTTGTCGTGACGTCAGCTTGCAGGTCTCATCAGCGGGAAGGGCTAGATCCTGACGTGGCCCATGGGGGCCCGGGGCGATGCAGCTGGCAATGGAACGGCCTTGTCAAAGGCTCTGCACGTTGTTTGTCCCTCTCCAACAGGGCCGGCCACCCGAAGTTGCTCATAGCGTCGCCTGAAAGGCCCCGCTCTCCTCGGAAAGCGCTCAATCGAGGGCGGGCCTTGCCCTCTGACAGAGTTGTGTTTGGGCCAGATCGGGGCGCAAAAGGCCATCGCCGGATTTGACAGACGTCAGCCGGACGTGGTTACATGCCTCGGTACGAGCTTAAGGCTCCCAGGGATCGAAGGGCCGTCGGTGCCACGCCGAGACGGGATAGCGCTGTGCGCGACCATGTCGTAAGCGGGTGGCCTGGGCTCCCATGGGTAGCTGGAGGAAGCTCTCGGTGCTGAAACTCGCTGGCACAAGCAGGAGACCCGTTAAGAGTTTTGGAGCCTAGAGGTTAGTGAGAGGTAGGTAGCTTATGTTAGGCAGAATTCCAAAAATTAGACTTACATGGCTCTTAATCGCAGGAACGACGCTGGCTCTGGTGGCCGCCGCGTGCGGCAGCGCGGAGCCCGCGCCATTGGATACCGCGGCGATTCAGGCGGCGGTCCAGCAGGCGGTGCAACAAGCGATTCCTGCGGCGCCGGCGCCTGTGTCGGCGGCCGAGATACAGCAGATGGTGGCCGCGGCCACCAGTGAGGGGGCCACAAAGCAGGAAATCGAGGTTCTTATCGTTAAGGCTACTGAAGATGCAGCTCTAGCTGCGGCCAAGGCGGCTCTATTGGCGGCGCCACAGCAGGTGGTGAGAGCGGCGCCGGTAGCGGGCGCGGCTGGGCAGAAGTACGGCGGCACATTGAAGATCGGTATCGTCGACTTTGGAACCATGGACCCGGCCCTGATGGGGCTGTCAGAGGGGAGCTCCCTGTACAGCGAGCTCACTTACGACAAAGGAACCGTGCTGTGGTACGACGGCGCCCTCACGCCGTGGGCGCTAGAGTCGTGGACGTCGAACGACGACTCGACGCAATACACCTTCAAGGTGCGCCAGGGCATAATGTTCCACCACGGCAAGGAGATGAAGGCGGAGGACGTCAAGTTCACGTACGACCGCATACTGGACCCGGCGACGGCGTCTCCTCTCGAAGCCCAACTAAACTTCATCTCGACCATAACCGCCGTCGACGACTACACCCTGGAGTTCGATCTGGACGGCGCCAACGTCTTCCTCCCCGGGCTGCTGTCGATCTATCACTCCATGATCCTCCCTTCCGATGTCGATATTGGACTGATAACCTCCAGGGAGTTCGGCTCCGGGCCGTTCACCCTTACTGAGCACAACCCGGCAGAGCGCACGGTCATGGACCGCAACCCCAACTACTGGAGGGCGGGCGTACCCTACCTGGATCAGGTCATCCTGTTCTACATGCCGGAGATGACGACCCGGATAGAGGCTCTGAAGTCGGGGGCCATCGACGTGGTCCTTGACACCCTGACCTTCTCCGTGCTGGATGACCTTGACGCTAATCCCAACGTGACAGTACAGGAGGCGCCCACCGCCGGCGTTCGGGTACTCGACTTCCACACCGACCGGCCGCCCTTCAACAACAAGGACTTGCGAAAGGCGTTCCAGTACGCCGTGGACCGGGACTTCGTTCGGGAGGCGACCCTGTTCGGACGTGGCTCCAACGCCAACGAGCATCCCGTGGGATCCAACGACGAGTACTACTGGGACGATCAGCCTATCATCAAGCAGGACATACCGAGGGCGATTGAGTACCTCAAGGCAGCCGGTTACCCGGACGGCTTCGACGTTGTGCTGACCACAACGGACGTCAGCCAGAAGCTGGACATGGCGCTGGCGTTCAAGGAGTCGGTTGCCGCCGCCGGCATCCGGGTCGAGATTAACAACACCGACCCGACCCCATACTGGACAGAGTTCTGGATGAATGAGTGTTGCCCCTTCGTCGCCAGCTCGTGGGGCCCGCGTCCTGCGAACGAGGGCCTCAACGTGATGTTTGGGCCAAAAGCAACCTGGAACGAGTCCTACTTCGAAAACGCTAGGATGGACGAGTTGCTGGCCCTGGCCGACGCCGAGGGGGATTTCGACACGAGGAAAGAGTATTACCGGGAGGTACAGGAGATCCTGATCGAGGAAGTTCCAGTGCTCTTCCTGATGCACAATCCCAAGCTTGTTGCCCACCGAAACAATGTACGCGGCATCCAGGTTAACCCGAACCTTGCCACTTATCTCATTCAAGAATGGTGGCTCGAGTAATAGAGTAGTGGGCGGCTGAACAAGGGCGCACCCGCGTACCAGCCGTTGTCCCGAGAAGGGCCCCCCGGGGGCTGACGCTCGGGGCAGCGGCCGTGGGGCGCTGCGCGTTTACGCCAGGTGGGGTCGCCCGGTCTGCCGACGGACCCGGCGTCGATCTCAGGCCGGTCCGCAGGCTACAATTTATCGCCGTTGCTTCATCTAGCCGCGGGTCGCCGCTGTCGCCCCCCCCCACGTGCCCGGGATCTCTCCCAAAGGGATGCGTTTGAGGGCGGCCGAGGTGTTTAGGCATGAGGAGCTCTTAACCGGAGGTCTGAGCTATAGTACACTTCCTTATCGTCCGGCTGACCCTGATCTTCGCGACCCTTCTGGTAATCTCCCTGATCATCTTCTCGGCCACGGAGTTTCTGCCCGGGGACGCTGCGTCGACACTGCTGGGCCAACAGGGCACACCAACTAACCTGGAGAACCTGCGCCACAGGATGGGCCTGGACCGGCCCGCCCACGTCCGTTACCTGAGTTGGATTATCGGCTGGCCCGAGAGCGAAGGGACTTTGTTCAGGACCAGCGACGGCGGCGCAACCTGGCAGCGGGTGGGGGCCGGTACCATCACGCCCATCACCAGGACCAGCTTCCTCTCTCCCAAACTGGGCTGGGCCATCTCTGAGAGGCGCATCTACAGCACCGAAGACGGCGGGACCCGGTGGACCAGGCAGCTTGGAACGGAGCATCGGCTGAGGGCCATCGCATTCGTAGATGAGAAGATTGGATTGGCCGTCGGTGAGGGAGGCACCATCTACCGCACCGCGGAGGGCGTCCCGCCGAAGGAGCAAGGGGTACTTTGCGCAGGCTCTACCTGTGAAGATGAGATACTCTCCGCATGGGCTCAGGTGGAGAGTGGAACGGCATCGGCGCTTACCGGCATCGCCTTCGTGGACTCTAGCCACCTCTGGATAGCCGGCGAGAAAGGGCTGGTACTCCGCTCCACCGATGGTGGTGTGAGCTGGGAGACGGTGGATACAGGCGTCGACGCGACGCTTCTTTCGGTGGCCTTTGCCAGCGCTGACAAGGGCGTGGTTGTCGGGGAAGGGGGCACGATCCTCGTGACCTCCGATGGTGGCAGGACCTGGCAACAGTCGGACGCGGGCACGTCGTCGCGACTGAATGCTGTCGACTTCGCCGGTGACGCGGCAGTGTGGGCGGTCGGTGACGGGGGAACGGCGCTGCATAGCCGTGACGGTGGCGTCACCTGGGCCAGCCGGACTATCGGTACGTCTCTGAAGAGCGCGCTCCGTGCCGTCTCCTTCGACGGCGCCGACGGGGTCGTAGTGGGGGCCGAGGGGACGGTTCTGACAACCCGCGACGGCGGAGCCTCCTGGACCCGCCAGGAGATCCTTGAGGGTCGGGAGGGGACGATCACCGGTCAGCAAGAGCCCACAGCCAGGCCACTGAATGACATCGCCATCCACGTAGGCGAGTCCGGCGACGTCACGGCGTGGGCTGCCTCCGACGATACCATCTGGCGATGGGGTGTGCCGGGGGGCGACCTGGGCGTTTCCCCCCGCTCGGGCGTGTCCATTCTTTCGATGATAAAGAGAAGCCTGCCCAACTCAGCCATCCTGGCCGTGTTCGCCTTCATTGTGGCAGTGCCCACCGCGGTTGCCGCCGGCGTCTGGATGGGGATACGGCCCGACACCAAGCTGGACCGGCTGGTGAGCCAGGGAAGCCTCCTGACGATCTCGCTCCCGGAGTTCGTGACGGGGGTATTGCTGATGCTGCTCTTCTCCTCGACTCTGGGGTGGCTGCCGTCGTCGAGCATCATGCTGCCCGGTGAGAGTGTCTGGTCCAGACCCGAGGTGCTGGTATTGCCGATCCTCACCATCACCGGGGCCCTGTTCGCCTATATCATGCGGATGGCACGGGCCAACGTCATGGAGGTGATGGAAAGCGACTACGTCCGCACGGCCATACTCAAGGGTCTGCCCATGCGCCGGGTGGTGGTCCGGCACGTACTGCCCAACGCAATGCTTCCGACCATCACCGTCATCGCTAACAACGTTGGCTGGATGTTCGGTGGACTTATCATCGTTGAAAGTGTCTTCGCCTATCCGGGCGTTGGGCGGCTGCTGCTGACGGCGATCGACACTCGCGACGTGCGTCTGCTTCAGTCGACGGCGCTGGTCATTGCCGCGGTGTACGCCTTCAGCAACCTGACGGCTGACCTGCTGTACGGAGTCCTCAATCCGCGGATCAGGCTCGCGTGATGGCCATCCAAGAGCTGGACAGCCAGGTTGCCGGCGGGGGCGTAGGCGCTCTGCTGAACGGGGCCGGCCAGAAGATCCGGCGAGCACTGTCCATCGTCCTCCGGACCAACTCTGGGCGAATAGGGTTCGGCATAATCCTGGTCTACCTCGTGCTGGCCCTCTTCGGGTCGTTGCTGGCGCCCCACTCCCCCACCGCATTTACCAGTGAGGACCTGGAGATCAGGCTCACGGGACCGTCGGTAGACCACCTGCTGGGCACGGACAAATTCGGCCGCGACGTGCTGAGCCGGGTGATGGCCGGGGCACGCTCGATAATCTGGATATCGGTCGTCGGAACCGCCCTCGGGATTGCTCTGGGCACCACCATGGGGATGACCGCCGGGTACCTTGGGGGCAAGACCGACCAGCTCATCATGCGGGCGATTGACATCCTGCTGGCGTTTCCCGGCCTGCTGCTGGCCCTGCTGGTGATCAACATTGGGGCCCAGCGCATCAGTGACCCTATCTGCATAAACGACATCTGCATCCGCCTATGGCCATCCAAAGAGTCTTGGCTGGTCATTCTTACCATCGGCATAGCCTTCATGCCGGCCGTCAGCCGGGTGATCCGCAGCGCGACTCTGGCCGTCAAACCTCTGGAGTTCGTGCAGAGCGCCCGCCTCCGGGGGGAGTCGGCCTTCTACATAATCTTCCGGGAGATCCTGCCCAACATCATTCCCGTCGTGGCGGTGGAGGCGTCCATACGGGTCAGCTTCGCCCTCCTTCTCACCGCCTCCCTGGGGTTCCTGGGCCTCGGCGTCCAGCCGCCGACGCCTGACTGGGGCCTGATGGTCAGCGAGGCCCGGGCGAACCTGGCGAGCGCTCCATGGGCGGCGTTGGCCCCGGCCCTGGCCATGGGATCGCTCGTCGTGGGTGTAAACCTCCTGGCCGATGGCATACGCCAGTCGGTGCGACTTCCCCTTTCCCGGGGGGAGACGCAGTGAGCCAGTCGCCTCGGCCGGAAGGGCCGCTGCTCGAAGTAGACCGGCTTGCGGTCACCTTCTACACCCCCAGGGGCACCGTTCGGGCCGTGCGGGACGCCTCCCTCGAGATCGGACGCGGCGAGGTCCTGGGTCTGGTGGGCGAGTCGGGATGCGGCAAGTCTACGGTGGCCTTCGCCCTGATGGGGTATCTGCCGGGTACGGCGCAGGTGGACGGCACCCTCCGGTTCGCGGGCAAGGACATCGCGCACTTGACGCCGTCCGAACTCCGCGAGCTGCGTGGCAACCGGATGGCCATGGTCTACCAGGACCCCGCCACGTCGCTGAACCCGGCCATGCGGGTCGGCCCCCAGATCGAGGAGGTGCTCCGCGAGCATCTTGCGCTCGACACTCGGGAGGCGACGGAGCGGACGGCAGAGCTCTTCGACAGCGTCGGCCTTGCCGACCCGACGGCCATAGGACGGCGCTACCCCCACGAGCTGAGCGGCGGTATGCAGCAGCGGGTAATGATCGCCATGGCCCTGGCGTGCGACCCGGACCTGCTCATTATGGACGAGCCCACCACCGGTCTCGACGTCACCACTGAGGCGACCATCCTGGACCTGGTGGTAGACCTGAAGCAGCGCGTGAACGCGGGCATCCTGTTTGTCAGTCACAACCTGGGTGTGATCGCGCGGGTCGCCGATCGTGTGATCGTCATGTATGCTGGCCAGACCGTCGAGCAGGCGCCGGTCAGGGAGATTTTCAAGAACCCCCGCCATCCCTACACGGCCGGGCTGCTGTCATGTATGCCCCAGCCCCCCGGAGAGGGTGAGGCCACCACCAGGCTCAGAAGAATCGCCGGCGCGGTCTACTCGGCCGAGGAGCGAGCCGCCGAGACCTGCCTCTTCGCGCCCAGGTGTCCCATGGCCCAGGACACCTGCCGGAGCGCGGCGCCGGACATGGCCGAGGCAGGGGCCAACCATCTGTCGCGCTGCTTTTACCGGGATGACGTCCGGCCCGAGATCTGGGGTGAGCCAGAGCCACGGGCCGCAGGCAGCAGCAATGGGACCGAGCAGATCCTCGACGCCCAAAACCTGCAGCGACTCTACGGCAAAGAGCGGCGCAAGTACATCCTCTTTGGCCCACCTGTAAGGCCACCGGTACGGGCGTTGAACGACGTCGGGTTTCGGGTCGACAGGGGGCGCACCCTGGGAATCGTTGGGGAGAGCGGCTCTGGGAAGACGACCCTAGCTCGTGCCGTGGTAGGCCTGGTGGCGCCAGATAAGGGCGAGATCCGCCTGCTGGACTCTGCGCTGGCGGGTGAGGTTGAGCAGCGCACCTCCGAGGAGCGTGCAGCGCTGCGGATGGTGTTCCAGAACCCAACGGCCTCCCTGAATCCCAAGCTGCCGATTCGCCACACCATCATTCGCTCTCTGCGAAGGTTCGCCGGCCTGGACCGGCGTCAAAGCCGAGAGCGCGCCGCCGAGCTGCTCCGGGCCGTTGGGCTGGACCCGTCGTACCTGGACCGGCCACCCGGCGAGCTTAGCGGAGGCGAGAAGCAGCGGGCGGCCCTGGCGGGAGCCTTCGCGGCTAACCCCGATGTTATCGTGGCCGACGAGGCTGTCTCGTCCTTGGATGTTTCCGTCCAGGCCCAGGTGCTCAACCTTTTGGAAGAGCGCCAACGGGAGTTGGGTACCTCCTATATTTTCATAACCCACGACCTCGGAGTCGTGCGATATATCTCCGATGACATCCTCGTACTTTACGCGGGGCATGTGGCCGAGTACGGTCCCGCAAAATCTGTACTGGACCCGCCGTCCCACCCCTACACCGAGGCCCTTCTTTCGGCCGCGCCGGTGCCCGATCCCGACGCCGCGCCAACGCGCATCCGGCTACCAGGCGCCGTACCGACAATGCGAGAGGCCTTCCGTGGGTGCTTTTTCGCCGGCCGCTGTCCCCGCAAGATCGGACCGATCTGCGACGAAACCCCGCCGCCTGCCCGCACCGGACCAGACTCGCCCGACCACGTCATCTACTGCCATATTCCCGTGGACGAATTGGCGGCGATGCAACGAGAGGCACAGGCACTCGAGGCGAAATAGCTCTGGCGAAAACCTCTGGCATCCTGACGTTACCTGATTCGACGGCTCGTAGCCCTGGACATTGCCGGTCGGCGACCGGGGCGGACTGGATGGAGACTATGCACCCCCATTGGTTTGCGACGTGGTAATGCTGTCGGAGGAGCCGAACGGCGTGGAGAAGGCATGCTGAGGACTCCACGGCAGGCGGGATGAATACCGTTCGGGGCCGGACGGAGCGGGCTGTAGACGTGGTCTGTTTCGGAGTGATAGCTCCCGCGACGCTCCTTATCGTCGAAGACCTACCTCCTTGGAACACCGGCGCGACAGTAAGCCGGGTCGACGAGTTCATCTCGGACGACGCGGCCATCGTCGCCACGCTGTTGAGGCGCTGGGAGGTGCGCAGCGCCCTCATCGGAACGACTCTGGGCGATGACCCACAAGGGCGGCAGGCGTCTCAGAGGCTCAGAGACATGGGCATCGTCGGGGAATTCCCTACATCCCCCGATGTCCGCACACCGTACGAGCTCAACATCTCCGACCGATCGGGGGGGCGTACCTACTTCTGGAAGCGCGACCCAGAGGTTCTGGCCACGCTCGACACGGCGGACCTGTCCTCCATACGAGGCGCCCTGGCGCTGTACGCCGACTGGTACGACGGAGACCACGTCTTACGCCCGCTGCGCGAAGCACGACGGCTCGGCGTTCGCGTCTTCTTCAACATCGAGAACGGCCACGAAGACCCCCAGTTCGTCGCCAGGTACGCCCCTTACGTCGACTACGCGCAGGCGATTACGGACGCGGCCCAGAAAGGGAGGGAATGGCGGGACGTCGCGGCGCTGCTGTTGCGTGCCGGCATCGGGACAGTCCTCGTAACGATGGCGTCGCAAGGCTGCGCCGCGGCAGACTCATCGGGTTGGGTGCAGGTCCGCGCGCCGGAGCTGGACGTCGTCGACGCGTGCGGAGCGGGTGCCGCCCTGTCCGCCGGCTACCTGTACGGCCTGCTGAAGGGCTGGAGTATGGACGTGTGTCTGAGGTTCGCCGTCGCCGCCTCATCGCTCAGCTGCACTGACGTAGGTCCGAAGGCCTTTCCAATTCACGAGGTCCGTTCGCTGGCGGCGAGCCTGAGCGTCGAGACGGGCAGCAGTCTGGCCTAGCCCATGCCGGCGGAGTCGTTTGGGCACTCCTAACAGCGTAAGAACGTGATCTGTTCGACGAGGCGTTTGATTTTCCGATCGTGCCCTTCTGGAAAGTGCGCCTCCGTCATGCGGTGGCGGAGGCAGTGCTCAATCGCGGCGGGCGTGTTAGAATCGCGACGACCGACAGCCTCGGACGATGACCTGTAGGGTAGCCCCTGCTCAAGCTCGCCTCGAGATACTCGGACGCAAAACAGCTGAGATGGCGTTTGGTGGGCCTGACGCGTGCCCGGAGCTGTCACAGCATGGTGCGTTTGCAAAGGCACTGAATTGCCTGTGTCAGATACGGCCGACTACGTTGGGCGGCCAAGTCGATATTCGGAGCTGAGTAAACCCACGCCAGTCTAGGAAAACGAGAGGAGCGGACATGCCAAAGTACATGTACCAGGTGGCGTATACGAGCGAGTCTTGGGCAACCCAGCTGGGCAGCCCGCAGGATCGAGAGCA
>JADFIF010000183.1 GCA_022566795.1 Chloroflexota bacterium
CATCGGGGACAGATCGATCATCAGACCATCGTCGCAGACCGACTTGCCGGCATAGTTGTGGCCGCCGCCGCGCACGGAAACCACTAGCTCGTGCTCGCGGGCGAAGGTCACTGCCGCGATCACGTCACCGGTCCCTGTGCAGCGGGCTATAAGCGCGGGCCGCTTGTCAATCATCCCGTTCCAGACCCTGCGGGCATCGTCGTAGCCGCTATCGTCCGGACGGAGCAGGTCGCCACGCAACCTGGCTTTCAGTCCCGCGACTTCCGCTTCCCCCAGCTCGATATCGGCTCCATTATTGGAGGCAATTTTAAGGTCCACCATGACTCTGTTCCTCCTCGGGTCCTTCTGGTTGCGCGCAACAATCAGTGCCAAACACAATGAGCCCTTGCACGGAGAGACATTGGGATGTTGCGTTTTCTCACATCCCCAGTCGGGCGAGGACCCACCCATCAAGCCGTGGCTTGGAGCGGCCTCATCATTGCATTGCCAGGGCGAATGTCAACATTGTTCGCGCATTCACAGTTGGCTTCTCAAACTGTATCCCAATCAGGTGGGCAGAATGCGTCGCGAGGCGAGATGAGTTGAACTGGTTAGCGTGAGGTCGCAGGCCTGAGTAGCCGGGGCGGATTCACACTCCAGTGCCTGTCTCAGTTATAGCACATGTGTGCTACAATAAGATGGCAAGATTCCTGCTCGCCCACGGTGCCAACCGGAACAGAATGGAACACAAATTCAATGGGTTTCAGACGCCAGATCAAGGTACAGACGGTGGTCCCCGCGGTGTAGACTATGATCTCACCCGTGGCGGGCTCGAGAACGCTGCCCCACCTTGTCTCAAGGCCCTTCGGAGTTCGTCCCACTTCTTCTCACCCAGGCACCGGTTGAGATTCACCATTAGACTTGAACGCTACGCCCGTCTATCATGGCCTCCTCGATGGGCCGAGTCGATGGGAGGCACAAAGCTAGACACCGCCCTTGAGCCAGATGCTCTCCCCTGGCCCCATTCGGGCAATCCAGCCTGTGCGGGGACATCCGAAAAGAGGAAATCCAGCTCACGCGGAGACACACGAAAGACGCCAGGACAACCAGACTGGGCATGGACTCAATCGAGTTCCCTTTAGGGCAATCCAGCTCTTGAGGAGATACACAAAAAAATGCCGGAGATTGTCAGTCTAGGCGAGTGCATGATCGAGCTCTTCTCCGAGCAACCGATGGAGGAGGCCGAGAGCTTTCAGCGGTCTCTGGCTGGAGACTCGCTGAACATCCTCGTTGCGGCGGCGCGCCTGGGCACGACGACTGGGTACATAACGCGCCTGGGCGATGACCCCTTTGCGGGCTATCTGCTGAACGCCTGGCGGGGCGAAGGGATAGATGTCAGCCAGGTCAAAGTTGTCGCCGGGTTCAACGCCGTGCACTTTATCGCCCAGCTCCCCGGCGGAGACCGAGAGTTCGTCTACTACCGCAAGGGGAGCGCTCCGAGTACGCTGGACCCGTCGGACCTTGACGAAGCGTATCTGGCCTCGGCACGGATAGTGCATGCCAGTGGCATAGCGCAGGCGATCTCTGACAGCGCCAGGAGGACGGTACTGGCGGCGGTCGAAATGGCGTCCGCGCACGGTATCGCCGTCTCTTACGACCCCAACTACCGGCATCAGCTATGGGGACCGGAGGATGCGCGCCGTGCCATGGACGAGCTGCTGCCCCATGTGACCTACTTCCTTCCAAGCGCTCCCGCGGACACGGAACCGCTCTTCGGCACGTCGGACGCACGGCGGGTCGTGGACAACGCGCTCTCTCGCGGGGTGAAGGTCGTCGCCGTCAAGCGCGGCGAGCACGGAGCGACGGTCGGTACGGCGCACGAGGTCTTCGAGGTGCCCGCGTACGTCCCGGGGCCAGTCGTCGATACGACCGGCGCGGGCGATGCGTTCAACGGTGGCTTCCTGCACGGGCTACTCAAGGGCATGAGCCCGAGAGACGCGGCGTCTCTCGGCAGCATCGCCGCGGGCCTCAAGCTTCGAGGCAGAGGCGCTCTTACCTCGATGCCATCCGGCGCCGAGGTATATGCCGCCTTCGACTCGCTGACCTGACGCGCGTTCCTCCGCGTGCCTTGGCGGTCGGCCCAGCATCTGGCAAGGCTGCCAAATGGTCCGCCCGACCTATCGCGCCGCTGCCGACCACGCCTGGACCGGCGTACCCCCCATCACCCCAGAGGTGATGACAGGCCAGTTCAGAAAGCGCGCCCCATACGCCGCCTGACTAGGATCATGTAGGCGGTAAGTCCGATTCCGCCTATGCCCGCGAGTACGGCGAGAATGATGGCCGCGATGGCAGGCCCGCCGCCCTCTGCCTCTGCTACCGTCGTCGTGGCGGCCTCCTCGGACGGCCGAGGTGTGGATGTCGCGGTGGGCGCAGGCGGCGGCGGCTCGCCGGTCGGCACGGCCGTTGCCTCCGCCCCTGGGGGCGCCGCAGTAGGCGTGGGCGCAACCGGCGGTATGGGAGTTGAGGTCGGCACCGGCTCGCCGGAGGGGACCGGCGTCGCCGTAGGCTCAGGGGGTGGCGCCGCAGATACAGGCGTTGGGGTGGGAAGCAGCGGCGGCACGCCCACGATGAGATTCATCACGCTGCGGTCCACGCGTAGCCGGTAGACGCCCGTCGGCTTCGACAAGGAGAACTCCACCCGGCTCGTCGCACCGGCCTCGATGGCCACGGTCGTCGCGGCCTCGACGGTGTCGTTCAGCCAGAGGCTCGCGGGGAACACGGCCGACGAGGCCCCGGTGTTTGTGACGTTGACCGAGACGGTGAACGGCTCCTTGTCGACCGGAGTCGCCGGGCTGACAGCCAGGTCAGTAACCTTGAACACCTGCTCGGGCAGAGAGTCGCTCCCAGAGACTGCTATCTCGGAGAATCCGGGTAGGACAACGCTGTAGAACGCCCGTCCGCCCTCCTCGCGGACGCGCTTGGAAGGGAAGGGCACCCAGGCGTTCAGCCCTTCGTCGAACCGGTTGAACTCGATGGACCACTCATGAAGGCCGTTGGACTGCATCCAGTCCCTCTCGACGAAGACGGTGACGTGGGCGACGGTGATGTCCTCCGGCGACGCGTTGTCGACGTCGACCCTGAAGTAGGGCCCTACGACGCGGTTCGGACCTACATCGGGCAACCCTCCGCCGCTTTGCGACAGGTCCTCGAGGGTCACGCTCACGTTGGAGAGGTCCTTGCCGAACTTGCCCAGGATC
>JADFIF010000093.1:0-7339 GCA_022566795.1 Chloroflexota bacterium
TCCAGGAGTCCATCGAGCTGGCCGTGCCCGTGCCGGTCATCACGGCATCGCTCCAGGCGAGGTTCCGGTCACGCCAGGACCAGCCCTTTGGCGCCAAGCTGCTGGCGGCGATGCGCAACCAGTTCGGTGGCCATGCGGTGCGAAGGACAGAGTGATGCCGGGCGCCAACACCATCGTCATAATGGGCGCGTCGGGCGACCTCACCAAGCGGAAGCTCCTGCCGGCGCTGTTCCAGCTCGCGTGCAAACACCGGCTGCCGGAGAACTTTCGGATAGTTGGGTTCGCACGCTCCGAATACTCGGACGACGCCTTCCGCGAGCTGATGTGGGACGGCGTTCGGGAGCTCGGCGAGCTGGCCGTGCGCCGCGATGACTGGTCAGCCTTCGCCAAAAGCCTATCCTACGTACAGGGCGATCTGGCCATTCCCGAGGACTGCGCCAAGCTGGGTGAAGCGCTGGCAGCCATTGAGTCGGGTACGGCCTCGGCCAACCGGCTCTTCTACCTGTCCATAGCGCCTCAGCTGTACGGACCCGCCATCGAGCAGATCGGCGCGGCGGGCCTGGCGAAGCAGAACGGCGGCTGGCGCAGAGTAGTCGTCGAAAAGCCCTTCGGCCGGGACCTGAAGTCGGCGCAGGCGCTGAATCACACCCTCCAGCGGCACTTCGACGAGACGCAGGTCTTCCGAATCGACCACTACCTGGGCAAGGAAACGGTCCAAAACCTGCTCGTCTTTCGCTTTGCCAATACCATCTTCGAGCCGGTCTGGAACCGAAACTACGTCGACAACGTTCAGATTACTGTGGCGGAGCAGGTCGACGTAGGGGATCGCGCCGGCTACTACGACGGCTCGGGCGTCGTACGCGATATGGTCCAGAACCACCTCATTCAGCTCCTGACCATGGTGGCGATGGAACCGCCCAGCGCCAGCTCGGAGGAGTCGCTGAGGACGCAGAAGGTGGAGGTGCTCAAGGCCATCCGCCGCTGGAGCCCGGAGGAGGCGGTCCGGCACGCCGTTCGCGGGCAGTACAGGGGCTACCTAGAGGGTAACGGCGTGGCCCCCGGCTCCACCACTGCCACCTACGCCGCAATACGCCTATTTGTTGACAACTGGCGGTGGCACGGCGTGCCCTTCTACCTCCGCACCGGCAAGGCAATGGCCGAGAAGATCTCCGAGGTTATCGTGCAGTTCAAAGCCCCGCCGCTTGTGACGTTCTCTCTTGGCCCCGGCGCAGAGCTCGCATCGAACGTACTGGCCCTCCGTCTGCAGCCGGACGAGGGGATCCACCTCAGGTTCGAAGCGAAGGTCCCAGACGAAGAGTTCAGGCTGCAACCGGTGGACATGGAGTTCCACTACGATTCGGCTTTTACGGATCAGGCAATACCCGAGGCCTACGAGAGGCTGCTTCAGGACGCCCTGGAAGGCAAAGCCAGGCTCTTTATCCGCAACGACCACAACGAGGAGGCGTGGCGCATAGTGGACCCGCTGCTCGAAGGGTGGGAGGCATCGGACGATTCCCCTCTGCACCTGTACGAGCGGAACTCGTGGGGACCTGCCGCGGCGGACGCCTTCCTGGCGGAAGATGGTCGCCAGTGGCTCAAAGGCGGAACGCACTGAGTTTTGGGTCGTATGCCCACCAGTCCTGTTGGAGTCTGGCCCCAGCAGCCCTTTTCGACGGCCTGACATCTGAGGAGGAGTAACGTACCATGGCATCGCGGCAAATACGCATGTTTGGAGCCCCCTGGTGCCCCGATTGCCAGAGGGCCAAGCAGTTCATGGCCGAGCAGCGAATCGCCTACGAGTGGAACGACATCGACCAGGACGAGTCTGCGCGCGCGTACGTCCAGCAGGTGAACGACGGGAAGCAGATCATACCCACCATCGTGTTCGACGATGGTTCGATCCTCGTCGAGCCCAGCAACGCGGAGCTCGCCGCCAAGCTCGGCATTCAACAGCAGGCCAGCCGCAGCTACTACGACCTGGTGATCGTTGGTGGGGGACCCACCGCACTGGCAGCCGGTATCTACACCGCCCGGGAGGGTCTGAGCACGCTCATCATCGAGCGCGCGGGCGTAGGCGGACAGGCCGGCATCACGCAGGAGATCGAGAACTATCCGGGATTTCCAGAGCCCATCAGCGGCGCCGAGCTGGCAGGCCGTCTGCGACGGCAGTCGGAGAGGTTCGGCGTGGAGGTCCTCTCCGCGCAAGAGGTGACGTCGCTTGAGCGAGACGGGGACAACTGGGCGGTCAAGGTCAGGTCGGGCGACGAGTACTGCTGCCCCGCGGTTGTCGTCGCTACCGGCGCGACATATCGGCGCCTGGGCGTGCCCGGGGAGAGCGACCTCATCGGCGCGGGGATCCACTTCTGCGCAACCTGCGACGGACCCTTCTACAAGGGTCAGGACGTCGTCGTCGTGGGCGGCGGCAACAGCGGGTTCCAGGAGGGGGTCTTCCTCACCAAGTTCGCCAAATCGGTTACCATAATCGAACGCTCCGACCGTGTTAAGGCCAGCCAGGCCCTCCAGGACAAGGTTGCTGGCCGCGACGACATGAAGGTCCTTATGCAGACGACCATCGAGCGGTTCGAAGGCAACGGCAGGCTGTCCTCGATTGTTTTGAAAGACGGGGCCACGGGCCGAACCACGGAGATGAGCCCCGGCGCCGTCTTCGTCTTCATCGGGCTCCTCCCGAACACGGAGCTGGTGAGAGGCCTCGTAGAGCTGGATGACCTCGGTTTCATCGTCACCCGGTCCAATCTCGAAACCAGTGTGAGCGGACTCTTTGCGGCGGGCGACTGCCGGCATGGCAGCACCAAGCAGGTTGCCAGCGCCGTGGGCGAGGGGGCAACGGTCGCGCTGATGGTGCGCGAGTATCTCGAGCGAAAGGGCGACGTGGCGCCCGTGCCGGTGGAGGCGCCCGCCTCATAGCCATGCGGCACCCCTCCTCCGTATCGAGACTGAGCGTCCCCACCGTCTCCGCCGAGCAGATGCGCGAGGTCGACCGCCTCATGGAGGAGCAGTACGGGGTAGCGCTCCTCCAGAATGATGGAGAACGCCGGCCGGAACCTCGCCCACCTTGCCCGCAGACGCTGCTTTGGCGACGACGCCCGCAACAGGCAGATTCTCGTTTTCTCCAGGGGGGGAACGGCGGAGGCGGCCTGGTCTGCGCGCGCCGGCTGCACAACTGGGGTACGTACTGGGTTGGCGCGAGCTACGCGCCCGTCTGGACCAGCCGCTGCACTCTATCGAGGTTGAAGCCGGCCTTGGGAATAACCTCTTGTATTCGCGCTTCTGAAGCGAGCCGCTTGAGGACCTCTTCTTCGTGAGCGGTGACCATCGCGATCTTGACCTCGGGGCGGCGCTCTTTCATTCGCCTTGCCGTCTCCAGCCCGTCGAGCCCCGGCATCAGGAAGTCGATCAGGACCAGGTCAGGGCGGGCTTCGTCGAAGCTATCGAGAGCCTCTTGGCCGTCGCTGGCCACGCCGACGACATCGAACTGAGGGTCTAGCGACAGCACTATCTGAACTAACTCCTGGTACGTTGGCTGGTCTTCGACGATCATAACCCGCACTTTGTTCATGTTCGGAGCTTCCTGACCTCCCGTTAGCTTGCGGTACTGCACCGAGTATGTGGGGTTGCTGTCCGCGAGGGCTCGCTCGCCCACGGTCCAGCACTTCGCCAACCCGGTAGGTGGCCAAGTCGATTGCGCCAGACGGCGGTCTTGCAGTCTGAACAGAAACCTGGTCTGAGTCCAGGGGTTAACCGAGGTAGATCGCGAACAGTATCCCGGCCACTACGTACGTCACCACACCCACCGACAGCAGCGTATCCTTACTGATTCGCGGCATCTCTACCTCCAGTCTGAATCATGAGCCCCTCGGCTCAGAGTCTATTCACAGGCAATGCTACACAACGCTACCGACTTCCTTCGCGAAGAAGCAAAAGAACTGGTAAAGATGCGCCGAAGATTTCGGGAGCACTGGTTGATTCGATGGTGGCTCGATGCCCCTCACCAACGGTTGCTCCACTTGCCATTTGCCAAAAGGAAAGCCGATCGCGAGGGACTGCAGACACTATGGCTTAGTCAGTAAGAACGCGATACGTACTTTTCCCAACCCACCCGCAAGGTTTATGGTCTGGGGGCGTCCCCCAGACCCCCGCCAGTCCCGACAAGTCGGGACTTGGATCCCCCCCGAGGAGCCCGAGGGAATTGTCCCCTCGGAGCCTTTTCGAGGGTGGCGGGCAGGATGTATCAAGACTTATGCAACGAAGCACGAGTCCCACTTTCATGGCTGCGGGCCAGCGCCTGTGCTATGCTTTTCAAGACGGGCTCGAAAGAATCGGACAGTGCACCCGCGACCTCGTTGGAGCCATCGCATCGCCCCCGTGCCTCCGAACCTTCTTTACCACACCAAGGAAACTCAGATTATGCCAGCTATGAGGTTAGAAACCCCGGAGGATGTGCTCAGAGAGGTGAGGGAGATCTGCTCGCCCGCGAGCACCGGACTCGTCTCCAGGCTCCACAAAGAGATCATAGTCAATGCGCTGAAGTTCAAGCGAGATGAGCTGGAAACCCTGGACCTCAAGATCATCAGCAGGGCGATGGACGAGTTCCGCTACGCGGCGCGGACCTTCAAGCCCTACCGAGCGACACGCAAAGTGTCGATTTTTGGCTCGGCCCGCACCCCGCAAGACGACCCCTACTATCAGGCCGCGGTTGCTTTCGCCAAGCAGCTGGTCGAAAGGGGCTTCATGGTGATAACGGGCGCGTCCGACGGCATCATGAAGGCTGGAAACGTAGGCGCCGGAGCCGACAGCAGCTTTGGAGCCAACATCCTCCTCCCCTCCGAGCAAGAGCCCAACGAGGTGATCGCGGACGATCCAAAGCTGATTACGTTCAAGTACTTCTTCACCCGAAAGCTTTTCTTCCTCATGGAGGCCGATGCCGTCGCCCTATTTCCCGGCGGTTTCGGCACCCACGACGAGGGCTTCGAGACGCTGACGTTGCTCCAGACGGGCAAAGCGCGGCCGATGCCGCTGGTCCTGATGGAGCTCCCGGGCGAGGACTACTGGGAGAGTTGGGACCAGTTCATCCGAAAGCAGATGCTTTCGCGAGGGCTGATATCCGAGGAGGACCTCTCCCTCTATAAGATCGTGCACTCCCCTCAGGCTGGCGTAGACTGGATCAGGTCCTTCTACCACGGGTACCACTCGATGCGCCAGGTACGCGATGTGCTCGTGCTTAGGCTCGAGAAGGAGCTTGCCGACAACCACATAGAGGAACTGAACGATACGTTCGGCGACCTGGTCGCGAAGAGGAAAATCTCGAAGACCGGGCCGCTCCGCGTCGAGTCCGACGAGCCGCACCTCCGGTCGAAGCCCCGGATCGCCTTCTCGTACAATCAGACGAGCGCCGGAAGGCTGACTCAGATGATCTTGACCATCAACCAGATGGCGAGGACGCTGGCCGACGCTGCCTAGCGCCGGTTAGGTCGAACGCTGCACAGCGTTCCATCGAGGTTCGCTCTCGGCCTCCCGGCGGATGCGGCCAGGCGGCCAACCGCACCCCCCAGGCCCTATGCGGAAGGTGGGCAGTCGAGAGCGAGCCTTGACGCTACCGACTTCAGCAGCGTCAAGGCCGTAACCCCGCGGCGCGCCGCAGAAGCGCCCTACGGCACAGCCCAGGGCTATAGCGGCTTGAACTTCACCAGCGTCACCTCTGGCGTAACGTCGTCGAAGGTCGCGGTGACCGGCATGCCCACCGTTACGTCCTCAATGGGACAATCGCCGACATTGGAGACGAGGCGCGGGCCCTCATCGAGCTGAATGACCGCGTAGGCGTAGGGCGCGTCGGGCTGAAAGGCCGCGTTCGCCGCCTGGTGCACGATGGTGTACGAGTAGACCCGGCCTCTGCCGCTGACCGGGGTCCAGTCGAGGTCGCCCCCCAGGCACGCGGGACATGCCTCGCGGGGGTAGAAGAAGACGTTGCCGCAGGTGTTACAGCGAGGCATGATCAGCTGGTGGCGCTTTGCCGCCTCCCAGAAGGGGCGGCTGAGCTCTTCGTTCGCCGGCGCGGGCAGCGGCTTCGTGTACGGAGTAGTCATCGATTCGACCGCCTTCGCTGCAGTGTCTTAAATGGTATCCTCGGACCCGAGGACCAGCGAGCACATCTCGCTCGCCGTGCCCCCTCAACCATTCACCATACATAAGTCGTTCCTGGGGACCTGACGTTCTCCCGCCTTCCCCATTATCTGTCGGGCGCCTTCGATGACATGCCTGAATCCCCCTGCCAGCCCTGGCTGGCCACCGGAGAGCTGCCCGCCGTCGGTGTTGACCGGGAAGCTACCCTTGTAGGTCGTGTCGGTAGACTCGTAAAACGGGCCGACCTCACCCTTCTTGACGAACCCTGCGTCTTCGAGGCACACGGCCACGAGGATGGTGTATCAGTCGTAGAACTCCGCAAACTGCATGTCTGCGGGCCCGTATCCGGCCATCTCGAAAGCCCTTGGCGCCGAGACGCTGGTGGGAGTCGTGGTCATGCGAGGGGTCTGCCAGATGTTGGCGGCCCCCTGCTCTAGGCCGGCTCCCAGTAGGTACGCGGGCCGGTTTGGGCTGCTCTTGGCACGCTCGGCGGTCGTCACGATGCAGGCTGCGGCGCCGTCGGCGGGCATCACCGACTCCAGCAGATGCAGCGGCTCGTTGATATACCGCGAGCTCAGCACGTCCTCTATTGTGATGGGCTGGCCGCGGAAGACGGCGTTCTCGTTGGTCAGGGCATTGAAGCGCTGGTCGACGGCTACCTTGGCCATCTGCTCGGGAGTGGTGCCGAACTCGTGCATGTGCCTGCGATAGATCAGGCCGTAGCCAGTATTGGCGCCCGGAGCCATCCCGAACGGCTCCTCCCATTCGGAGCGTACCCCGGGTCCCGGGGCGCCCGCACGAGCGCGGTCCGCCCTCGAGGACCCGATGACGATCAGGACGGTGTCGCAGAGTCCGGCGTTGATGGCCGACGCGGCCACGGTCGTGGAGGTCGCTCCGCTGGCACCCTGCATGGACACGCCGGTGGCGAATGTCGGCCTTATGTCGATGTATTCGGCCATGGCGGCGGGGGCGGCGAGGCCGTCGGTTACAAGACCGTTGATGTCTTGCTTGCGCAGCCCCGCGTCTTCGAGCGCTAGTCGGGCCGCCTCGGCGCAGAGCCCGTACATCGTTCTCCCTGGATGCGACCTTCGCGTCGGAATCTCGCCTATGCCAACGATGGCAGCCTTGCCTCGAAGAGTCATGTTACTCACCCGACGGTCGCCGTTTTGGGCCGCGTTGCACTACAGGGCCAGCGAGGGGG
>JADFIF010000093.1:7437-12110 GCA_022566795.1 Chloroflexota bacterium
TCCCTGGATGCGACCTTCGCGTCGGAATCTCGCCTATGCCAACGATGGCAGCCTTGCCTCGAAGAGTCATGTTACTCACCCGACGGTCGCCGTTTTGGGCCGCGTTGCACTACAGGGCCAGCGAGGGGGCGTCTCAGTACGGAGATCGAAAAAGCGGGCTCCAGGCTCACGGCGCCACGCCGAGGAAGAAGAACATGCCTTCCCAGACCGCTCCGCTGGCCCTCGGTGCAGCGTAGCGAGGCTGGGCTAACCCAAGTCTGAGTCTAGAAGCCCGGCTCCCCATAGCCGTCGACGCGGATGCAAGCGACCCAGTGGTCTGTGCTTACCTCGCGCAGCTCGGGCATCCACAGCTTGCAGTCTTCTATCATGATGGGGCACCGCGTGTGGAAGACGCATCCCTCAGGCGGGTTCATCGGACTTGGCACGTCGCCGGTCAGGATTATTCTTTCCCGCTTGGCCTCCACGACCGGGTCCGGAATCGGTACAGCCGACAGCAACGCCTTGGTGTACGGATGCAGCGGGTTGTCGTACAGCTCAATCCTGTCCGCTACCTCCACTATATGGCCCAGGTACATCACCGCGACGCGGTCGCTGATGTGCCGCACCACCGACAGGTCGTGGGCGATGAAGAGGTATGTCAGCCCGAACTGATCCTGGAGCTCCTCCAGGAGATTGATCACCTGCGCCTGAATCGACACATCGAGGGCCGAGACGGGCTCGTCGCACACGATGAAGCTGGGATTTACGGCCAGCGCCCGCGCTATCCCGATGCGCTGACGTTGACCTCCGCTGAACTCATGGGGATAGCGGTCAGCCATGTAGGGGTTCAGACCGACGACCTGTAGCAGCTCGGTGACCCTGTCTCGATGCTCCCCCTTGTTTGCCGTCAGCTTATGTACGGTCAGGGGCTCCCCTACGATGTCTCCGCAGGTCATCCGCGGGTTCAGCGACCCGTATGGGTCCTGAAAGATTACCTGCATCTGCCGGCGCATCGCCCTCATGGCGGACCCGCTCAATGAGGTAAGCTCTTGTCCATCGAAGATGATGTCTCCAGACGTCGGCTTATATAACTGCAGGATGCACCTGCCGGTCGTGGTCTTTCCGCAGCCGCTCTCTCCCACCAGGCCGAGCGTCTCGCCCTTCTTGATGGTGAAGCTGACGCCGTCCACCGCTTTGATATCAGCTATCTTTCGCTGAAAGATGATCCCCGAGGTCACTGGGAAGTGCATCTTCAGGTTTCGCACCTCCAGCAGTGCCTCTCCTCCGTCCTTGCTCGCTGCTTCTGCCATCGCTCTCCCTGCCTTCGTGGGTACCCGCAAGCTCGGCTGCTCTCCGAGCCAGATTATCCCGCCGCGCGCGCTAGCTCCGTAAGCTCCGATGACCGCCAGCACGCCGATTCGTGGCCGTCCCCGACCCTCTCCAACACCGGCGTCTCCTGTGAGCAGCGCTCGTACGCGAACCGGCATCGCGGCGCGAAGCTGCAACCGGGCGGCAGATCGATGAGGTCCGGCGGAAGACCTTCGATGGCCTCCAATTTCTCTCTTTCCACCGCGTCGAGGCGGGGCACCGAGCCGAGCAGACCTAACGTGTACGGGTGCTTCGAGTTATGGTAGATGTCCTGCGCGCTCCCGGTCTCGATGATCTTTCCGGCGTACATGACCACTACGCGGCTAGCGTACCGTGCCACGACGCCCAGGTTATGGGTGATGATTACCATCGCCGTACCGAATTCTCGCGCGAGCTCCTGCATCAGCTCCAGTATCTGCGCCTGGATAGTTACGTCCAATGCAGTGGTCGGCTCGTCCGCGATAATCAGCCTTGGGTTGCAGCTCAAGGCCATGGCGATCATGACACGTTGACGCATACCGCCGCTGAACTGGTGAGGGTAGTCCTTCAGGCGGCGTTCAGAGTCAGAGATGCCTACGAGCCGCAGCAGCTCGGCGGCCCTGTCCCGCGCCTGCGTCTTGTTCATCCCCTGGTGCAACTCCAACGTCTCAGTGAGTTGCCTCCCGATCGTGAGGACAGGGTTTAGCGAAGTCATCGGCTCCTGGAACACCATGGCGATACGGTTGCCACGGATGCGTCGCATCTCCGAATCGTCGAGCTTCAGGATGTCCTCTCCGTCGAAGATCACCTCGCCACGAATGGTTCGACCCGGCGGACTCGCCACCAGCCGCATGATAGACAACGCGCTGACGCTCTTCCCGCACCCGCTCTCTCCCACGATCCCCAGCACCTCCCCCTCGTCCACGTGGTACGAGATGCCGTCTACCGCCTTGACCACGCCGTCCTGAGTAAAAAAGTGGGTCGTGAGGTCTTTCACTTCCAGTAGCCTTGCCATCGAGTACGTCTCCGTCGTTGCAGCCGGCAACGCAGGCCAGAACCTAAAATCCGGTCACATCATCTTTAGGGCGCCCATATTGTAGTCATATCGCTCCCTTCGCGCAACTGCGGAGCCGCGTAGCAGCGGAGGCCAGCCCAACCGCCCCTCAGACGTCTCCTCGATACGTACGGCGAGGCTACCTGGTTGCCACCTCTTGTCCACCGCGTCCAAGATCTCAGCCGCCAGGCAGATCTGTCGCCGCTTGAAGAGGGAATGGGAGCTGCGGGGGACCCCAGCCAGAGCATGCCTGTCGTGTCAGTTTCGGACCGAACCGCTATACGAGCTTGCCGCATGCCTGCCTCCAGACGGGCCGCTTACCGGGCCATCTGAAGCTGGAGGACGCCGTCAGCCCTTACCGCCATTGGGCCAACCGCGAGGTGCGCCGCAGACCGGGAGCCAACACTGCCTTGACTCTTCGCGGCCATCTGGCACATCATATCCAGTCGGCCGCGTTACTCGCTCGACTCCCCCGCGGCCTCCTCAACTTGGAACTGCGGCTGTGCGGAGGTCTTCATGAACGGCGGCGCCCTTATCGTTGGACGTGCGGTATATAAGACCTACGACACCGGCAGAGTTAAGGTCGAGGCGCTACGGGGCGTAGACATCGCGGTGGCCAAGGGAGAGATGGTAGCCGTGATGGGACCCAGCGGCTGCGGGAAAACCACCCTGCTCAACTGCCTGTCCGGCCTGGATGACATCGAGTCGGGCACCATCACAATCGCCGGCACAGACATAGCCCAGATGTCCGACAGGGAAAAGACGCGCTACAGGGCGACGAGAATGGGGTTCATCTTTCAGTCCTATAACCTCTTGCCCGTGCTGAGCGCACAAGAGAACGTCGAGCTGCCGCTGCTTGTCGCCGGCGTGGGCTCGCGCGAGGCCCGTGAGAAGGCCCTGGGGGCGCTGGAGATGGTTGGCCTGAGCGATTGGCGCGATCACAATCCTTCGGAGCTCTCGGGGGGGCAGCAACAGCGCGTGACCATCGCCCGCTCACTGGTGAACGAGCCCGAGATCGTGTGGGGAGACGAGCCAACGGGCAACCTCGACTCTGAGAACTCGGCGGAGATCATGGACCTTCTCTGCGAGCTCAACGCAACGAACGGCCAGACCTTTGTCATCGTAACCCATGCCGACGACGTCGCGGCGCGGGCGGACCGCATCGTCAGAATGAGGGATGGACTGATCGTCGACGACGGTATCGCGACCTGGACCGCGGGAGCACAGTAGCCGTGGACGAGCTATTCGGTGCTCCCGTCAGCGTCATCGTCTTGGTGCTCGCTGTCCTGTTCGCCTTTATGCTGGCGTTCTTGACCTTCATTGCCTTGAGAGACCCGATTCTGGTTCGGATGGCAATGAGGAACGTGCGCAGACGGCCCACGCGAGCCGCACTGATCGTCGTCGGCTTGATGCTCGCAACGGCGATCATCTCCGCCGCCTTTACTACGGGAGACTCCATCACCTTTAGCATCAAACGCAACGCGACCGACTCTCTCCGCATGCTTGACGAGTTTATTCGCGTGGACGAGGACTCGGACGTATGGGAAGAAAAGGCAGTCCCGGACGAGTTTCCCCAGGCCGTGTTCGAACAGATTAGGGAAGCCCTCGAGGCCGACCCCGACGTCGACGGAGTGGTCCCGGCGCTGGTCAAACCGGTTGCCGTGATCAACACTCGAGGCCGTCAATTTGAGGTCAACGCGCTGCTCACCGGAGTGGAGCCGGGCGCGGCCTCGCGGTTCGAAGCCCTGTTTGACGTGCTGGGCAACCCCGCTGACCTCTCTTCTCTGGCGCCGGGCGAGGTTTTTATCGACGCTGAGGGCGCATCCGCCCTCGACGCCAACACCGGAGACGTGCTGGGCGTGGCGCTTGGACCGGGGGAGCTCAAGCAGCTGACCGTACGGGCCGTGATCGACGGTTGGTACTTCAAGCGCTCCAGCACCAAGGTCGTACTCATGCTCCCGCTCCTCCGCGCGCAAGAGCTGTTGGACAGGCAGGGCTTGCTCTCATCGGTGCTCATCTCCAACCGTGGGGATGCCCTTGCTGGCGAGAAGCTTACCGGCGAGGTCCTGGATAGGCTCGGCACCCTGCCACCCATTGCTGAGGCAGGACTGGAGATCTTCGACGTGAAGCGGCAGGTGGTCGAGGAGGCCAACCAGATTGGGAGTCTCTTCGTCTCTTTCTTCACGACCTTCGGCCTCTTCTCAATCGGCGTAGGTCTCCTCTTGATCTTCCTGATCTTTTCGATGCTGGCGGCCGAGCGCAAGAGCGAGATGGGCATGTCAAGAGCCCTCGG
>JADFIF010000094.1 GCA_022566795.1 Chloroflexota bacterium
GCGAATGATGCAGGGGGACGGAGCGTCATCGTTTTGAGAGCGCGGCTCGGGTATGGGTTGCCGGAGACATATCGGTCCCTCCGCCCGCTGGACGAGTACGTCCCTGGTGCTTGGGCACTCGCCAGACTCGGCTGTTCGGCAGATTCGCATGGCGGGCGCGACCTCAGCCATCCGATGCTTGCCGGGCCGGTCCACTCCTCATACGCGGGTGATACGCGCGTGTCACTCTCCTGTCACGGGTTGTCACCCCCCTTACGCACCTGCGAGGTATAATGTCGCATCCATCGAGGGCTCAGGAACATGGACAGCGACCATTTCATACGTTCGATACATGCCCTCCGCAAGCAGGGCAAAAGTATCCGCGCCATCGCGGCGGATCTTGGTGTCAACCGAGGCAGGGTGGCCCGTGGTCTGAAGGCCTCTCAGGGTAGGCCGACCGTGGACACGGGGCCGTTCGTAGGGCGTCAGCAGGAGATATCGGAGCTGAGCGCCGCGCTGAACAAAGCCCTCTCAGGAAATGGCCAACTCGTAATGCTCGTGGGTCAGCCCGGCATCGGCAAGACTCGCACGTCCCAGGAGCTTGCCCTAATCGCAGAGGAGCGCGGCGCGCAGGTCCTCTGGGGACGTTGCTACGAGGGGCCGGGAGCGCCGCCCTACTGGCCCTGGATTCAGCTTATTCGCTCCTACCTCCAAGGGCATGATCTCGAACGGTTGCGCTCAGCCATGGGAATGGGCGCGGCGGACATCGCGGCGATCGTCCCTGAAGTGAAAGAGCTTCTGCCGGACCTGGAACCTTCAGCCAGGTCCGACCCAGAGCAGGCCCGCTTTAGGCTGTTTGATTCGATCACCTCTTTCTTGAAACACGCCTCGCAGGACCAGCCATTGGTCCTGCTTCTGGACAACCTGCATTGGGCCGATAGATCGTCACTGCTGCTACTGGAGTTTCTGTCGCAGGAGCTCAATGACGCGAGAATTCTCGTGATCGGCACCTACCGGGACGAGGAGCTATTCCGAGAGCACCCCCTGCCGCTGACCCTCGGTGAGCTGACGAAGCATCCGCATTTTCAGCGCATTGTGCTGCGAGGCCTCACTCATGAGGGCATACACCAGCTTATTGAGCTTGTCTCTGGGGACGCGCCGTCTGAAGAGCTTGCAGAGATAGTGTCCAGGCAGACCGAGGGCAATCCTTTTTTCGTCACCGAAGTTGTCAGGATGCTAGCACAAGAGGGAACGCTGACTCAGGGACCAGCTGAGGGTCAAGAGGGCCTTGGCTTGAGAGTACCCGAGGGAGTGAAAGAGGCGATAGGCAGGCGTCTGCACCGGCTGTCCGGGAGCTGTAATCAGGTCATGACCGTGGCCTCGGTCGTTGGCAGGGAGTTCGAGCTCGAGCTGATGAAGCGGCTTGTCCCAGAGCTCTCAGAGGAGCGATTCGTGGGAGCTGTGGAGGAGGCGCTGTCCGCGGGCATCATCGAAGAGATGCCCGACGCAGTGGGACGCTGCCAGTTCACACACGTGTTGATACAGGAGACCCTGTCACAGGAGCTCTCCGCGGCCCGGCGCGCAAGGCTGCATGGGGAGACCGGCGAAGCGCTTGAAGGGCTGTACGCCGATGACATGGAAGCCCACGCCGACGAGCTCGCTCACCACTTTGCCGAGGCCGAGCCCGCGCTTGGCCGCCTGAAGCTGGTGCGCTACTCGTTGATGGCCGGCGAGCGTGCGCTGGCTGCCTACGCCTGGGAGGAGGCACTGGGCCACTTCCAGCGTGGTCTGGCTGCGAAAGAGGGACAGGCTATGGACGCTGACAAGGCGGCCCTGCTGTTTGGACTGGCGCGCGCCCAGACGGCCACGCTGGAGAGGCACCGCCTCCACGAGGCGATAACCACCGTGAGACCTGCGTTCGACTACTACGTGGCGGCAGGTGATGCATCCAGGGCCCTGGCCATTGCGGAGTTCCCGTTCCGCTCAGTTGGCAAGGGTGCAGACATGGCTCAGCTTCTCGCCGAGGCTCTAAAGCTGGTGCCATCCGATTCCCACCAGGCGGGGCGCCTTCTGGCACGTTACGGGGCGGCCTTAAGCTGGTTTGGGAGCTTTGAAACTGCGATAGAGGCACTGGGCCAAGCGCTCGCTATCGCCCAACGTGAGAACGATACGGCCCTTGAAAAGACCATATTGACCCGCATGGCGATCACTCACTGGATGATGCGCCTCAACCCTCAAGAGAGCCTTGAATACAGCCTTCGGGCTATCCAGCTGGATCGGGGCGTCAGTCAGATTCAGCTCGAACACAATGCCCATTGGTATGCTGCGGTGGCACTCATAGCCCTGGGTGACCTTGAAGGGGCGTGGCCGCACGCAGCTGCTCACTTAGCGATGGCAGAGAAGCGGGGTGAGCGCTTCAGTATTGCTCAGGCGCTTCATGTCAACGAGGTTCTAGCTCATTTGCAAGGGAATTGGGAGAGCGCCCGGGACTTCAGCGACCGAGGCCTTGCGGTGGACCACCGGGACGCACGCCTCGTCCCCAACCGAGCGGCATTGGAGTACGAGCTAGGTGATTTCAGTCAGGGGGACGCCTACGTGGAGCGACTCGTGGAGACGATGCGCCTCTCCCCACCCGGACCTACTCTCGAATACTCAATCGCACCTCTGGCGATAGGGTTGGCTGCTCGTATGACTGGCATGACCCGTCAGTTTGATATCGCAGAAGCAGCGGCCAGCACAGCGCTGTCGTCGCCGTCTACTGTCGCCTTTTATGCTCAGCTAGTGAGGACGGGCCTGGCGCTGATGGCGGTGGAGCGGGATGACGTAGCGGTAGCTAGAGAGCAGTACGAGGCCCTCAGGCCCTGGCGAATCACGATGACGCCCTTGAATCTCATATGCGGCCACCGTGTGCTGGGTCTCCTTGCCCAGACTATGGGCAAGCCCGATGACGCGGCTGCCCACTTCGAGGATTCTCTTGCCTTCTGCCGGAAAGCCGGTGCCCGCCCAGAGCTTGCGTGGACGTGCCACGACTATGCCGACGTTCTACTCCAGCGCGACGACCCTGGAGACCATGCCAGGGCGACATCGCTGTTGGAAGAGGCGCTGGCTATATCGACTGAGCTGGGCATGCGGCCGTTGATGGAGCGGGTGATTGCCCTTCGGGAGAGGGCAGGGTCGCTGCCTGCCAAGGCTCCTGCGTATCCCGGAGGCCTGACCGAACGAGAGGTGGAGGTGCTGCGCCTCGTCGCGTCGGGCAAGAGCAATGCGGAGATAGCCGGGACGCTGGTGCTGAGCATTCGGACGGTCGAGCGCCATATCTCGAACATCTACGGCAAGACCGGCTCAGGCGGCAGGGCCGGCGCCACGGCCTTCGCCTTCACCAACGGGCTGATGCCCCCCAGGTAGCCACTGGGTAGTCCCCGCCACAGACGGCGACATCGCGCCGTCTCAACCTCCTCTTCCCCTCTCCCAGCCTACGTGTGCCTCGTCCGAATCTACGTGTGCCTCGTCCGGCAGGATGGGTGTTACCGCGGATGGCGTCGACTAGAAGCAGGTATAGCGTCTCCGGCGTCGGGTGATTCGCCGGACCCGCTCCGGCGGCCCCGGCGGACTCCCGACTGAACTCAGCCCGTCGAGGAGAGTCCCGCGACTATGTTCAGCCGTCGTCTCGGAGTGCTGAGCTTGGCCAAGGAGGTAGGTAACAACATGCGTTGTTAACGAGCGTAGTTAGGTTGACGCCCCTGGCCCATGTGGTTAGAGGGTTCCGAATCGTTAGGTAAATTATTAGTGGAGGTTTCCAATGCGCAAGTTTAGATTCGTAGCGGTGTTGTTAAGCCTGGCCCTCGTGGTCCTCCTGGTGTTCAGCATCTCCGGGGGGCCGTCCGCAGAGGCTCACGACGAAGAGGATGACGACGAAATCAAGACCAAATTCGACTTGGTCGAGAACACTGCCCTCGTCCACCCCATAACCGGCGCCAGCGGCTTGCTCGCCGACGGCCTCGGCGGGAAGATTGAGATCGATGGGGAGGACCTCGACAAGCTCAAGTTCAAGGTGAAGTATAAGGCCCAGGGTCTGGAGCCTAATACCTGGTATTACCTCGCGGTGACTGTTAGGGAGTCCCATACGGACGGAACTCCCGATGAGACATTCCCCGGAGGAATCAAGCCTGTCGCCATCGCCGTTGCGGGGATGGCTAGAACTGACGGCGCAGGGCGGCTCGAGTTTGAGGGTAAGGGCGTACTCCCCAATGTTTTCGACGACCCTGTAACTTCGGGTGTTAGCAAATGGCGAATCGACCAACAGGTAAGACAGATAGGAAGCGGGGAATTACGCAACTGTGTGGAGTGCATATTGGTCTGCCGTCCAACGACCAAAGTTGAGCTCAACGAAGACGGAGATGGGCTTATCAAGTTCGTCTCTTCGCCCTGACGACGACGATGACGAGTAACCGCGCAACGTGAAAAGGGAGTGTTCAGGGGAGCCGCCAAATTTGGCGGCTCCCCTCTTTGCACACGGTGCGAGGCCCCACTGCTGGGACGCGGTCTGGGCTTCCTCCGCAGTAACTGGCTTGCCGCCCACTGCCCATCCGGGTGGCCGGAACGAGCGAGCAGAGGAAAAACAACCGATTGACCGCCATCCGAGCGCCGGACTATAATGCGGCATGGCGCAAAAGGTTCTCGTCGAGCCCATTGAGCACGCCCGACTCGCTGTAGACCTCGCCTCGGAGAGGCTGGCGTCCGACGTGGTGCTGCTGGACATGAGAGGCGTGAGCGACTTTACCGACTACTTCGTCATCCTCACCAGCGAGACGACCCGCCAGATGGACGGGCTGGCGGAGGACCTCGAGCAGGCGCTGAAAGGCCGCGGGGCGGCTCTGCACCACCGCGAGGGCACCTCCGAGGGAGGCTGGAAGCTCCTCGACTTCGGCGACGTCATCGTCCACATGTTTGGCCCTGAGGAGCGCGAGTTCTATCTCCTCGAAGGCGCGTGGCCCGAGGCCGTCGAGGTGGTCAGGATTCAGTGATCCACCGGTCGATGTCCCTCTCGTAGTCCAGGATCTCCTCGGGCGAAAAGAAGAGGGCGATCTCTCTACCGGCGGACTCCTCAGAATCGGAGCCGTGCATCAGGTTCGGGCCCAGCGTCATGGCGAGGTCTCCGCGTATGGTTCCCGGCGCCGCGTTCCGCGGGTCCGTCGCCCCCATCGTGTTCCGGACCACCTCTACCGCGTTCTCGCCTTCGAGCACCATCGCCACGATGGGGCTGGATGTGACGAACCGCACCAGTCCCTCGAAAAACGGCTTGCCGGTATGCTCGGCGTAGTGCCGATGCGCCAACTCTTGACTGACCCTCATCAGCTTCATGGCTGCGAACCTGAGGCCCTTGCTCTCCAGACGGGCCGTGATCTCTCCAACCAGACCGCGCTGAACGGCATCGGGCTTCAGCAGGACCAGAGTTCTCTGCATCTCTAATCGACTCCTTGGGGTTGGGGCGGTCGGGCCGTGGCCCAAGGCTGGCGGCCCTTCGTGACCTGGGCGCTTCTCAGGTAGATGGGCTGCAGCATCGTGGTGTCATCGACATGCCCTGATTGCCAACGCCTGTACGCCAGCTGCGCCAGGACGGTGGCATGGCGGGTGGGGGGCGCAACATCCGTGATCAGCGCGAGTCCACCGAGACGCCTCTGGAGGATTTCGGCGACGGCCCGAATCCCCTCTCCGCAAAAGAGGGTAGTGGACTCTATTCCAACCGCGACGTCGTCGGTGGACACGACGTCGTATGAGGGGGCGCCCGACTGGCCGTGCCGGCCTACGTAGCACCGGCTTCGGCCCGCCTCAACCACGGTAACCACGGGAATCCCCAGGCCGAGATGGGGTTGTGCCTCGATGTCGAGGGTCCCCACGGAGACCAGCGGCACCTCCAGCGCCGAGGCCAGCGCCTTTGCCAGGCTCATGCCGACCCGCAGAGCGCTGAACCCACCGGGGCCTTTTGCTACGAACACGGCCTCGATATCGCTCATGCCGACCTCGAAGCGGCCCATCAGCTCTCGCATGGCGGGCGCAAGCTCGACCGAATGGTTGCGCGCCGACCGCCACGTGAGGTCGGCGATGGACTCCCCCGATCGCGAGAGTCCGACCGACGCATATCTTGTCGAGGTGTCTATGGACAGCTCCATGGGATAAGCCTCTGGCAGGTCATCGCCGCGGCGGATACCAGCGACAGCTCCCGCTACACCGCCGCCGTCGCCACCTCGATGAGCGACCGGTTTCGCTCGTCATCGGCGGTCAGCCGGATGCGGCGCGTGTTCTCGTCGAGGGACTCCAGGCGAATAAACAGGTGCTCGGGCGGGAAAGCGCCCGGCGCCTTGTCCGCCCACTCGACCACGCACACACCGTCGCCGTAGAGGTACTCGTCCAAGCCCAGCGCCTCGACCTCATCGACGCTGTCCAGCCGGTACAGATCGAGATGGTACAGCGTCAGCCGCGCCCGGTACTCCGCCACCAGGACGAAGGTCGGGCTCCTGGCATACTCGTCGAGTCCGAGCCCCCAGAGAATGCCCTGGGTGAGGCACGTCTTGCCAGCGCCCAGCACACCGGCCAGCAGGAACACGTCTCCCGCGCGGGCAGCCGCTCCAAGCGCCCTGCCGAGCGCCTGGGTCTGCTCCGGGCCATAGGTCACTACCTCAGCAAATCCTGACGCCAACGGGGGCCCTTACGAATTGAGTCGCTCGCCTGGATGGCGGCCGGTGTATTATATGGTGCGGAAATCCCAACCTCAAGGCAGGCCGGAATTGCGCGTCCTCATACTCTCTGACATCCACAGCAACCTCGAAGCTCTCGAGAGCGTCCTGGAGGATGCCGAGGCCCGGGGCGGCTTCGCTCAGATCTGGTCGCTGGGAGACCTGGTGGGCTACGGCCCGGACCCGGCAGCCTGCCTCGATCTGCTCGCCCGGTACGATCACCAGGCCGTGGCCGGCAACCACGACCTGGCGTCCATCGGCAAGCTCAGCCTCGAGGCTTTCAACCCTCATGCGGCGGCAGCGAACCGCTGGACCGCGTCGCAGCTCACGGAAGAGCACGCTGAGTATCTGGGCGGGCTCCCGCTCAAACTTGAGATTGACGAGTTCACGGTGGTCCACGGAAGCCCGAGGGACCCGATCTGGGAGTACGTGGTGTCGGAGCCGGCGGCCGTGGCCAGCTTCTATCATCTCGATACCGAGAGGTGCCTTCTGGGCCACTCTCACGTCCCGTTCATCTGCGAGCCTCGCGAGAACGGCGTGGCGTTTCTCGAGTTCGCGCTGGACTCTCCCGTGTCGTTAGGCGACGATCACCTGCTGATCAACCCGGGAAGCGTGGGCCAGCCTCGAGATGGAGACCCCACGGCCAGCTACGCGGTTTTCGATGCGGACGCGGAGCAGCTCTACCACCACCGCGTCGCGTACGACATTCCGGCGACCCAGGCTAAGATGCGCAGGCACGAGCTGCCACAGCCCCTTATTGACCGGCTGGCAGAGGGGCGCTAGCTAGAAGTCGGGTTCGTCGTCCCCTAGGTCGGCATCGTCGTCGTGGTCATGGCTCGGCGCTGAGAAGGCAGTCCCGAAGTGCGGCACGAGCGGACTCGAGGGGCTCGACGGCCTGCTCGGGCGCCGCGGCAAGCCGGCGATGGCCTCTCGCAGGGCCGCGATCTTGTCGGACTTCGAAAGATCGAGCACGAGCCCGCCAACATCCGCATTACGAAGGGAGAGAAGGTCTCCTCGGGCGATCTCCTGCGGGACGCTTACGAGGAATGGCCCGTCGATGAGTCCGCGGACGAGTTGAAGATCGATCAGCTTCTCGACGGTCAGCGGCAGTAGCGCTTCGGCGCCGAACAGCGCGCCGTCTATGGGCAGGTCGTGGATGGCCCTGGCGACGCTCTCCTCGAGCTTGGAGTCGACGGGGATGAACTTGCCAAGGTCCTCGTCGTCCAGGACCGCCGCCGACGTCGTGCCGGGGTCCAGGACCAGGAAGTCGCATCCGGCATCTTTGAGCCGCTCGACCCCATCGGCGTCCAGCGCACCGGCCTGGACGCCCCACAGCCGCTTGCCGGCGGCCTTGGACACGCTCCTCACCGTCTTCTTATCTGCCTTACCGACAACGACGAGGAGCGCGTCGACGTCGCCTCCGGCGAGCTCAGCGTCAGCCGCCAGAGCATCGGCCATCACGCGCCCTATCAACGCGATGGCGGGCGGACCTTTATCGTTTCGCGTGCCGGCGCCGAAGCCCAATGGACTCTGCGGTCGTTGGCCACACTTCTCCAACAGATCGATGAAGCTGCTCACTGGAACCTCGAAGCTCAGGTTTTAGGGCCACCTTTCCCGCAGTCTGTAGACTCCCAGGTCAGAGAGCGCCCTACTGCTCGATTCTAATCGAATCGCCCCGGCTATTCAACCGAGTGCCCTTGCCAACCAGGGCCCGCGGCATTACCCTGTGGGACGATTCGTCCAGTGGGAGATGACACGAGGGTGGAGTCTGTACAGCGGCAGGGGGAATCTCTCGTCTACCTAGCAGTTTTGCCCGACAACTACGAGCCGGAGAAGGCCTATCCGGCCGTGGTCCTGCTCCACGGGTTCGGCTCCAACATGAACGATCTCGCGGGCCTGTGTCCCACCATAGAGCGGGAACGCTACATCTACCTGTGCCCCAACGCGCCCATACCCGTGCAGATTGGTCCGGGAAAGGTGGGCTACGCGTGGACCCCGACGGGGCCCGACCGCACACCCGAGGATGATGAGAAGGCCGAAGACATGCTCAATGCTTTCCTCGAAGGAGCAGTCGCCGAGCTGCACCTCGACGCGGAGCGCATGGTCCTGGGCGGCTTCTCTCAGGGCGGGATGATGACGTACACGCTCGGCCTCACGAATCCCGGCACCTTTCGGGGACTCTTCGCCCTCAGCTCGCGGGTCTCCGACGCGGAGGACCTTCGGGAAAGGCTGCCCATGGACCGGGACCAGGCCATCTTCGTGGCCCACGGGACGTCTGATTCGATGATCTCAGTCGAGGACGCCAGAAGGACCGTACAGTTCCTGAAGGATGAAGGGTACCGGCCCGACTACAAGGAGTACGCCATGGGCCATGAGATCAATCAGGACGTGCTCGACGACCTCGTGATCTGGGTCCACGATGTCATGGGCGACGGTTTCCGAGGCCCCCAGTGAACGCGTGAAACACCACGATCGTCCGGCAACGACAAGAGAATTTTCCGCCATGCCGAAGATAGCCATAATCGGAGCCGGTAGCGTCGTCTTCACCCGACGCCTGGTTGGAGACCTTCTGTCGTTCCCGTCGCTTGAAGGCAGCCACCTCAGCCTTATGGACGTCGATGAGCAGCGTCTGGCACTCATTGGCCGCCTTGTCGAGAAGATGGTGCGGGACTCCGGCGTCGTAGCGACAGTGGACACCACGTTGGACAGGCGGCGAGCCTTAGACGGCGCCGACTACGTCATCACCACCATCCGAGTAGGGGACCGTGACGACGTCGATCGAGGCATCCCGCAGCGTTTTGGCGTCGACCAGGCCGTCGGGGATACCATCGGACCCGGAGGCGTCATCAAAGGCCTCCGAACAGTGCCCGTGTTGCTCGAGGTATGCCGAGACATGGAGGAGCTCTGCCCGCAGGCGTGGTTGCTGAACTACACCAACCCCATGGCCATCGCCTGTTGGGCCATCGGCGACGCGACTTCGACGCGTACCGTCGGCCTCTGCCACAGCGTCCAAAACACGGCGCAACGTCTGGCGGAGTACATCGGCGCGCCGCCCGAGGATATCTCCCACTGGACCGCGGGTATCAACCACATGGCATGGTTCCTCCGGTTCGAGCGCGACGGGCACGACGCCTATCCTGAGCTGCGGGCAAGCATGGACGACCAGCGGAACTACGCCCGGGACAGCGTGCGCTTCGAGGTGATGCGACAGTTCGGGTACTTCGTCTCGGAGTCGAGCCGGCATATGTCCGAGTATACCCCTTATTTTCGCGGCGCCAGGACGCGAATGGAGGATTTCAACCTGGCCCCTTTCGACGTCGACGCAGGAGAGCGTGAGCAGCGAGGCAAGGCCCACTACGCTGCAATCCAGCGGGAGCTGGAAAGCGACGCTCCGCTGCGGCTCGTGCGCACCAACGAGTATGCCGCCTACATCATCGACTCGATGGAGACCGGCACGACCAGAGTCGTCAACGTCAATGTGCGCAACGATGGCCTCATCACCAACCTCCCGGAGGGGTGCTGCGTCGAGGTCCCCTGTGTCGTCGACAGGCTGGGGGTTCATCCCTGCCACGTCGGCGAGCTGCCCGCCCAGTGCGCGGCGCTCATCCAGACTAACGTCAACGTGCAACGCCTGGCGGTCAAGGCGATCCTCGAGGCCGACCGGGAGGCCGCGGTACACGCCGTCATGCTCGACCCGCTAACGTCCTCGATTCTCCCGCTGGCGGACATCCGGGCCATGGTCGAGGAGATGTTCGCCGCCCAGCCAGACTATTTTTGAGAAACTATCTCAAAAAGCAAATGCCTTGTTCCCACCCACCCGCCCACAGAGGTTTTTTTCTGGGGGAATCCCTCAGGCCCCCTGCGAGTCCCGACTTTTCGGGATCTGGACTCCCCGGGCGGGATTTTGAGATAGTCCACCAAGAAGATGGCCAAATCGACGCACCGCTGGAAAGTCCCGCGCGCAGGGGCAGGATTGAAACCCGCCCGCTCGCGGTTGGAGCCAAAGGACTGGCTGCCCGCCAGTCCTAGAGAGGCCGATGAAAGATGGGGAGTGCAGTCCCGATGCGTCGGGATTGCCGGGAGTCGTGTATCTTAATTGTCGACGTGACAGATCGTCAGAGTCTTGGTCAATATTAGACCGTCCCTCAGAAAAAGTTCCCCTTTTCCTCACTCGTAAAGCCGCAAGAGGAGTGGTGAAAGAATCTTTCAGCGCCTTGCCAGGGAGGCCGCAAGAAGATGATACGGATCGCGTTGCTGGACGACTACCAGGGTGTGGCGCTCCAATCGGCCGATTGGAGCAGCCTGCCCGGCGGGACCGCCGTCGAGGTTTTTCACGACCATCTGGCGGAAGAGGACCTTCTGGCCGATCGGCTGAAGGAGTTCGATGTGGTCATGGCGCTTCGAGAACGCACCTCCTACCCTCGGTCGCTGCTGGAGAGGCTTCCCAACCTCAAGCTCCTGGCCACTGCAGGGATGAGAAACGCCGCCATCGACGTGGAGGCGGCGACGGACCTGGGCATCCTCGTGTGCGGCACGTCGGGTTCGAGCCGAACGACGATGGAGCTGACCTGGGGCCTCGTTCTGGGTCTGACGCGGCACATCTCCGAGGAGCATCAGGCGACTCGCGCGGGCGCATGGCAACGCACGGTAGGCATCGGCCTAGAGGGAAAGACCCTCGGCCTTATCGGGCTGGGCAACATCGGCGGGCAGATGTCCGAGGTGGGCCGGGCGTTCCGTATGCGGCTCATCGCCTGGAGCCAGAATCTGACCGAGCAGCGGGCAAGCGAGTGCGGCGCGGAGCGGGTCTCGAAGGACGACCTTCTTTCTCAGGCCGACATCGTCACCATCCACCTCAGGCTAAGCGACCGCACACGCGGCCTGCTGGGCTCCCGGGAGCTGGCCCTCATGAAGTCCAGCGCGATTCTGATCAACACGTCCCGGGGGCCGATAGTCGATGAGGCCGCCCTGATCAGCAGCCTGAGCTCGGGCGCAATCGCGGGAGCCGGCCTCGACGTTTTCGACCGCGAGCCTCTGCCCCAGGGCCATCCGCTGCTGGGGATGGACAACGTGCTCCTGACGCCGCACCTCGGCTACGTGACGCACGAAACCTACGCGACTTTCTACGGGCAGACGATCGAGAACATCCAGGGATTTCTGGACGAGATGCCTCAGCGCGTTCTGAACCCCGAGGTTCTCGAGCATCTACGCCAAACATGAGGACGCACCTCACGGCCGTGCGTAAAGACACACTGAAGAGGAGGAGCAGATGGTAAACGTCAGGAAGAACAATATCTTTGAGAAGA
>JADFIF010000184.1 GCA_022566795.1 Chloroflexota bacterium
GCCGACCTCCGCGCCGAGGACTACCTGATGGTCGGGAGGTACGCCGTCCAGTTCCTCTTCAGCGACGCCCACTACACGGGCATCTACCCCTTCGAGATGCTGCGGAGCCTGTGCCGCTGCGAGCAGTGCAAGGCGGCCGCGGGGTACGCGTTCCAGGTTCTCACGCAGGAGCTTGCCAGGTCTCCGCAGGAGTTAAAGGTTGGCGAGACCCCAAGGACTGCCGAAGGCCATTCTCTTCGACCTGGACGACACGATTCTGGCCTACGAGAGCGTGGCGGACACCGTGTGGGCCGTGGTCTGCAACGAGTTCGCGGCGAGGCTCGACGGCGTCCAGCCCAGCGCCCTGCTGGCCGCCATCGACCGGCACCGCGCCTGGTTCTGGAGCGACCCTGAGCGTCACCGCCGAGGGAGACTCGATCTGGAGTTTGCCAGACGCGAGGTCGTCGGCGGCGCTTTCAGGCGTCTCGGGGTGGAAGTCCCACCCGTCGCCGAGGAGATTGGCCTCGCGTACGCCAAGAGGCGGGAAGACGCGATAGAGCCCTTTCCGGGCGCCCTGGAGACCCTGGGGACGCTGCTCGAGAAGGGCGTGAGGTTGGCGTTAGTTACCAACGGTAACGCCGAGTCCCAGCGTCGCAAGATCGACAGATTCGGCCTGGAGCCGTACTTCGACTACGTCCTGATCGAGGGTGAGTTCGGCGCCGGAAAGCCGGAGGAGCGCGTCTACAGGCATGCCCTCGAGCAGCTAGGCGCGGGGACCGACGAGGCGTGGATGGTGGGCGACAACCTCGAGTGGGAGGTCGCCGCCCCTCAGCGCATCGGCATCTTCTCGATCTGGATGGACGGCCGGCGAAAGGGCCTGCCCGAGTCTACAGCCGTCCGCCCCGACCGGATCATCAACGCATTGCCCGAGCTGCTCTGACCGCGTCCAGTCCGAAAAAACAGGGCGACTGGACCAGGTGCATTCGCTCGGCTTCGCCGGAGAGTATCAGGCGCAGGCCCGTGGCTGGCTCGCTCTTAGGGGAGGTCCTGTTTGACACGTCCGCCGCGAAGCGATTACCTTTGGGCGATATCCCAGCCTGGAGGAACGCCATGACATCGCCACAACTCCGCCCCGAGAGGATAGAAGAGCTGCGCTACGGGGCCGCATCATCGCTGGCCATGGTGGCGGGGGTGCAGCTGGACCTCTTCACCCCGCTGAAGGACGGACCCATGACCCTGGAGCAGATGGCAGGCGCCCTGGACGTTCGCGCGGTGAAGCTGCGGCCGCTGCTGTACGCCCTGGTGGTCGCGGGGCTGCTTAACGTGGACGGAAAGCTCTTCTCCAACACTCCCGAGGCAGAGCACTTCCTCGTGCAGGGAAGCCCGGGGTACATGGGCGGCGCGCTCTCAGACCTGCCGCGCCGATGGAGCGCGATGCTCAACACGGCCGAGTCTATCCGGACCGGGCTACCCCAGGCGAAGCTGGACTTCTCCGAGGGCTCGGAAGAGGAGCTTGAGCGTTTCTTGCGTGCCATCCAGCCGGAGACGATGGCGGGGGCCCGCGAGCTGGTCGACAAGTATGATTACTCCTCGTGCCGGACCCTGGCCGATATTGGAGGCGGCTCCGGCGGCCTTGCCATAGTCATCGCGGAGGCGTGCCCTCAGGTCAGGGCGACGGTGATTGACCTGCCGACGGTGACGCCCATCGCCCAGCGCATCGTACGGGAATCGGCGGCCGCGGACCGCATTAGCGTGTCGCCGGCCGATGCCGTCGTTGGCCCGATACCCGGCACCTACGACGTGGCGGTCCTTCGGTCGCTGATACAGGTCCTCTCTCCAGACGACGCGGTTCCCGTGCTCAGGAACGTCTACGCGGCCCTCAACCCTGGCGGCGTCATCCACATCCTTGGCCAGGTCGTAGACGACTCGCGTACCTCCCCCGTCGGCGCCGTAGGGTTCAGCTTGCTGGCGCTCAATTTATTTGATGAGGGGCAGGCCTTTGCAGAGGAGGAGTACGCCCGGTGGCTGGCCGAGGCGGGATTCGAGGGCTTTACGCGCTCTCCGATGTCCGCCGGTGCCAGCCTCATCACCGCCCGCAAGCCGGCGTAGGGTGGTGCGAGTCTTCGAGCAGTCGGAGTCATCGAGATCATACAGGGGGATGGTTGGCTGCGTGGCAGATCACGAGTGCGTGCCCGATGCGGGGCAGACATTGTGACGGGGTTTTTCCGCAGTCAGGTACTAGACTAGGCCGGCTCGAACTTCGGCAGGGCGATAGTATCTGAAATGTCCTCGAACACGACCTTCAGCGCCATGCCGATCTGCAGCTTCTCGGGCGTCGGCTCGGCCATCACGATGTTGGTGGGCATGCGGGGGCCCTCCTCGAGCTCGACGATGGCCGTGACGTAGGGCGTGTCCTCGGCGAAGCCGCGGTGCGGCGGCCTCTCGACGATGCCGTAGGTGTACAGCGTCGCGTTGCCGCTGGCCTGCACCCAGCCGGTGTCCCTCGAGAAGCAGCAGGGTGAGATGTCTCGCGGGTAGAAGTAGGCTTTGCCGCACGCGTTGCACTGGCGCAGCCAGAGCTCGTGCTGCTTGGCTTTTTCCCAGTAGTAGTCGGACTCGCCCTGAGGGACGGGGATAGGCTTGTTGTAGCTCTGCGTCATCTTCTCCTCCTAGGAAGTGATCCTCTCCCCCGGTTGCACAAGAGGGGGTGAAAGCCTTGGCGCTCAACCATCGTGCGTCTAACTTGGCCCTAATCCACCCCGACGACGGTCGTCCCGGTCGACGACAGCGAGCCGCCGGTGCCGTTAATCAGCGCCAGCTTTGGGTTGTCGAGCTGACGCTCGCCGCACTCGCCTCTGAGCTGCCGGACCGCCTCCAGCACCAGGAACATGCCGTACATCCCCGAGTGAGTGTACGAGAGGCCGCCGCCCGAGGTGTTCATGGCGAACTCGCCGCCGGGCGCCGTACGCTGGTCCTTGACGAAATCCGGCGCCTCGCCGGGTCCGCAGAAGCCCAGGCTCTCCAGCGTGACCAGGACCGTGTAGGTGAACGAGTCGTAGATCATCGCCAGGTCGATGTCCTTGTGCGTCACGCCGGCCCTCTCCAGGGCCTTGGGCCCTGTAACCCTGGCCCACGTCCGCGTGAGGTCCGGCATCTGACTCACGATGCCGTGGTCGTGACCCTCCGCCGCTCC
>JADFIF010000095.1 GCA_022566795.1 Chloroflexota bacterium
ACAGGTACTCCTCGATGTCCGTCGCACAGATTCCGCAGTAGTCCACACGAATCTTGGCCTGCCCCGGGGCAGGGGAGGGCTCCGGCACCGACTCGAGTCTAAGGTCCCTGTTTCCGTGGTAGACGAGGGCTCTCAACGCAATGCACCTTTCGTCCTGCGCTGCGGGCGTCCTGCGCTGCGGGCGAGTGTAGTTGGGCTTGCAGGGGCTGTCAACCGTTGCGTGCGCGGGCTGTCGCCTTGGCGCAGGCACCGATGCTACCGCCCGGACGGCCGCGATTGGAACCGGCGGCCGTGAGACTTTCGATGAAATCCGCAACCTGCCGATACACCACCGCCATTCCCCTGCACTTCGGGCCTGTGCACTTCGGGTCTTTGGGGGACAGGCCGTCCATGATAGAATCGACAGGTCGGAGCGGCGACGCGCAGTTGACGCGCAACTTAGGAGGGAAAGAGATGACTGAGTTCAAGGGAATCTATCCGGCGATCATCACCCCCATGACTTCGGACGGAGGTCTGAACGAGGCTGCTTTCAGAGAGGTCATCGAGTTCAACATTCAGGCGGGAGTTCACGGCTTCTGGGTTGCGGGTGGGACCGGCGAGAGCATATTGCTCGACGACGAGGAGAACATGCGCATCGCCGAGATCGCCTCGGACCAGTCGCGGGGCAGAATCAACAACATCATGCATGTAGGAGCGGCGACCACGGCCAGAGCCGCCAGGCTCGCCGAGCACGCGGCCGGGACCGGCGTCGAGGCCATTTGCTGCGTGCCCCCGTTCTTCTACCGGCAGAGCGACGAGGCCATCGTCGAGCACTACCGAATCGTCGGGGCGGCGGCCGACCTACCGCTCTTCGTGTACAACCTGCCCCAGTCTACAGGCGTCGAGGTAACTCCCGACCTCATGCAGAAGATCCAAGACGGCGTTCCTCAGCTCCGGGGATTGAAGCATTCGGCGCTGACGTTCGCCTACGTGCGGGCGTTCGCTAACATGGGTCTGAGCTGTCTCATCGGCAACAGCATGCTGATGCTCCCCGCGCTGACCATCGGGGCCACCGGGTGCGTCGACGGCCCGCCGAACATGGCGCCGGAGCTCTGGGTGGAGATCTGGAACGCGTACACGGCCGGGGACATGGCCAGGGCGGAGGCCGCCCAGGAAAAGGCCACCAGGGTCACCGAGATGGTCCGGGCCTACGGCCTGCACGCCACGGTCAAGGCGGTCCTCAGCGAGAGGCTCGGCATCGACTGCGGCTCTCCGCGGGCGCCTGGACGGCCGCTGACCGATGCACAGCGGTCGGACGTTCTGCGAAAGGCCGCCGAACTGGGGCTGACCAGGGTGGCGGTCGCCCAACCGGGCGACTAGCTACCACGTGACGGGCGAAAAAGGGTCGCGGAGGCGCGTTTCTTGGGAGCGTCTCCGGCTTTACAACGAGGTTCGACGACGCCTCCAGTTCGCTCCCGCGGCGCCGTGATCAGAGGCTTCTAGTGTGAATGCTTCTGTCTTAGGCCGGGTGACGACCCTGAGCTTTGACATCTTCGGGACCGTCCTGGACTTGACGGGAAGCCTGGTGCCTCCGCTAACTGGGTTTTTGGCCGAGCGCGGCGCGAAAATCGACGCTCAGGCGTTCTGGGCTCAGTGGCGGGCCCGCCAGCGCATCGAGCAGTACCAGGATACGATCATCATGCTTGGGCACAGTGGCTACCTGGAGACGTGCCGGCGCGCTCTCGTCTACTGCCTGAGGGACAGCAGCGTCGCGTTCACCGAGCCGCAGGTCGAAGACTTCATGCGCGTGTGGCAGGAGCTCAGCCCCTTCGAGGATGCCGTTCGCGGGCTGAAACGGCTGGGCGGCCGCTACCGGCTCGTGGCGCTGTCCAACGGAGAGCCCTGGTTCCTCGACCATCTGATCGCGAATCGCATAGGCGTTCCTTTCGACACTCGAATCTCCGTTGAGGCGGCGGGAGTCTTCAAGCCGCATCCATCGGTGTACCGGACCGCGGCGGGCCTCCTGGAGTGCGAGCCGCACGAGATCATGATGGTGGCCGCCCACTCCTTTGACATCATGGGCGCCCGCGCCTGCGGCTTCCGGGGCGCTTTCGTCAACCGCTACGGCCTTCCGTACGAGGAGACGCCGCTTCAGCCCGACCTGGTCGTCGACGACTTCGACGAGCTGGCGGCGAAGCTTTTGCACCCGAACGGCTGACGGCGTCTTTTCGCCCAACTGCCGACGGCAATGAGATATGGCCGGCCTCGGTGCGCCCCAACGGCTGACGGCGAGGTGATATGGCCGCCGCCGTCCCACTCGGCGGCGGTTCTTGACAAAGGCGCCTGATCGTTGCGCCGTTGAGAGCGAGGGGCTACACTCGGCCCATTCGGAAACGGAGAGAGACCATGGCAATCAGAATCGGCGTCGGTTTCGGCGGCTGGCCATTTCCGAGATCGGACCCACAGATGCTTTGGGAGTACGTCGATGCCGCAGAAGCGCTCGACGTCGACTCGATCTGGCTTAGCGATCGCATCGTCTCCTCCGTGACCAGCATGGAGCCGGTAGTCGCCCTCTCCTTCATCGCGGCCCGCACAACCAAACTGAAGTTTGGAACCAGCGTCCTGGCGCTTCCTCTGCGGAATCCGACCGTTCTCGCGAAGGAGATCGCGACCCTTGATTTCCTCTCGGGCGGACGTGTGCTGCCCGCCGTGGGCCTGGGGACCGAGGACGAGCGGGAGTTCGAGGCCTGCGGCACGCTGCGCTCGCACCGGGCGGGGCGGACCGACGAGGCTATCCAGGTGATGAAGCGCCTCTGGTCCGAGGACAACGTGACGCACCACGGGAGGTACTTCACGCTGAACGAGGTCACCATAGAGCCTAAGCCGGTACAAAAGGACCTGCCGCCGCTCTGGATCGGCGGGCGCACCGAGCCGGCGCTGAAGCGGGTCGCGCGCGTCGGCGACGGCTGGCTCGTCTCGCAGGCGACGCCGGCCGAGGTCGGCGCGGGAATCCAGAGAATCAAGGAGCTGACCATCGATTATGGGCGCGAGGGCGAGATAGAGGACGATCATTACGGGGCTCTGTTCAGCTTCTGCTTCGCCGACGATGCCTCGAAGGCGCGAAAAATGGCGGAGCCCTACATGCTCAGGCGGCGGACCGACGTCGACTACGATGAGTTCTCGGCCTTCGGTCCCCCCGAGGTTGTGATGGGCCTCATCGACCGATACATCGAAGCGGGCGCCACGAAGTTCGTCGCCCGACCCGCCTGTCCGCCGGAGCACATGCAGCGGCAGCTTGAAATCCTCGGGCGAGAGATCGTGCCACGCTACCATAAGAAGCGCGTCGCCTCCTGACACGCCCTCTCGCGCATCGCGGAAGGCATTTTCGATAGGGCCCTAGTACCGTGAGCAAGAAAGCGATGCGTACATTTTCCCGCCCACCCGGGGTGGCGGGCAGGATATATTAAGACTTATGCAACCAAGCGCTAGCTCACTTGCCATCGTCGGAAGCTAGACGTACGCACCGGAGAACGCGTTGTCGGGGAAAAGGCTGCGGATAGGGAACGTCGAGGTCCTTGCCCTGTCGGACGGGCGCCTTCAGTTTGTTCCGAGCGAGTTCTTCCCCACGGTGTCCGAAGCGGACTGGGAGCCTTACCGCGACCAGCTGGAGGCCGACGGAAGTATCGTCCTGAACGTCGGCTCGTTTCTGCTCCGGTCCGATGGCAAAACGGTCCTTGTCGATACGGGGCTGGGAGAGAGCAGCGAGGGGATGCCCAACGCCGTATCCGGGCTGCTGCTAAAGGACATGGCAGACAACGGCGTCCGGCCCGACGAGGTCGAGATGGTGGTGATAACCCATCTGCACCGAGACCACGTGGGCTGGAACTTCGTGTGGGACGATGACGTCTTCCGCCCGACCTTCCGTAACGCCCGATACTGGATTCCCAGGGCCGATTGGGACACCTTCGCGCCCCGCGCCCGCATGAGGGCCCTGTCCTATATAAGGGAGCAGGTCCTACCGCTGGAAGGCCTCGGTATCCTCGAGCTGATGGATGGCGAGCAGCCGTTGACATCCGAGCTGACCGCTCTGCCGACTCCGGGCCACACGCCGGGCCACACCAGCGTTCTCATCGCGTCCGACGGAGAGCGGGGCCTAGTGTTGGGAGACGCTGCCCACGTGCCGGCGCAAGCCCAAGAGACTCACTGGAGCCCCAGGGCCGACATGGACCCCGAGCAGTCCAGGGTCACGCGACGAGACCTCATGGACCGGGTGGAGCGCGACGAGGCCATCGTGGTCTCGGGCCACTTCCCATCGCCCGGCTACGGCCGGCTCGCGAGGCTGAAGGGGCGCCGCTACTGGCGGGCTCTGTAGCGTGCGCGAAGGAGCCAGAGCTGTTGGCGCAGTTGGCATGGCCAATCCCACCTAAAGGAGAGCCGAGATGATCCGAGGGATAGACCACATAGAGCTCATCGTACGCGACGTCGATGAGTTCGTTCGTTTCTTCGAGGCGATGGGCTTTGAGGTCATCCTGCGCACCGAGCATCACGGGGGCTCGGCCGAGCTGAAGCTACCCGGAGAAGGCCAGCCCGTCTTCGAGATACACTCGGTCGGTGGAGAGGAAGCCATCGGGGTCAACCATATCGCGTTCAAGGTGGACAGCGCCAGCGAATCCTACGCGGAGCTGACCGCCAAAGGCGTGAAGTTTGCCGCGGAGCCACACCTCGTGGCGGCGTCCGGCCGTACCATCGTCAACTTTCGCGACCCAGACGGCTGGCGGCTGCAGCTAGTCGACTCGCAGCGACGCACACCGGAGGGCTGACTGCCAGGGAGCTGGTATAACATCGATGCCTAATTACTAGACCCATCTTCGTATGGCGCGCTCCGCAATCTTGGCTGCGCCGGCAGGCTGATGAAAATGGGAGTGCAGATCCCGACAAGTCGGGATTGCCGGGAGTCTTGTATCTTAATTGTGGACGTGACAGATCGTCGGAGTCTTGGTCAATATTAGACCGTCCCTCAGATACAATCTCTTCCCCTTTCCTCACTCGAAAGGGCGCCCGAGAGCCTGCCCTGGGCATCGCGAAGAGGATGGTCGAAGGAGTTCTTGGCGCCCTGCTAGGCGCCCAAAAACCACTCGGAGCCGACCGAACGGAGGACTTCCTGGATGTACCCCATCGACCTTTCGGGCAAGACCGGCATCATCTTCGGCGTCGCCAATCAGCGGAGCATCGCCTGGTCCATCGCCGAGATCCTTCACGAAGCCGGCGCGAAGATTGCGCTGGCTTATCAGAACGAGCGCGTGCGGGGCAATGTCGAGGCTCTGACCGGCTCGTGGGACGACGCGCTGCTGATCGAGTGCGACGCGGCGGAAGACAGCAATGTGGCCGCCGCCTTCGAGCGCGTCGGGGAGCAGTTCGGCGGCCTGAACATCATCGTCCATAGCATCGCGTTTGCTAATCGCGAGGACCTGGGCGGCAGGTTCGTCGACACGGGCCGGGACGGGTTTCGGGTCGCGCTCGACATCAGCGCCTACACGCTCTTGCCCCTGGCCCGCTACGGCGCCCCGCTGATGGCTGCGGCCGGCGGCAGCATAGTGACGTTGACCTTTCAGGCGTCGACCCGCGCCTTCCCCGGCTACAACATCATGGGCACCGCCAAGGCTGCGCTGGAGAACGAGGTCCGCCAGCTCGCGGCCGACCTGGGGGAGGAAAAGGTACGAGTCAACGCGATCTCAGCCGGTCCGCTGGACACGCTGTCCTCGCGGGCCATCGGCCGCTATCGGGATATGAAGCGCATCGCAGCCGAGCGCTCGCCCATGAGGCGCAACATCACCCACGAGGAGGTGGCCAAGACGGCGCTGTTCCTCTGCAGCGACCTCTCCAGCGGGATAACCGGCGAGATCATCCACGTCGACGCCGGCTACAACATCATGGGGATCTAATCCTGGGTAGGGGCAATGCCCGTGGTTGCCCGGCGCCAGGGCAGTCGCGGGGTCTGCCCCTACGGGCCGACGGCCGCAGTCGAGCGCTGCGGCACCCCGTTGAGCTGCCGCCGCTGGGGGCCAAGACGCTCGATGACGGCCGCGCGTGTAGCGTCGTCGGTGTCGGAGTGAAACTCGATCGAGCCGCCGCGCACCGACGCCAGCGGCACGCCGTCGCGGAAGACGACGCGGTTGCCGAGCTGCGCAGGCACTCGAGGGCCGGGTGTCAGGACGCCGGCCAGGTTTAGAGGGTCGCACCCTGAGACGACCGAGAGGCGCCCGTCGGGGTCGGCGTTCCGAAGGGTCCGAAGCAGCTCCAGCGCCTCCGGCAGCGCGAACTGCTCGCCGACGAAGCCGGTCACGAACCTGCCTCCGCGAATCTCGCCCCGAGCCTCGGCGCGGCGGTAGACCCGCAGCAGCGCGCGCCATGGAGGTGACGAGGACTCGCGGGCCAGCACCTCGGGGAATACGATGCCGTAGCGCATCAGAAGCTGCGACGCACGGGCCTCGACGACGTCATCGGGAGTCGCGGTGGTCGAGGCGCCGTCTTCGAGGAACTCGTTGGCGGCGGACCGCAGCAACGACCAGCGGCTCGTCGGCAGCCGCCGCCTGGGCTGGCGCCGGAATCGCGAGCTCCTCTGGACGCGCTTATTCGTCCCATCGACCAGGGCCCGCAACGGGCCAAAGCCGTCGGTCGTCACGTAGCCCCCCGCCGCAAGCTGCCAGAGGGCGTTCTCGACCTCCGAGGGGAGGCGGCGCGTACCCGCCACGATGTCGGGCACGAACGACGCACCGCGGCGGTCCAGAAAGGAAAGCACCTCGCCGGGGGCCCCTTTCAACTCGAGCCCGTTGGCCGGCAGGTTCTCCAGCAGCCAGGGAAGGTCTTCGCGCAGTCCCAGCGAGATCGGCACGCCGCGGGATAGTGCGGCGCGCGGCGCGACGGCATCACCATCGGCCGGTCTGCGAGAGAAACGGCCCCAGACTGTCTCGCCCGACATGCACAGGTAGTCGAGGGCCCTCGAAGAGTAGTCGGAGACCCGCAGCGGGAGTATCTCCGACTCCCACGCACCGGAGGCCGCCTCGAAGCCCTGAAGCTGTTCGACGACCTCCAGAAGCCCTTCCTCACCCCGTACCCTCGCGGACTCCTCTCCGTGCTGCCAGCGGAACAGGAAGCGGACGAAGGTCGCGGCGGACACCGGTTCGACCTGCTTGCGCAGCCGCGCCACGGTGTCGCGGTGGATTCTGGCCAGGATTCGGCGGTCGCAGAACTCCTCGTCGTCGCGCCCCGGCGTAAAGCTCCCGCGAAGGATGTTGCCCACCGCCTCCAGATGGGCCAGGGCGATATTCACATTGCCCAGCGTGATTCCCAGAGAGCTTGAAATCTCGGCGGGCGTGAATGGCCCTGTCGACTCGACGCGGTTTCGGACCAGGGTGAGAAGCGCTTCATCCTCGGTCGGAACGCGAACGGCTCGCGGCAGGGGCGGCGGCTCGGGGTCGAAGGTGACGTCCGCCAAGGCCGCGGACACCAGGGGCACGCTCTCGGAGGCTACCCACGCCGTCTTGCGCTCTTCCCCTTGGGCGCCGTATTGGGCGACGACTGCCCTGCGGTCCGCCAGCAGCGCATCGAACCACTCGGGCCATCGCTCGGCCTCCACCCCAGTGGCGCCCCTTCCGATGTCCGCCTCGGGCAGCAGCCCCAGCGTTAGCAGCGCGTCGTGCAGCTCATCGGCGTCCCGAACGACCGGCCATGCATCCTGAGCCGCGTCGCGGATGGCGTCCGGGTCCAGGGTACCCAGCTCGCGGGAATCCTCCGGCAGCGCTCGTCGCAGGGCGACGGCCCTCGACCGGCGCTCCTCGAGAGGGGCGTCGTCGAGGAAGGCGTATGGCATGGCGTTCAGGATCTGGTGGGAGAAGACCGAGGGCTGAGTGGTGTCTCTCGCGAAGATCTCCACGTCGCCGCGCTCGATTCCTGTCAGCAGCGCCCTGAGGCCCTCGACGTCCATGGCCTCCGTGAGGCAGTCGCGCATCGTCTCGAAGACCAGCGGATGGTCAGGGACCTCGACGTCGCCCGGAGGCGCGTTGTCCTGGCAGGCGACCTGAGCGGGAAACACCGAGGCCAACAGGTCGTCCGACCGCATTCGCTGCAGCGGCGGGGGTACCTTTCGGCCGCCCGAGAACCGGAGCAACGCCAGCGAGCGAGAGGCGTCCCAGCGCCATCGGAGGCCGAAGAGCGGCGCCTGCAGGATGGCCTGAGTCAGCACCTTCTCGGCCTTGGCGGCGTTGACGTACCTGAAGATGTCCGATAGCGGGAAGGACAGCGACGGGCCCAGCGAGAAGTTGATGCCGTCGTCCGTCGCGGCCGCCTGCAGCTCGAAGTCGAAGGTCCTGCAGATCTCTTTGCGAAGGGCCATCCCCCACGCTCGATTGATCCTCGCGCCGTAGGGCGAGTGGATGATGAGCTGCATCCCTCCCGACTCATCGAAGAAACGCTCGGCGACGATGCGCTGTTTCGACGGCACGGTGCCCAGGATGCGGACGCCCTCGGCGATGTAGGCGCAGGCCTGCTCCGCCGCCTCGCGGGAGACGCCGAGCTCGTCGACGAGCCACTGCTCGCCGGAGCTCTGGCCGAGACGAGTGTATATCTCCTGGCGAAGGTCCGACACCTCGTCGGAGAGCTCGATCGTCCTGCCGGGCGCCTCGCCCAGCCAGAACGGTATCGAGGGCGATGCGCCCTGCGCATCCTCGACGCGCACCCGGCCGCTCTCCACGCGCCGAATACGCCACGAGGTGTTGCCCAGGACAAAAACGTCGCCGCGCATGCTCTCGATGGCGAAGTCCTCGTTCACCGTGCCGACGAAGGTGTTGTCAGGCTCCGCGACGACGTCGTAGTCGGCGTTGTCGGGAATGGCGCCGCCGCTGGTCAGGGCGGCCAGCCGTGCGCCGCGCCGGCCCTTGAGCCGGCCGTTGATGGCGTCGTGGTGTATGTGGGCGGAGCGCCGGCCGTGCCGGGACGCCACGCCCTGAGACAGCATGTCGACGACCTGGTCGAAGCGCTCCCTGGGCAGGTCCCGGTAGGGATACGCGCGGCCGCAGAGCTCTCTCAGCTCATCCTCGCCCCACTCGGCCGACGCGCACTCCGCCACGATCTGCTGCGCCAGCACGTCGAGAGGCCAGGGCGGTATCTTGAGCCTGTCGAGGTTGCCGCGCCGGAAGCCCCGGATGAGCGCCATGCACTCCAGCAGCTCGTCTCGCGTCAGCGGAAACAGCCGGCCCTTGGGCGTGCCGCGCAACGTATGGCCGGACCGGCCGACGCGCTGTAGCAGCAACCCTATCGACCGAGGCGAGCCGACCTGGACCACCAGGTCCACGGCGCCAATGTCGATACCGAGCTCGAGCGACGAGGTGGCCACACAGACCTTGACCTTGCCTTCCTTGAGTCGCTGCTCGGCGTCCCGTCGCGTTTTCTGGGCCAGGCTGCCGTGGTGGGCGACGACCGCCTCCTCACCCATTCGAAGAGTGAGCTGATAGGCGATTCGCTCGACCAGCCGTCGAGTGTTGACGAAGACGAGCGTGGTCTGATGGGCGTTGGCCAGCTCGGCCATGCGGTCCAGCACGCGTCCCCACTGCTCGTGCGTCGCGATGGGGCCGAGCTCGTCGTCGGTTAGCTCCAGGCCCAGGTCCATCTCACGGGCGTGGCCCGTATCGGCTATCACGCAATCGGGAGTGCCGTTCGCGTCGATACTGGCGGAGCCCACCAGAAACCGCGCCACCTCCTCGATGGGCCTTTGAGTCGCCGACAGGCCGATGCGGGTAACCGGATGTTCCGAGAGGGCGCAAAGCCTCTCGACCGACAGGCTCAGATGCGAGCCGCGCTTGTTGCCCGCCACCGCGTGCAGCTCATCGAGGATCAGCGTCTGGACCTGGCGCAGAGACTCCCGACCGCTCTGAGACGTCAGCAGAATGTAGAGGGATTCGGGCGTCGTGATGAGGATATGGGGAGGCCTCTTCGCCATCGCCTGCCGCTTGCTCGCCGGCGTATCGCCGGTGCGTACGCCCATGCGTATCTCTGGCAGCGGCGTGCCACTGCGCTCGGCCAGCTCAGTGATCTCGGCCAGAGGCTCGGTGAGGTTGCGCTCGATGTCGTTGGAGAGGGCCTTCAGCGGCGATACGTAGACGACCTGGGTTCGCTCGGGCAGGCCGCCATTCAGACCGGCCCGCACCAGGCCGTCGATGCAGGTCATGAACGCGGCGAGGGTCTTGCCCGATCCGGTGGGCGCCGAGATCAGCGTGTGCCGTCCCTGGGCTATCGCGGGCCAGCCCAGGGCCTGCGCCTCCGTCGGCTCGCCGAAGCGGCCGCGGAACCACTGCTCGACGATGGGGTGAAACAAGGAGAGCGGCATGGCAAGCGTAATTATAGCGCTTTGCCGCCATTGGGGCTCATGCCTGAGCGGCCGGGTAGTGTCCTAATTTGAAAGCTCGATAAGCTCTTGAAGCGACCATGCTCGGCGGGTCACGCCGGCAGCCTCGGCGGGCGTCACCAGCACCGAGCCGTGTGACCGCACCAGGTTGTAGTAGGCGAAGTGGAGCCCCACGGGCGCCTTCAGATTCTCGACCTTCGTGCCAAATGCGTTGGTCAATCGCGTAAATCTGCGCATCGCCATTCGCATTGTGAGGTTGTTCCGCTTCATGTAGGATGTGGAGACCTTATCCATATTAGGGTTGCCGACGATGCGCCTCTTGTCCACGGCTGAGACCTTGGGTGGGCAGACCTTCAAGGGGCCAGACTGTCTGGCAGGGCACTGTGGAGGTGCTGACCTATAGGGCCATCCTACGGCGACGCGCTGCTATGCGTGGTCTCATGCCGTCAACGACACCGAGAAGCGGCCGATACGCGACCGTGATACATCAGGGGCCGGTGGACTCGCGGATGCCGCTGTGAGGGTGGCTATCGTCGAAGAGGAGAGACTCAAATGACAGAACCCGGGTTTGAGGTTGGCGACAAGGTCTACATTCCAGTAGATAGAGGGGTGACAGACGAATACCGAGGAGCCGAGGGGACAGTGATTGAGGTCGATCCAGGGACGGGTCCCGGCGCCCAATTCGCAGGCCCTAATGAGCGATTGGAATGGTCAAGTGAACCCCTGTATCTGATTGATTTCGGGCCTCCCATCGGGAGGCAACGCATTCATGAAGCGTTATTGGAGCCGGATTCAAATTAGGACACTACCAGCGGCCGGGCGTCGTTCGGCGGGGAGGCAAGTGCAAACTCCCGCGAATGAGAATGGCCCAGGGGGACCTATTGCACGACAAAAGCCCCCTAGTCGCGAGGGGAGCCCAGGCGAACCCGCTCTGCTATGACCGGGCAGACCCCCGTCATTACCCGGAGATGCAACGAGCCAACCAAGGGTCGCTCTGGTCATTGAGATCGGCCGACTCCTCAAGCAGCCGGAGTGCTCGCTGGCCCTTGTCTGGGTTGGGAGGCCCTGTCAGCCATTCGTAGAGGTCGCTCAGTCCTTGCTCCATCAGAGCCAGCGACTCTGTTGTCAGCCGATGGGCTTCCTCGCATCTCTTGGGTGGAACGATGGTCCTGAACTCTGCCAAGGTCTGACGCGCGAGTTTGTGCGCTGTCGCTAAGGCCTCGTTTTCCGCCTCGATTGCCTTGCGGACGGACTCTGGGTCAAGGCTAGTCAGGAGATTGCTAATCGCGCGCGACCTTTCGGCACTACGAGCTTCCCACTCGAAGTAGGCGTCGGCTACAGAACCCAGAGCGGGGAAGGTTTTGCTCATGTATGCCGTGATATCTTCCGGGAGGCCTGTAAACGCCTCATCCCCCTCAGTCGAGAGTGGCTCGTCCTCTAATTCGTTCGTCGCGGTGTCGGATGTACCTATACAGCTGGCGGTCGCGATTATGGTCAACATGACGGCGACGGCAAGAACCGGAAGGCGATGAAGCATGGATGGTCTGCAACTTGCAGTCACCTATCGACCTCTCAGCCGGGGATTACACATGT
>JADFIF010000096.1:0-3565 GCA_022566795.1 Chloroflexota bacterium
GGATCGCTCCCCTCCATCACCCGCCAAACGGTCTCGATCCCCAGATCGTTGTACAAGGGCACGAGCGACCGGAGAATCTCCGCCACGCCCCCGCCGTTCGCGGTAGCGTTGATGTGGGCGACACGAGTTCCCCTGAGGCTCGATGCGAGCTCGTAGATCTCGTCTACCACTCCGTTCCGCGTGAATGCGCGATACTCTTCGAGCGCGTTCGTTCCGACCTCTATACGCTCAAGCATGCTTTCTCCAACTCGTTAGAGAGCAGGTCCCTCCCACGGCTCGCAACTCTGATTCCCCTATCTACCCCAACGCAGGGTGGCTCGAATAGTTAGGCTTTACCTTCACGTTATGTACGCAGAGAAGGCTCGGGAATATGCAATTAGTCCCAGATGTCGGGGGAAGATGGTCCTCCCAAGACGCTGAGCCTACCCCCATCTACGCTAAGCGGGCTCCGCACTCCTGTAAAGTTGAGAAAGCCCCCGCTTTCCCGGGAAAAAACGAACTAAAGAGTATGGAGTCCGCAATCAGGCCAACCACACTCTACAGCCGCGCAGTGAATAGTGAGGTGAAATCTCGGTGTCCGACTCGTGAACCTTCGGTGGCGGCATGTGAATCGCCTAAGAGCACGGGGGCTAGCCGAACAGGTCCTCTCCGAGGGGGTTGGGCGACGTCGCAGGGGTCGAGGGAGGAGGCGGCGCCGAGGTCAAGATAAGTGGGAATCCCCTCGGGATTGTTCCCGGAGAACCCATGGTCCTCGCGCGGTCGGGAAAGCTGAGCTATCACGACCATGGTATGGACTGGGAGCTATCCGGCAAGAATGGGTTCTTCTCCCCCTTCACGTATAGCGGCCCATAAGAGGCGACTTTCTTGCGGCAGGGCGCCTTTCTCGAGGGGGTCCTTCGGCGCGACCGCGGCGTCGTACTCGTAGGCCTGCTGTCGGTAGCCGCGCTGGGGTGGGCCTACATGGTCTACCTGGCGCTGGACATCCGAGGCGGTTCGGTGCCGGGAGGCATGTCCGCCGGCGCCGGGGCGATGGCGGTGGCACAGCAGGTGCCGTGGACCGCCATCGACTTTGGCCTCATGTACCTCATGTGGGCCGCCATGATGACGGCGATGATGGTCCCCACGGCGGCTCCGGTGATCCTCGTGTTCGCCCGCGTCAACCGGAGCAAGCGTAACCAGAACCAGCCTTACGTCTCTACGAGCGTCTTCCTGAGCGGTTACCTGGCGGTCTGGGCCGGATTCGCCCTGCTCGCGACTCTATCGCAGTGGGGTCTGCATCAGGCAACACTCATGTCCAGCATGATGGGAAGCGTGACTCCCGCGCTTGGCGGGACGCTGCTCATAGCCGCCGGCGTCTTCCAGTGGACACCTCTCAAGTACGTCTGCGTGAACCACTGCCGGACGCCTATGGGCTTCATCATGTCGGAGTGGCGGGAGGGCCATTCCGGCGCGCTCGGCATGGGGTTGCGGCATGGGACATACTGCCTGGGCTGCTGCTGGTTCCTGATGGGCCTCATGTTCGTCGCCGGCGTCATGAACCTTCTGTGGATGGCCGCCATAGCCGCGTACATACTGCTCGAAAAGGTAACGCCGAGGGGCACTCGGGGAAACCTGCTTAGCTGGGCCACCGGCTCGGTGCTGGTGGGTTGGGGGGCCTGGCTCCTCGCGCTGGCTGCGTAGCGTTATACTCCAGCGACGCCACTTTGTGGGTCCCGATCCGTTGCCAGCCGACTTCGTAGTCGAGGCCGGACTTCGATGGGCCGAGATAACGCCCTGCATGGTTCAGCTTCACGTCGTCGACGAGCCCGAACTGGTGCGGCGCCCGGGGCATCCAGTCCTAAATCAAACCGAGGACCCGCCGGAGGCCGCTGTGAGGGCGGCGATTGTTCAGGAACAACAATAAGTCTCGGAGGTAATCCTTATGGTATTGATTCTTAGTTTAGGCGGCAACCTGCGGAAGAAGGAAACCGAATTCAATGAACGTGTCGCGGAGAAAGAGAAGGAAGGGTGGGAAGTAGTCGACATGCAAATTACCCGACCTTCATTTGTACAAGGTCCTCCAGTGATTATTCTGCGCCTCGTCAGAAAATCAAATTAGGACACTACCCATGACTCGCCTGTCTGGGCTGGCAACGGCGCCGATGATATAATCGAGTGCATCTTGGCAAGGCGACGAGGCGGTATGCTGATAATTTCGGTCATCGGCGCCGGTCGACCAACCGCTGAAATCGCCGAGCTGGCGGAGCAGGTTGGCGCCGAGCTCGCGAGACGCGGAGCGACCATCGTCTGCGGAGGACTAGGGGGCGTCATGGAAGCTGCGTGCCGAGGCGCCAAGTCCGCGGGCGGCACTACGATAGGCATCCTGCCCGGCAGCGACCCCGCGGAGGCCAACGCCTGGGTGGACATTCCCATCTGCACCGGCCTCGGATATGCGAGGAATGTGATCGTCGTCAAGACCGGCAGGGCGGTCATCGCGGTCGGAGGCGCCTACGGCACCCTCTCCGAGATAGGCCACGCCCTAGGCGACGGCCAGAAGGTCGTCGGACTGCGGACGTGGGACCTGAGCCGTGAGGGCAGCGCCGACGGGGCCATCGTCTGGGCTGCCGACCCGGCTGACGCGGTCGACAAAGCGCTCGTAGCCGTCGGGCGTCCGCAAGGTTAAGGTCCAGCGCGCTGATGAGCACCATTACCAGCATCACAGCCCGGGAGATCCTCGACTCTCGAGGTACGCCTGCCGTCGAGGTGGACGTCGGGCTTTCGGACGGCGCTTGCGGTCGGGCTGCCGTGCCCTCGGGCGCCAGCACCGGGGCCACCGAGGCGCACGAGCTCCGCGACGCAGACTCGCACCGCTTTGGCGGCCTCGGGGTGCGACAGGCCGTCGCGAATGTTCGGCAGATCATCGCATCTGAGCTCGCGGGACGCTCCGTCTTAGACCAGTCGGCACTGGATAGAGCCCTCATCGATCTCGACGGCACCGAAAACAAGTCGAGACTCGGCGCCAATGCCATCCTTGGCGTCTCGATGGCCATCGCGCACGCCGCCGCGCGAAGCGAAGGCGTCCCACTCTACAGGCACCTGGCTAAGGGTGCCCCACTGACGCTGCCCGTGCCTATGCTCAACATCATCAACGGCGGAAGGCACGCGGAGGGCTCGACAGATTTCCAGGAGTTCATGATTGTGCCCGCGGGATTCGATTCGTTCAGGAGAGCGCTCCGCGCAGGCGTCGAGATCTACCAGACTCTCAAGGCCACGCTGCGCTCGCAGGGCATGGCGACGACCGTGGGCGACGAGGGCGGATTCGCTCCCGCGCTGGCGTCGAACCAAGATGCCCTCGACCTGCTCCGCGACGCCGTGTCCGAGGCCGGTTACACGCTCGGCGATCAGGTCTTCATCGCCCTTGACGTGGCGGCCTCGGAGCTGTCGTCGAGCGGCGATGGGCGCTACGAGCTACCCAGGGAGGGAACGGTGCTCGAGCCCGGCGAGCTTGTCGACCGTTACGAGCGCTGGGCGAGCGCGTACCACATCATCAGCATCGAGGACGGAATGGCCGAGGAGGACTGGGCCG
>JADFIF010000096.1:3664-11906 GCA_022566795.1 Chloroflexota bacterium
GCGCTACGAGCTACCCAGGGAGGGAACGGTGCTCGAGCCCGGCGAGCTTGTCGACCGTTACGAGCGCTGGGCGAGCGCGTACCACATCATCAGCATCGAGGACGGAATGGCCGAGGAGGACTGGGCCGGCTGGACATCGATGACGCAGCGGCTCGGCTCGACTGTCCAGCTCGTGGGGGACGATCTGCTCACGACCAACCCCCATCGCATCAAGAGGGGAATAGACCTCGGCGCCGGGAACGCGCTGCTGGTCAAGCCCAATCAGATCGGCACGGTGACGGAGACGCTGGAGGCGATGGAGCTGGCGAAGGCCGCCGGTTGGGGGACGGTCCTCAGCCATCGATCAGGCGAAACAGAGGACACCACCATCGCGGACTTTGCGGTGGCCACGGGCGCGGGCCAGATCAAGTCCGGGGCTCCGGCGCGCGGAGAGCGCACCGCCAAGTACAACCGCTTATTGCGCATCGAGGAGGAGCTAGGCGACGACGCCAGATTCGCCGGCCGCGCAGTCTACGCGCATTTTGGGCTATGAGGGGGCATCCTACCCCGAATGCCTGCCTGGCGAGCCATATGTCGGATTACATAGTGACTGGGGAATGCGAGCAAATCTGTGAACTGAACTAGGGGGAACCAGCATGGCAACTCGTGTGGGAATCAACGGCTTTGGCCGCATCGGTCGGCAGGTGCTGAGGGCCATTCTAGAGCGGCATCCCGACAAGCTCGAGGTCGCGGCAGTCAACGACCTGACCGACACCAAGACTAACGCCCATCTGTTCAAATACGACACCAACTATGGCATCTACCCCGGTACCGTCGAGGCCACCGACGACAGCATCATCATCGACGGCCGGTCGGTCCAGGTGCTCTCGGACCGCGACCCCGCCAAGCTCCCGTGGGGAGACATGGGCGTGGACGTGGTCGTCGAGTCCACCGGGTTTTTCACCGATGCCGGCAGGGCCGGAGGCCATCGCGAGGGTGGCGCCAAAAAGGTGATCATATCGGCGCCGGCGAAGGGTGAGGACATGACCATCGTCCTCGGCGTAAATGATGGCGAGTACGATCCTGAACGTCACAACATCATATCCAACGCCTCCTGCACGACGAACTGTATAGCCACCATGGTCAAGGTGCTGCACGACAACTTCGGGGTCGAGCGCGGTCTCATGAGCACCATCCACGCCTACACCAACGACCAGAAGATTCTCGACCAGGTGCACGAGGACCTCAGGCGAGCGCGATCTGCCGCCCAGAACATCATCCCCACTACGACCGGCGCCGCGCGAGCCGTAGGGCTCGTATTGCCCGAGCTCAACGGCAAGATTCACGGCATGGCCTTCCGTGTCCCAACCGCCACCGTGTCCGTTACCGACTTCGTAGCCCTTCTCGACCGAGACGCCAGCGTCGACGACATCAACGGCGCCTACGAGGAGGCGGCCAACAACAGCCTCAGCGGCATCCTCGAATACTGCACCGAGCCGCTGGTCAGCAGCGACTTCAAACAGAACCCGCACAGCTGCATCATCGACAGCCTGTCGACCATGTCCATGGGTGGAAATATGGTGAAGGTGGTGGGCTGGTACGACAACGAGTGGGGGTATAGCTGCCGCACCGCCGACCTTGCCGCGTTCCTGGCAGACAAGGGCCTCTAGTAGGCCGATGAAATCATAGCGTTCAACATTTTGTGGCTCCCCGTTGGCACCTAGATTGAAAACTGGTATGGGGCCGACAGGCGAATTCGGGCCGCCAATCGGCGCCCCAACATGGACGCCCAGATTGAGTCGTCCTAAAGCCATCGTCCTAAAGCCGAGGAACGTCAAGGTGCCATAGGCCGACAACGATGGGATATGTATGCATTATCAGCTGGTGGGAAACGGCCCACCTCGCGCGCGAGAGTCCCAAGGCCAAGACGAGCAACGCCGTCCGGTCAGCAGTGAGAGGGAAGCATGCTCACCGGCTTCAAATTGGCTCAATCTCAGGGTCCTGATTCAGAGGCGTAGATCGTGAGCCTGGCGAAGAAGGGAGAACATGGACTCACCGGAAGCACGGGTAAAGATAGCGTCTGCCGAGTCGGAGCGGCTCAACGAGTATCTTAGCTCCCTGTCCGCGGAGGCCTGGAGCAAGCCCAGCGCCTGCGACCGCTGGGAGGTGCGGGACGTGGTAGCCCATCTTGTGGGGGTCGCTCAGAGTTACACAGAACGGACTCACCGAAGTTTGCGGGGGGACTCATCGCCTCCGGAAGGTCTACCGGCTCCTGGATCAGTCAATGCGGCCGTATTCGCGGAGGGCAGCGCACAGCGAGTACTTTCTAGGCGGGAGAGACTAGGAAACCGGGTGTTATCCGATTTTAGCAAAGCAAAGGACCAGTTGGACCAATTGCTGGCCACTCTGGGCCCTCAGGACTGGGATAAACCGAGCTACTACGTCTCGATTGGGATCGCCTCGATGCGTTTTCGCCCTGACGTGTGGATTTCAGAGCTGGCTATTCACGGGTGGGACATCCGCTCCAGGCTTGAGCCCGAAGCACATCTGTCCGAAGAGACCGTACCTGTCTTAATGGATGTCGTTCGAGAGCAGCTGACGAAATGGATATTTAGTCCTGGCCCGAGACTGCCCGCACCCATTCGCTACCGCTTTGAGCTGACAGGAGTGTGCGCCAATAGTAGGGACATTCTGGTAGAGGGCGACAAGGCCAGCATGGAGCCCGCTGGAACGGGGAAAGCCGACGTCACCTTGCACTGCGACGCGGAGACCTTCATTCTTATCGCGTTCGGACGTCTCAGCACCGATACCGCCATTTCTGCCGACAGATTAACCACCCAGGGCGATAACAGGCTGGCGCTCGAATTCCAACGGTGGTTCCCGGGGGCTTAAGTTCCACGGAGATGGCTCCAGCCCACGTCCCGATCAGCAGGCCAGCATGATGCGCTGGAGTTTCGCCGAATCGTCGATGCGGGTTGAAATACAGGAAGTGACGGGCGGATAATCCCCTCTGCCGGAAAAACTTTCCACTACGTCTCGGCACAAGGGGCAACCAAGGCGACGTAAAGATGGTCGAAAGGGTCCCTAGGCTACCGGTTATGGGGTCGCCCGCGAAAACGAGCCGCCGCTCTCTCGGCCCGCGATGAACCACACCATTGACGCGGCAACGGTGGTGCGGGACCGTATTCAGCTCGTGCGGGGGCTGTCAAACGAGCTGGCCGCAGACCTCCATTCCATGCCGAGCGACATCTGGCGGGACGCCGAGCGTTATCCCAGCGGCTGCGGGCAGTGGAATCTCGCCGATGTGGTGGCCCACCTGATATACGGCTCGCTGGGTCAAGCCATGGTCATCAGGCGAGCGCTACGAGCCGAGCTGTCTCCTCCGATGGCCTACGTCCCGCTATGCGGAGCGGACGGCGTCGACCATATCGTGCGCCTCAGAGAAGCCTACGGCGAAGACCTGATCCCCGAGTTCAACGCCACCTGCAAAGAGCTCAACAGCATCTTCGTAGAGCTTGCGCACGAAAGCTATCATTTGCCGGCCTGGACCCACGCCGGTGAGTCGCCTATCTCGGCTCTCATCGACGAACGCGCTGTCGAGCTGGCGATACACGGCTGGGACATCCGATACGGTATCGATCGATGGGCGCGGTTGAGCGAGCTGGCGATTCCGTTCGTCAAGGCCTGGGCAGAGGAGGGTATCGCCGCGAGACTCCGAAGCGGGAGCGCGCCTGCCCGGCCGGTTACCTACCGCTTCTTGCTTGAAGACGCACCGGCGGACTCGCGAGACGTGATGATCTCCGAAGACGGCGTGGGCATCGCCCCGCCATCGACGCGGGACGCCGACGTGACGTTTCGGTGCGATGCGAGCACATATCTTCTGTCGATGGTTGGCCGGTTGCCATTCTCCCGCTACATTCGCAGAGGACGGCTTGCCGTTGCGGGCGACGAGATGCTCGCCAAGCGGTTTTCCGATTGGTTCCGACCTCTGTAGTTGCGCATGGGCACTCGCCGCCGTCCGAGCCCTTCGGCCGGACCGCTGAAAATGGCCTAGAAGGCGTTTGCTAACCCCTCGGCGGCGGGCGTATAATACGGCGTAGAGCCCGAGGGGCTTATTCTCGAACGGAGGGCGCGCATGGCAGTCGATACGAAGACCGAGACTGGAACCTGGCGAGTCAAGGCTGGGCTTGCCCAGATGCTCAAGGGCGGGGTCATCATGGACGTCGTGACGGCCGACCATGCGAAAATCGCCGAGGATGCGGGCGCCGTAGCCGTGATGGCACTCGAACGCGTCCCCTCCGACATCCGAAGCGCCGGTGGCGTGGCCCGAATGTCCGACCCTACGATGATTGCCGCGATCATCGAAGCGGTCACCATTCCGGTGATGGCCAAAGCGCGCATAGGCCACTTCGCCGAGGCACAGGTGCTCCAGGCGCTGGGCGTCGACTACATCGATGAGTCGGAGGTTCTAACACCGGCGGACGAGGAAAATCACATCGAAAAGACCGCCTTCACGGTGCCCTTCGTCTGTGGCTGCCGAGACCTTGGCGAAGCGCTTCGACGCATCGGCGAGGGCGCCGCGATGATCCGCACCAAGGGTGAGGCCGGCAGCGGCAACATCGTCGAGGCCGTTAGACACGCCCGAAGGGTGTTGGGCGAGATACGGCGGATTCAAGGCATGGGCGAGGACGAGCTGATGGCGACCGCTAGAGACCTGCGAGCCCCCTACGACCTGGTCAAGGAGATCCATGAGACAGGCAAGCTGCCCGTCGTCAACTTCGCCGCCGGCGGAGTCTCTACGCCGGCCGACGCGGCGCTGATGATGCAGCTTGGAGTCGACGGTATCTTCGTCGGTTCCGGGGTCTTCAAGTCCCAGAACCCACAGCGCATGGCCGAGGCCATCGTCAAGGCCACAACCCACTTCCGCGACGCCTCTATCGTAGCGGAAGTCTCAAGAGGCCTTGGAGACGCCATGGCCGGCCTCGACGTCAGGACCATGCCCGAAGAGGAGAAGCTGGCGACCAGAGGGTGGTAATTTGCCCAGGGTAGGGGTGCTGGCCATCCAGGGAGATTTCCTGGAGCATCGCCAGGTTCTCGAGCGCATCGGAGTAGATGCACCTGAGATAAGGCTCCCCCACCAGCTTGACGATGTAGACGGGCTGATAATACCCGGCGGGGAAAGCACCACCATCGTACAGCTCATCGACATCTACGGCTTTCGGAAGACGCTGAAGGCAAAGTCAAAGGCGGGAATGCCCATTTGGGGCACGTGCGCGGGAATGATTGTGATCGCCAGCTCCTTGAGCGACCGTCGCCCTGAGCCGCTGGGCCTCATGAACATTCGCGTGAGCCGCAACGCCTTCGGCCGACAGTTCGACAGCTTCGAGCAAGATTTGACCGTCGAGGAGCTCGAAGGTCCCCCGTTTCACGGGGTGTTCATCCGGGCCCCTGCCGTGAAGAAGATCGGCGATGGCGTGAGGGTGATGGCGAGCTTGGACGACGGCCGCCCCGTAGCGGTCAGGCAGGATCGCTTGTTCGCTACCGCTTTTCATCCGGAGTTGACCGACGATACCCGAATCCACGAGATGTTTGTTCGGATTGTCGAAGGGGCAAACTAGGAACAACCAGGCTACGGCAGGTCGGCTCAATCCGCTGGACGTCCTGCGGTGCAGCGTCTTTGGGCTTCCTGGCGGACCCAACAGGGCCTTTCCGCTAAGGGCCTTTGGCCGCGCTGGTCCGACTCATCCCCTCTTGGAGCTTGCCAAGCTGGGGCTTGCGCCACAATCCTCTTCTGTCGTCTGGATGGCGCGGCGCGGGCTTCATCCCTCCGTCGTCGCCGCGATGAAACAGCGCTCCGGCCCCACGAGCTGGGAGATCGTCGAGCTGTACCTCGAAGGCACCGGCGAGGGTCTCACAGATGTCCTGGACGCGCTATCGCGGGCAGCGGCATCCCGCGGCGGCCAAGCCATCTTCCTGCGTCTCGCAACAAAAGACCCGTTGGTCGATGCCGCCAGGGTGAGCGGGTTCTTCCCGTGCCTGGCGGAAACGCTGTTCAGCCGCCCGGACGGCGGCCTAGGGCCGCGGCCACGAGGCGGTCTCAACGAGCGCCCAAACGAGGTCCGCGACAGGACGCCGGCCGACGACCACGGTATGTTCCGCCTCTATAACGCGGCGACACCGGCAGAGGCCCGGCACCTCATCGGCATGACCCTGGACCAGTGGAAGTCGTCCCGACCTCGCTCGGAGGGCTCCCACGACGAGTGGGTGGTAGAGGAGAACGGGGCCATCGTGGGCTGGCTCAGACGGACCCTCGGGAAAGGCATCACGTTACTGGAGGTCGAGGCCCACCCCGATCACGCGTCGCGGCTCGCGGCCCTGCTGGACTTCGGCCTCGGCGGGGCGCCCAGCAACGAACAGGCCCGCTGCCTCGTGGCGGAGCACCAGACTGGACTCGCCCAGCTCCTGGCGGCGAGGGGGTTCGTCACCGCAGGCGATTTCGTGTCGCTGGTCAAGCGCACGACGGTGTCCGTAGAAGACGGGACGCGGGTTCGGACCACCGCGTCCGCCTGAACAGACGACCTCGTGGAGGGCTTGGGAAATGAGACTTCGACCCCTTACCGGGCGATACATCTGTAGGGGCTGGCCCCCGTGCCTGCCCTAACGCTGGGCAACCACAGGGGGTTGCCCCTACCCAGTCGCACCCGGGGCGTTATCATGTAGGGACGAGAAGGTGTTGCCAAGGGGTTTTCCAGCACCCCGCTTATGGTGCTATATTGTAGCTGGGCGAACCAGCCCCAGATCGGCCAGACAAGATTGAGAGGTACCGGCGCCTAAGTGCAAGAACGAATCGATACAGATCTCGACTCGCTGACTGAGAAGCTGCCAGCCCACATAAGAGAGCCGCTTGAACGTCGAGATGACATTGAAGAGCTGCTGGAGGTCGTTCTGGATCTCGGGCGGGAGCCAGAGGCCCGGTTCGCCACGGACACCATCTCCCTCGATTCGCGCGAGGTCACCGAGGAGGACATCCAGTACGTCCTCGACCGCATCGGCCATTTCGGGGACGACAACCGCGCGGGCATCGAGCGAACCCTCCATCGCATCTCCGCGATTCGCAACCGAAGGGGGAAGATAGTCGGCCTCACGCTGCGGATCGGACGCGCGGTGTATGGCACGATCCGCATCATCGAAGACCTCATCCTGACTGGCAAGAGCGTGCTGCTGCTTGGCAAGCCGGGCGTCGGTAAGACGACGATGCTCCGCGAGGTGGCGCGAGTCCTTGCCGACGACGCCCGCAAGCGCGTCATCGTGGTCGACACCTCGAACGAGATCGGGGGAGACGGCGACATCCCTCATCGCGGCATAGGCAGCGCCCGGCGGATGCAGGTTTCGACACCGGCCCTCCAGCATTCGGTCATGATCGAAGCCGTCGAGAACCACATGCCCGAGGTCATCATAATCGACGAGATCGGCACGGAGATGGATGCCAACGCCTCGCGCACGATTGCCGAGCGCGGCGTCCAGCTGGTCGCCACGGCCCATGGCAACACCCTCGAGAACCTCATCGCGAATCCGACGCTCGCCGACCTGGTCGGAGGTGTGCATGCGGTCACGCTGGGAGACGACGAGGCACGTCGCCGCCGCACACAGAAGACGGTCCTCGAGCGCAGAGCGCCTCCCACCTTCGACATCCTTGTGGAGATACAGGGCTGGAACAGGCTGGCCGTGCATCCCGACGTCGCCGAGGTCGTGGACCAGATACTGCGAGGGTTCAGGGCGAACCCCGAGACGCGCTCCATCGACCGCGAGGGCACCATCCAACGAATCGAGCCCCGGGTGTCTCAGCCTGTGAACGGCCGAAACGTCGGAGTTGTCGAGGCCGGGGACGGGTTCAAAGAGCCGGAGCCGGAGTACGAGGACGAGGTCGACGCTCCACGGGCGGTGACCCACCTGCTACCCTACGGCGTCAACAAGGGCAAGCTTCAGCAGGCGGTCAGGACGACCAACGCAAGGGTGGAGCTGGTATCCGACATCGAGCATGCTGACCTGCTGCTGACCACAAAGAACTACTACAGGCGCCGGACTCACGCGCTTCAGGCCGCCGAAAAACACGGCAAACCCGTATATGTCCTCAGAAGGAACACGCTGCCGCAGATCGAGCAGTTCGTCAAGGCGATTACGCGTCGCTACGAGGCTGGAGGTCCCGAGGGCAGCTTTGGCAGGGCCATGCGTGAGGCGGAGGAAGCCGTGACGCGGGTAGGCC
>JADFIF010000185.1 GCA_022566795.1 Chloroflexota bacterium
CGTCGTGGTAGGGTGCGACCGGCGCCTGAATCTCGATGGTGGAGCCATCCACCTCGTGAACGTGCTCCACCATGATGACGGCGTCGTAGCCCGCCGGAATCGGGTCGCCCGTGTCGACCCATGCGGCCTGCTCGCCCTCACCGATCGTGAGCCTAACCGGAGAGGTCTCGGTCGCGCCGACCGTATCGCCAGACCTGACTGCCACCCCGTCCATCGCCGCCGAGTCGTAGTGGGGCGACGAGGCCTTGGCCCAGATGGGCTCAGCGGTGACTCTGCCGATCGCCTCCGCCAGCGCAACCTGTTCGGAGGCGCAGAGACTCAGAGCCCCGGCTTCGTCCAACGCCCGGTGGAACCTCGAGGTAGCCTCCTCGAGGGGAACGTCTTCGAGGTAGTAGCGTCTGCCGTGCCTTCTGCCCGTCATCGTGGTGAGCCGCTCATCAGTTTAGCCGCCGCGGATGCTTCCAAATGGCCGCGACACCGTACACACCGCCCAAACTCGCATCATTTACGTAACCAAACGGAATGGGCCTAAAAGTAAGTATACTTGGGCCATGCAAGAAACAGCCTACCCAGACATCAACGAGATTCTGGACAGCCTTCTCTCCCAGATGCGACACATTCTTCGAGAGAGACTTGTCGGATTGTACCTGTACGGGTCGCTTACGACGGGAGATTTCGACTTTGTCACCAGTGATATTGATTTGTTGGCTGCCACCTTGTGCGATCTAAACGACACCGAGCTGGAAGAGCTGCGAAAAATGCACCGCGACCTTGCGCGCGATAACAAAGCGTGGGAGGACCGCATCGAAGTAGCTTATCTATCGGTAACGGGGTTGAGAACGTTCAGGGTGCAGAGTAACAATATGGCGGTAATCAGCCCCGGTGAGCCGTTCCACGTTAAGGAAGCAGGAGAAGACTGGCTCATGAACTGGTACATGGTGCGCGAGAGAGGCGTGGCGCTGTTCGGCCCTCCGCCGAAGGCGATTATCGACCCGATTACACATGCGGAGTTCGTCCAGGCTGTTCGAGACCATGCGGCAGCGTGGGGTGGTGGGATAGAGCTCAGGCCGAGACGCAATGAACAAGCGTACGCAATTCTGACGATGTGCAGAGCCCTGTATACCCACAAGAACGGCGAGCAAGTGTCTAAGAGACAGGCCGCTTTATGGACGCAGGAGGAGCTGCCTGAGTGGTCCAGGCTGATCCAGAGTGCCCTCGAATGGCGCCAGGCGTGGCGAGAAGAGCAGGTAGATCATACCGCGACCTACCCTGAGACCGTCCGGTTCGTCAACTTCATGCGAGACCAGATCCTAGCTTGAGGGACATGATCCACACCGACGTACTATGCTTCCATCAACCTGGCCGCTAATACAAGCTCACCTCGACCTGCTCGCCGGCGTACAGGCCCCCCTTGTCCAGCGGTACCTTGACCGTGCCGTCGGCGCGCATCAGCGTGAAGATCAGGTTGGATTTTCCGAAGACCGGCTCGGCGTCTATCCGGCCATCCTCGTGGACCAGGTGGACCTCGACGTGGTCCTCCCGGCCAGCCAACGACGGAATGTCTCGCGTCAGCGTAGCTACTACTGTGGGTCGCTCGACGACGCCCGTCAGGCCGCTCAGCAAGGCTATGGTCGGACGCACCAGCAGCCCGAACACGACCATCGCCGACACCGGATTTCCCGGCAGTCCGAATGCGGGCTTGCCGTCCACCACGCCCACGATGGTAGGCTTGCCGGGCTTGATCGAGATGCCGTGGACCAGCACTCCCGGCGCCCCCAGCGCGTCGATGACAGCGGCGGTCAGGTCGCGGCTGCTGAGCGAGCTCCCGGCGGAGAAGACCAGAACATCGGCGGTGTCCAGGCCTCGGATGGCGGCCTCGCGCTGCGCCTCGTACTCATCGGCGACCAACCCCACCGGCATCGGGATTCCCCCGGCCTGCGACACCAGCGAGGACACCGTGTAGGTGTTGACGTCTCGAATCTGGGCGGGACCCGGATTGCCGGCCGGTGGCACCAGCTCGTCGCCCGTGGAGACTATGGCGACTCGAGGCCGGCGCGTCACGGCGATATCCGTGAGGCCAAGGGCCATCAGTCCCCCGATGTCCTGCGGTCGGATCAGATGGCCCGGCGGGAGCACCGCGTCTCCACGGCGAACGTCCTCGCCGACGTTGACGACGTTCTCACCGGGCGCCACGGCACGAACGACCTCGATGGTAGTCTCGTCGACCTGCTGCGTGCGCTCGACCATTACCACTGCATCGGCCGAGCCGGCCAGCATGCCGCCCGTGTAGGCCTTGGCCGCCTGCCCTCGCCCCAGCTCCACGGTGGAGGCCTCGCCCGTAGCAACCTCGCCTACAACCTCCAGGTAGGCCGGCACCGCCTCGGTGGCCCCATAGGTGTCCTGCGAGCGAACGGAGTAGCCGTCCATCGTCGACCTGGGGAACGCGGGAAGGTCCTCCGGGGAGCGGACTTCCTCTGCCGTGATTCGTCCCAGGGCCTCTGCCGACGGCACCACCTCTCGCTCACGGAGCGGCGACAGATGCTGCTTAAGCACCTGGAACGCCTCATCGGGCGTCAGGACGTTGAACATCTCCGACATGGCCACGCGCCTCAAGCTGAGCTAACGCCCCCATTATAGGAGAGGCCCGATGTACCGGCAATTCAGCGCGACATCAGCACTTGCTGACGTAACGAGCCGGCCAACGGCTCCGGGGCCTAAAGCCCCAGGATGTTGCCCGCGCCGTCGACGTCCAGGGCGCGAGGCGACCCCGGAAGCCCCGGCATCGTCACCATCGTGCCGGCGACGGGGTAGATGAACCCGGCGCCTACCGACGCGCGAACGTCCGACACTTCGAAGGTATACCCCGATGGCAGCCCCTTGAGGCTCGGGCTGTGCGACAACGACAGGTGCGTCTTCGCCATGCATACCGGCAGCGCTCCCCAGCCCAGGTCGCGATAGAGCCTGAGCTGCCGGCGGGCCGCGGGACTCCAGCGTACGTCAGCGGCGTTGTAGACTTTTTGCGCCAGCGCCAGGACCTTTTCCTCGGTGGATGCCTCTTCGGGATAGAGGTAGCTAATTTTGGGCGTGTCACCCTTGGTCGCGTCGATCAGCGCCTCGGCGAGGTCGACCCCTCCAGCGCCGC
>JADFIF010000097.1 GCA_022566795.1 Chloroflexota bacterium
TGATTAGAAGGCGCGAACCCGTCACTGAATTGGCGGCTGACAGGCCGGGGATTCGACGGGGCGTCGCAGAGGGTCTGTCGCTGGTGTGGAGCGACGCTATCTTGCGGCCGATCGCTGGGAGCGTTCTTGCGGTGGGGTTCGCCTCCGGCGCCGTCGGGGCCGTGATCCTGCTCTTCGGGATCAGAGAGCTCGGATTCCACGCGGGCGTGCTGGGAACGATATTCGCAGTCGGCGGAGTAAGCTCCGTCGTCGGCGCGGTCTCTACGGAGAGGCTGACGCGGCGGTTCGGGCTGGGACCCACCATGATCGTCGGCTTGGCAATCTTCGTGTTGTCGGTGTTCCTGATACCGGCGGCGAGCGGCCCGATTGGCGTGGCGGCCGCTTTTCTCGTGGCGCAGCAGCTGGCAGACGGAGCGATGGCCGTTCACGAAATCAACCAGATGAGCCTTCGCCAGGCCATCACGCCGGAGCGAATCCTCGGACGGGTCAACGCCAACCTCCGAATGATCGAGCTCGGCGCCATGCTGGCCGGATCCCTCGTCGCCGGGCTGCTCGGCGAGGTCGTCGGCCTGCGGCTGGCGCTTGTCGTCGGGGCGAGCGCAGGACTGTTCGGCGCGCTGTGGCTGGCGGTCTCGCCCGTACGTCACGTCCGAGGCCTTCCACCATCGAAGCTCGCGTCGCCTTCGCCGGCCGATGACGATTGACTCGGCAAGCCTCTCCGCCGCTATGTTGACTGGGAAATCAGACCGGTGTTAACCTCCAACGACACGTGCCACGGGTGTGTGCGCATCTCATAGGATGTGGTGCAAGAGTGGCGCGTGCGGGTCTCGCCAAGAGAAAAGGAGCGTCGTCATGAGAGAAAACAGGGTCAAGAAGGTCATGGGACAGGGCCAGCTGGCCATCGGCGGCTACGTCTCGTTGGCCGACCCGCAGGTCGTGGAGATCATCGGCCTGGCCGGGTTCGACGCCGCGTTCATAGACATGGAGCATACGGGGTTCGACCTTGCCCTGGTTGGCGAGATGATCCGCGCGGCCGATCTGGTGGGCGCGACGTCGATAGTGCGGGTTCCTGACAACGACGCCAAACTCATCCTGCGCGTCCTGGATATGGGTGCCGAGGGCATCGTCGTGCCCCACGTCGACGGCGTCGAGGGGGCCAGGCGGGCGGTGGCGGCCGTACGCTACGCGCCGCTCGGGGACCGTGGGGGCGCCGCCGGCACTCGGGCCGCCCGATTCGGCACGGTGCCATGGCCGGAGCACGTGCGCCAGTCGAACGAGCAGATCGTGCTATCGGTGATGGCCGAGGACGATCGCGCAATCGAGCAGGTCGAGCAGATCGCCGGCCTGGACGGCATCGACCTGGTGGCCGTCGGCCCGACGGACCTGTCGCAGACCCTCGGTGTGAGCGATCCCAAGGACCCTCGGCTGAGGGCGAAGGTCGAGGAGATTGCGTCCGCCGTGAAGAGGGCAGGGAAGGCCAAGCTCCAGTTTCCCATGAACCACGCGGCCTTTCCGCTAACGCCGCAAGAGCTCGTCAGGCTCGGCGTTGGCTACTCGCACGTGGCGCCGCCTCCGCCGGCGATACTCCTACGGGCGATGCAAGAGAGCGTGCGTCGGGTCCACGAGGCCACTGGCCGTCGGTAGACCCGGGCTCACGAAATGGCCCGCGCTAGAGTATCTTGAGGCTAGAGCCTGTAGAAATCGGTCGCGTTCCGGCCGAGCACTCCGTCGCGGTCCTCGGCCGTCATCGGCCCCAGGGCATCGATGGCTGCGAGGCGAACATCGTCGTAGTTAGAGGCCAGCAGGCAGACCGGCCAGTCGCTTCCCCACATGAGGCGCCCGAACCCAAACCGCTCGACAACGTGGGCCACGTACGGCCGGAGGTCGTCGACCGTCCAGCCGGAGTGGTCGGCCTCCGTTACCATCCCTGACACCTTGCAGTAGACGCCCGGGATGGCGGCGACGGCGGCGATGTCACTGGCCCACGGCTCCATCTCGCCTGAGGCGATTGGAGGCTTGGCGATGTGGTCGACGACCATCCGAAGCTCGGGGACCCGCTCCGCCAGCTGCGGCACGTGCTTGAGGTGCGGCGGCTTGACCAGCAGGTCGTATGCTAGGCCTCGGCGGGCGACCTCCCGGAGTCCCCTGATGGAGGCGTCGCGGCTCAGCCAGGCCTCGTCTGGGTCCGTCTCGACGACGTGCCTGATGCCAATCAGCGGCCCCATCCGGCTGAGACGGTCGAGGGAGGCGCCGACGTCTGGGCTTGTGAGGTCTACCCACGCCACAACGCCGGCGACGAAGCCGGCCCCTGTTGCCAGCGCCAGCAAGAACTCGGCCTCCTCCACGGATGCCTGGGCCTGCACCAGCACCGTCCACTCGACGCCGTTCCGCTCCAGGACCGGCCTCAGATCTGTCGGAAGGTAGCTGCGCCTCAGAACGCTCGGCTCCGGGGGCATCCACTCGTAGTCAAACCGCTTGAGGTCCCAGAAGTGGTGGTGGCTGTCGACCGTTGGAGGGTCGGTGAGCGAGGGCGAAGTGCCGGCCATCAGCTACCCCCTGGTGGAGACAGAGATCGCGACAGAACTAGGCATGCAGGTCGAAAACCTCCTCCATGGCGGCCCACCACTCACCCGCCGAGGCCCCGGGGACTGGCTCTTGGAAGCCCCTCATGAGCTCGTCCCACTCCTTGGCCCGGCCGGACTCCATGTACCGCGGAAAATCCCGAGCGAGATCGAAGCGGTCGGGAGTCTCGAGGTACATGAAGAGCCTTCGGCCGTGGAGGAAGATCTTCATCTTGACGATCCCCAGGCCCCTGAGTCCGGCGAGCACGTCCGGCCACACCTCGCGGTGATAGCGAGTGTACTCTTCGACGATACCCGGGCCTTCCTTGAGGTCGAGGGCCATTGCGTACGACTTCATGGGCGTCTCCCAGCTCCGATTCAACGGCCTAGTACTTGAGCGATACCTACTTTTTCCACCCGCCCGCCCGTGAGGATTATGGTCTGGGGGACACCCCCAGACCTGACTTGTCGGGACTGGGAACCCCCGGAGCCTTATCGAGGGCGGGCGGGGAGTATCACGACTCGTGCAACCAAGCACTAGTGTGCGGTGGACGGCGTTGGCGCCTCTGCGGGGATCAGGTGTTGGCCGCGCAGCTCGTCCCAGAGGGCGTCGGGTATCGGAAGCTGGACCATGGCGACGTTCTCCTCCACCTCTGCCACCGATTGCGCCCCCGGAATTGTGGCCGCGACTGCCGGGTGCGCGAGGCCGAACTGCAGCGCGGCGGCCTTGAGGGGCACTTCGTGTCTGTCGCAGACGGTCTTGATCTCGCGAGCGCGGTCAAGCACCTCGGGCGGGGTCGCTGCATAGAAGTACGTTGCGCTCCCCGAGAGGTCTGACGCCAAAATCCCCGAGTTGTAGGGGCCGCCCAGGATCACGCTGATTCCCCTTTGCTCGCACAATGGCAGGAGCTCGGCGAGGCCGCTCTGATCGAGCAGCGTATAGCGGCCGGCAAGCAAGAAGCAGTCGAAGTCGCCCTCCACCGCGAACCGCGCCAGCGCCTCCCACTGGTTCATCCCCGCTCCGATGGCGCTTATGACGCCCTGAGAGCGTAGCTCGGCCAAGGCCGGGAACGCCTCCGATATCGCCTGCTCGTGATGATCGTCGGGGTCGTGGATCAGCGCGATGTCGATGCGGTCTATGTCGAGGCGTCTGAGGCTGTCCTCTAGCGAGCGCAACACCCCATCTCGGCTGAAGTCGAACACCACCTCATAGGGCAGAGGGTCGACCCACGTTCCCGCGTCCACGTTGGCCGACGTAGGGTTTAGCACTCGACCCACCTTTGACGAAAGGACGAACGTGTCACGTGGCGCCCGGGAGAGCCCGCGGCCGAACAGCCCCTCGCTCTTCCCGTGTCCGTAGAGCGGAGCCGTGTCGAAGTAACGCACGCCCAGGTCGAGCGCCTTGCCCACCGTACGCAAGGCCGCTTCCTCGGTGACACGGGCGAAGTTGCCGCCGAGCGGAGCGCCACCCAGTCCGAGCGTCGTAACCCGCAGCCCGGTCTTGCCTATCGCTGCTGTCTCGAGCGGCGCCATTTCCCCCCTTGCCGTATGAGATGGCCCTCATCTTAACTCATGGCAAGGCTTCCCGAGAAGGCAGGGTTTCACGACTCCAACGGGCGTTTATCTGATTTGTTGGGTGAAGACTTGGGTGCGCCCGGAACCCGAGGTGGCGTCCGTCACCGCGCGTGACGGACGCCACCTAGAAGAGGTGCGTGGAGCAGACATGAGAGTTGTGGTCATTGAAGATGTACCGGAAGTCGTCGACATCATCCGGATCTGCTTCACCATGCGGTGGCCGGACGCGACCGTCGTGTCGAGCATGTATGGAGGCGACGCGGTAGGCCTGATCGAATCGGTCGCGCCCGACATCGTTATCCTTGACATTACCTTGCCCGACATGGACGGACTGGTCGTTCTGCAGGAGATACGCAAGTATTCCGATGTGCCGGTAATCGTCGTGACGGGCCATGCCGAGGAGACCGTGAGAGTCACATGCCTCGAGATGGGGGCCGACGACTACCTGGTCAAACCCTTCTCTCATACCGAGCTCATGGCCAGGGCCAAGGCCGTCCTCCGTCGCTCTCACATGCCCCAGCTGAAAGGAGACGAGGGGGTCGTCAACGGCCGGGGCCTGTCGATCGATCTCTCCGGCCGTCGGCTGCTGATCGAAGGCCACGAGGTCAACCTGACGCCGACCGAGTGGAAATTCTTGTCTTACCTGGCCCGTAACGAGGGCCGCGTCATATCTCACGCAACACTGGCAGAGAAGGTCTGGGGCACTGAGTTCCTCCAGGGCTCTGCCATCAAGATGTGTGTTCGCCGCCTGCGGCAAAAGCTCGGCGTCCACACCTCACCGGAGAGTGTCATCAGAACGCACCGCGGCATCGGCTACAGCTTCGCTCGTCCGAGCTGAGCCGCCCCATTCGCTTCCTCCCCTTCGCATATTAGTCACGCCCTGCGGTCACGAGGCCGGAGGAGCAGTCGCTCGCCGCCACCTCTGTAGCACTATGACGTACGGTTCCCCTTTACGTGATCGTCCCCTCCATCCAGTGACGCAATAGTTATTCAATCGTTACCCTGCGGTTATTTTAGTTACGCGTTTGGCGACCTGGGTGGTGTACGGTTTGGAATGCCACTCATCCTCCATATGGATACCTATGAAGGGCTTTGGCTTCGGGAGTATAATCCCGTCCGAGCTCCCGTGGGCAAGTTTGGGGACGGATAGGGTGGGTTTAAAGAGGTCTTGCGCAACGGGGGAGTACATCGTGAAATCGGCAATGGATGCCCACCCAATTGGGGCGATTTATGACACTGGATCCGACGCAAGACATAGTAGAGCTTCGCCTGCCCCTGAGGTTGCAGTACCTCAATGTTATCCGCGCGACCGTCGGCGTCATTGCCGGAACGCTTGATTTCACCTACGACGAAGTTATGCAGTTCCGAGTCGCACTCTCCGAGATCTTCGAGCTGGCCACGCATCTGGCCGAGCATGAGGGCGCAGAACATCCTGGAGATATTTCGTTCCGCTTCGAGCCCCAACCGGATGGGCTTGCGGTTCGAGTCGGCGCCGCGGTGAACGTGGTCCGTGATCTCGTCGCCGAGGACCAGGACGAGAGTCGGGCGCTTCTCGACAGTCTAATGGACAGCGTAGAGTTCGACACCGATGGTACGGTCCATCTGATGAAGTACAGGTCAATTCGCGAGGCAACTTAAGCGCACGGACGGCCTGAAGAGGACGGCCAGAAGCCATCCACCGGTTGGGGCAGCCAAGCCCGTTTTCGTCACGGGGTAGTCTGGAGGGGGCCAATGGGTCAGAGCGAAAGAGCGGTCGTAAGAACCCGTCGCGACGTACATTTCAACGCGAACGCCCGCCGCAACGGTGCGACGAATGGGCGCCCGAGCGCAGAGGCCGACCGACCTAGCCACGGTGGGGCGTACGACCACGCCGACAGCGTAGCGGACGGGGCAAACAGCGCCGGCCCGAAGGTCGAGTTTACAGCCGAAGACCGCGAACGTCTCGTATCAAGTTACATCCCCCTCGTACACAGATTATCCCGCAGGTTTCGCGACTGCGGAGAGGCACAGGAGGACTTGGTGCAGGTCGGATGCATAGGCCTGCTCAAGGCGACCAAGAAGTTCGACCCGGACCGGGGCGTCAGCTTCATCACCTATGCGGTGCCAGTCATAGTGGGTGAGATCAAAAACCACCTCCGCGACCATGGGTGGGCGGTCAAGGTCCCCAGGAAGATACAGACACAGAAGTTGGCGGTGCAACGCGCGGTGGAGAGTCTTGGCCACATCCTTGGCCGTAGCCCCACGTTCTCCGAGATCGCCGAGGCCACCGAGATCAGCGAGGCCGAGATCTACGACACCTTCGAAGTAGGAAACTACGGCAGACCCCTTTCGCTCGATGCCGAGTACGACGGAAACGGGACCAAAGACATCTCTACGGCCATGGACTACATCGGGGCCGAGGACCCTCAGTTCGAGAAACTCGAGGACCGCATGGACCTCGGCCAGACCTTCTGCAGCCTGACCAAGCGAGAGAAGGCCATAATCTACATGAAGTTCTACTCCGGCCTCTCTCAAACCGAGATCGCCAAGCGGCTCGGGATCTCGCAGATGCACGTTTCGCGCCTGCAGCGCCACGCGCTCGGGCTCCTCAAGGAGGCTCTGGTCGAGTAGGGCCTTTCTGGGTCGTCCGTCCCCCAGCGGATTCCCCTGGAGTGCTCAGCGGCATGCTTCCCGCACGCTTGGGCGTTTCTCGCCTTACGGGGAGTCAGATCGCCTGATATAATCTGACTCGCCCGCAGCCCTGCATCCTCCATCTGGGAAGTGACCCGAGCGTTGAAAACTTCGAAGGCCCGCAGCCTGACCTCGCTGCCCCACTTCGCCGCACTACGGCACCGCGACTATCGGAGCACGTGGACCGCTAACATGTTCTCCGGCAGCGCCATGTGGACATTCATCGTCGCCAGCTCGTGGCTGGCGCTCGACCGGTCGGACTCCTCTGCGTGGGTTGGCGTCATCATGTTCTCGTCGATGCTGCCGTTCCTCCTGGTTTCGCCGATCGCTGGACTCATGGCGGACCGTTTCGACCGACGTAATCTGGCCTTGGCAACCTTCGCGGCCAGCGCCGTCAACGGGTCCGTGCTGGCAGTGCTGGCTCTCCTGGACGTCGTTCAGCTATGGCACGTGGCCGTCCTCGCCTTCACCGGCGGGGTGCTGAGGGCTGCTCAGGAGCCCGTTATCCAGGCGCTCATTCCGAACCAGGTGCCGCGCGAGGACCTTCTGAACGCCATCACACTGAATGGGGCGACCCGCCATGGTTCCCGGTTCTTCGGCCTCCTGGTGGCGGCGCCGCTGATGGCGGTGGACTCCATCGGAGTACAGGGCGTGTTGGTGCTATCGGCGGCCTTCCAGGGCCTCGGAGCTCTCTTCATCTTGAAGACGCGGACCGTCTCCAAGGGCGAAAGCCAGCCGGAGCACGGCGTGATGCGGAGCATGGTCGATGGCCTAGTCTACATCTACTCCAATCGCGCTATCGCACTCTTCGTTCTGCTCGTCCTCTTCCACTGCGCCCTGGTCATGTCGTTCGAATCGATACTGCCGATCTTCTCGCGGCGGGAGCTTGGCGCGATCGACGGCTCGATCTTGGGATACCTCATAATGGGGTTCGGCGTCGGCTCCCTTGCCGGAGTCTTGCTGTTGGCGGGAGTCAGAGGGGAGAGCCGCAAGGGGCGGCTGCTGCTCTGGACCGGCATCGCCAGTGGCCTCACGCCAGTTGTCTTGGCGCTCGCTGGCAGCGTGCCGCTGGCGGTCGTAGCCGCGGCGGGCATGGGCGCCTCCCAGGCAACGTTCATGGCGTTGACGAATACCTACGTGCAGTCCTTAGCGCCGGACCGCCTCAGGGGACGCATCGCCAGCTTGTACGTTCTTCACGCCGGTGGCATCATGGCATTCTCGAACCTTGGCTACGGCTTCATGGCCGACGCGTTCTCGGCCCCGCCGATTCTGTTCGCGACTGGACTGCTGTTTATCGCCGTGCTGCTAGCCCTCAGCTTGGGCCAAGAGGTCCTACGCCGTCTCTACCGGACGGGACAGGTAGCCACCGCTTGACACGCCGGGGCCAACGGCTGCGGGCGTCCGAAAGCAGCCGAAAACGGCCGAAAGCAGGAGGTACGAATGAGAGTGCGCAAGGCGGTCATTCCCGCCGCCGGCTTCGGCACTCGGTTCCTTCCGGCCACCAGAGCGGTGCCCAAGGTGATGCTCCCGGTCTTGGATACGCCGGCAATACACCACTCGGTTGCGGAAGCTGCCCAGGCGGGAATCGAGCAGATCGTACTCGTCATCTCGGCCGGCCATGAGGCCACCGGCCAATACTTCGGACGGGTGGCTGAGCTCGAGGCCGCTCTCGAAAAACGGGGCGACGAGCGCCTCCTGCGCCAGATGGTCGAAATCTCGGAGATGGCCGAGGTCTCGTACGTGTACCAAGAGCAGGCCCTGGGGTTGGGCCACGCGGTCCTTGCGGCGCGAGGCTCGGTGGGCGATGAGCCCTTCGCGGTCTTCTTGCCCGACGACCTGATCTGGAGCGAAACGCCGACCATTGGCGGCATGATCGATATCTTCGACGAGCGCGGCAGCAGCGTGATTGCCGTAAAGGAGGTCCCGGACGAGGCGGTGCCGAGCCTGGGTATCGTCGACCCTCGCCCGATGTCCGATACCCTGTCGGAGGTCGTGGGCGTGGTCGAGAAGCCGCGACTGGAGGACGCTCCCTCGAACCTCGCCATCATCGGCAGATACGTTCTCACGCCAGAGGTCTTTGACGCGCTGGAGCGGGTTCGCCCGGGCGCGATCGGCGAGATCCAGCTTACCGACGCGCTGGCGGCGGTAATCCCAACGCAGAGGGCCTATGCATACCGCTTCCCAGGCGTCCACTTCGACGTGGGGACGCCGTTGGGTCTTCTGAAGGCTTCGATCTACGCCGCCATGCAGAGACAAGATATGGCCGCCGAGCTCAAGGGCTGGCTTGGCTCGAATCCGTTCAACTAGCGCGACCACGCTTTAGCTTACAGTTTCGGGAGAATGGGGAGTGCAGTCCCGATCCGTCGGGATTGCCAGGAGTCTGAGGGTGTCCCTCAGATATAAATGTCACCCCTTTTATCTAACCCAAGAGGGGCCGTGGTGACGGCGAAAAGCATTTTTCAGCACCCTATCAGGTTAGGAGTTGGCTCATGGGACAGGCACTGGAGGGAATTCGCGTAATCGATCTAACCCAGTTCGAGGCCGGCACCTCGTGCACGCAGATGCTCGCCTGGCTCGGCGCGGACGTGATCAAAGTCGAGGAGCCCCTGAGGGGCGACCCGGGACGTTGGAGCGTCGCGGGGCCCGACGACGCCGACTCCTCTTACTTCCTCAACCTCAACGCCAACAAGCGCAGCGTCACGCTGAATCTCAAGGCCGAGGCGGGGAGGGAGACCTTCTTCGAGCTCGTGAAACAGGGCGATATCGTGGCGGAGAACCTCGCGCCCGACGCTCTGGAGCGACTTGGACTGGGATACGACGTCCTGTCGCGGGTCAATCCGAAGATCATCCTCGCCCGCGTCAAAGGGTTTGGCACCTACGGGCCCTATAGCGGGTACAAGAGCTTCGACCCCGTGGCGCAGGCCGCGGGTGGCGCCTTCTGTGCAACCGGAGTCCCCGGCGGTCCGCCGACCCGGCCGGGCGTCACCATCGGCGATACCGGGACCGGCATGCACACGGTAATCGGAATCCTTGCCGCGCTGTGGCAGCGTCAGGCCACCGGCAAAGGCCAGATCGTAGAGGTGTCCATGCAGGACGCCGTGGTCAATTTCGCGCGGGTATGGATGCGCGACTTCAACGAGACCCATAAGTCGCCTGAACGCCGTGGCAACGGCTGGTCTGGGATGCCCGCCGTCGGCACCTTCCGGTGCGCACCGGGGGGCCCTGACGACTACGTCTACATCATTGGTATGCCGCGGAGGGCCAGGATGTGGCACGCCCTGCTGCGGACCATCGGCCGTGAAGAGCTGATCGAGGAGCCGAGGTACTCCGACCCCTCACAGTTCGAAGAGATCGCCGGCGAGGTCAATGGCGTCATCGAAGCGTGGACCATGCAGCGCACCAAACACGAGGCCATGAGGCTGCTCGGCGAAGCCGGCGTCCCTGCGAGCGCCTGCTTCAACGCCGAAGACATCTACTCCGACGCCCACCTCCGCGAGCGCGAGATGATCGTCGAGATCGACCACCCAACGCGCGGCCTGTTCGCCATGCCCGGTTGCCCCGTCAAGCTCTCCGACTCTCCTGTGAGCGTCACACCCGCCCCGCTCCTGGGGCAAGACAACTCGGATGTCTACGCGGAGCTCCTGGGCTACGACGAGCAGAAACTGGCGGAGCTGAAGGCGGCGGAGGTGATCTGAGAAACCAGATGCAAGCCTATTCCCGTTCAGACTATGAGAATAGCCAGTCAAAGACGTGAAAGTACACTTTTCCCATGAAGAGTAGTTCGCATGCCTGAACGGACCGTAAGGTTCGCCGTCAAAGATGAATCTTCTGGTTCTCGGTCCAGCACCTGGAAATGCTGGACGACAGTCGGGACGGGGAAAAGTGATATCTACCTGACCAATCGTGCAATTGGTAGAGCATTCAAGGCCAGTTTCCATGAGTCGGGCAGGTGGCACGTTGCGTTCGACAAACAGTTTCTAGAGAGGGAGGTTGACGATGACAGCAATGGTTCCAAGAATAGATTCATTGACACATGGCCCCGACCTCAGCAGATAGGCCACGGCATCACACTAGCCTACCGAATCGTAGTTCCGCGCAGCGCTGTGAACATACGATTGACCGGCGGCTTGCGACGAGAGGTTTCCTGGATTCCAGCACCTCCACCAAAGAAGGCCATAGAGATTTCAATACTCATTACAGAAACCAGGCGCTGTTGTGACTGGTTGGCCTGGGCGTCGGTCAATGCAAACGCAATTAGTAGGCACTATTGTGATTGAAAATAAGAGCAAAGTTTGGATCGTACACAAACAGGAAGACATCCCAACGTCAGCGTCGCTCACCATTAATCGAGAAAACATAACCCATTTTAGGTCAGGTATGGACGTCGCCTTGAGCGAACCGGGCGTGCGGACCATCGGCATCGGGATAGCAAAAGATGGTTCTCACTTCATGATGGAATGGGCTACCAACATATCAGAGGATGCGGAGAAGAAACTCAGGCAGCGAACCCAAACTCGCTAGAGGCATGCCTGGAAGATGCCTCAGCAATCGTCTTCGTGGTAGTCTAGAATTTTCTCCGGTGAGCGGAGTTTTGCGCGGGGACGTCTGCGGATCAGGTTGCCGAATAGCTGACTACGATATGGCGGACGCCAACGCCGCGAGTCATGGGGGCGTAGGTTGCGGGCTATGGCGCCGGTCCCAGGCTCTCGTCCAGTAGCTCCAACAGGTCCTTCGCCTGCTTGCCGCCCGCGGCCTCGTTGGAGCCGATGCCCTCGACGAACATCTGGAGGCAGAAGGGGCACGACACGCCCACCGTGTCGGCCTCGGTCTCCAGGAACTGGTCGGTGCGGATGTGGTTGACCCGGCGTCCGCGGCTCTCCTCGATCCACATGTGGCCGCCGCCGGCGCCGCAGCAGAAGCCACGCTCCCGGCGAAGCTCCATCTCCACGAGTCTAACGCCAG
>JADFIF010000098.1 GCA_022566795.1 Chloroflexota bacterium
CCGCGTGAATCACTGGATGCTTTGCCTGCAGCAGCGCCTTTGCGGCTTCGAGCACGTCCTGGGGGTTGCCCGCGGAGGTCGTCGCCTTGACCGGTCTGTAGGCGTCTACCAGGGCGGGGTCCACCTCTTCGACCGCGACGTCCGCGGGGATCTCCACCATGACCGGTCCGGGCCTTGCCATCTTGAGGCGGGTGAAGGCGCGACGCATCGTGTCGGTCACTCGCGCGGCGCTGCTGACCTGCTCCACGAACTTGGTAATCGATGCGTAGCTCTTCACCGAGCTGAAGTGAGGGTAAACGCCGTCTCGCTCTCTCGGATGGCCCAGCGGGAGCAGCAGCATCGGGACGGCATCGGAAAAGGCGGTGGCGACGCCCGCAAAGGCATTCTCCGCCCCGGGGCCGTACTGCATGGCGAACACGCCGGCGGGACGGCCGTTCTTGACCCTGGTGTAGCCGTCGGCGATACCGACGCCGACGCGCTCCTGCCTGCAGATAATCGGCCTGATACCGACCTCGGCGGCAGCCTCGATGACCGGCGTGGTCGGATAGGCGCTCAGGTACTCGATGCCTTCGCGCTTCAGGATGTGGGCTATCGCGTCGACGGTCCTCATGGGCATCGCCTCCGTGTGCAGCTAATCGGCAGCAGCCAATCGGCGCCACCGTTGGGATCTGCAGCCATTCTCCGTGGTCACGGGGAGTATAGCATTTGGCCAAATGCCTAACAGGGCGCCGCCGGTTGCCCTGCGGCAGGGCTACGAGCTGGAGCAGCGCCCCGCCGCAACCGTAGGGGCAGGCCCCCGCGCCTGACCTGGCGTTGGGCAACCACAGGGGGTTGGCCCTACGGTTGCGCCGTCCCGAACGCCGGCATGACCTCCTCCGCAAAAAGCCTGACCTGTCCCAAAAACTCGTCCCGAGGCATCCCCTCCGCCCACTGAAGGATGATGTGCTCCAGGCCAGGGTACCGGCGCTCCATGTCGTGCAAGAACTCGACGAAGTGGCCGGCCGGACCGCAGATCCAGGCCTTCTGCTTGACGCCGTCCTCGATGCGGGGGACGCGCGCGGGCGCCCCGGGCGTGCCCCAGGGACGGCCCTCCTCGTCGACGTAGCGTACGAATCCGAATGGCGCGAACCACTTGTACCGCTCGTCGTGGTAGGGCCGCAGGCGCTCCACGGCCTGCGCCTCCGAGTCCGCTATGTAAAACCCGACGCCCAGGGCCAGGTCCTCGCCGCGCTCAAGCGCCCTGCCGTGCTCAGCGGCGGCCTCGCGGTACCGATCGAACATCTGCTCGACCAGCGTCTCCCCGGTCAGGGCGACGACGCCCTTGATGCCGTGTTTGGCGATGAAGTCCACCGTCCGCCCGCTGACGATCGGCTGCCAGGTCTCGACCGGCAGGTTGACCGGCCGGGGGACCAGCGTGATCTCCTCCAGGTCGTAGCCCCTGTACGGCACCGACGGCGGGATGTCGTAGTGCTTGCCGTGGTGCGAGAATGACTCCTGGTTGAAGGCCTTGAAGATGACCTCCATCTGCTCCTCGAACAGCTCGCGGTTGCCGTCGTTGTCGATGACCGGCGCGCCGAAGGTCTCGACCTCGCGGCTGTGGTAGCCCCGACCGACGCCGAAGATGACCCGGCCCTTCGTGAGGATGTCCGCGGTCGCGTAGTCCTCCGCCAGCCGCAGCGGGTGCCACATCGGCACGACGTTGAAGGCGCACCCAAACTTGAGCCGCTCGGTCTGGGCCGCCAGGTGCGTGCTCAGCAGGATCAGGTTCGGGATGCACTCGTATCCCTCACGCTGAAAGTGGTGCTCCGCCAGCCAGAGGGCGTAGAATCCCAGGCCGTCCATGAGCTTCGCCAGCTGCGTCGCCGACTCGAAGGACTCGATGAGGCGATCGTTCGAGTAGCGGCGTTGGTCCGCCGGCGTGCCGTCGCCGCCTATATCCTCGAGGTCGATGTTCCCGACGTAAAGAACCGAAAAGTGCTTGATCATTTTTTGGGTGGCTCCGTCAGAATTGGTCGATATTATATCGGTTCGCCGCAGGTGTCGAGCGGACCGGACTCAGAGGAGAGTGCACCGGGCCGAAGCGGCGACTTCGCTCTGATATAATCGTCACTCGAATCGCGGCCTGCCTGGGGCGGGCCCCCATTGGGGGAGAAGTGGCAACGACACAGTCGCCGGTCGATCTGGAAAAGCTCGTGTCGCTGTGCAAGCGGAGAGGGTTCGTTTTCCAGAGCAGCGAGATCTATGGCGGCCTCGCGAGCACCTGGGACTACGGGCCGCTGGGCGTCGAGTTGAAGCGCAACATCAAAGACGCCTGGTGGCGGACGTTCGTCCTGGCGCGCGACGACATGGTGGGGCTCGACGCCGCCATCCTGATGCATCCTGACGTCTGGCGGGCCAGCGGACACGTCGAAGGTTTTTCCGATCCACTCGTAGAGTGCAAGGCGTGCCACCAACGCTGGCGCGAGGACCAGCTGGAGGAGCGGAAGTGTCCCGCTTGCGGGGGCGAGCTGACGGAGGCCCGCCAGTTCAACCTCATGTTCAAGACCTTCGTCGGCCCAGTCGAGGAGGACGCCGCCGTGGCCTACCTGCGCCCCGAAACGGCCCAGGGCATCTTCGTGAACTTCAACAACGTGCTGACCTCGACGAGAAGGAAGCTGCCCTTCGGCGTAGCCCAGATCGGCAAGGCCTTCCGTAATGAGATCACTACCGGAAACTTCATCTTCCGGACCCGCGAGTTCGAGATCATGGAGATCGAGTTTTTTGTAAAACCAGGGGACGATGAGGAGTGGCACGGGCGTTGGCGGGACGAGTGCCTCCGGTGGTACACCGACCTCGGCGTCGATGAGGGCCGGCTTCGGGTGCGGGCACACGAGCCCGACGAGCTTGCACACTACGCAAAGGCCACCTACGACATCGAGTACGACTTCCCCTGGGGCTGGGGCGAGATTCAGGGCATAGCCAACCGCACCGACTACGACCTCCAAGCCCACTCCTCCGCCAGCGGCGAGTCTCTGGCGTACTTCGACGACGAGACGAAAGAGCGCATCGTGCCCTACGTCATCGAGCCGTCGGCGGGCGTCGATCGCGCGCTGATGACCTTCCTGACCGATGCATACGTGGAGGAAGAGGCGCCCACAGCCTCCGGCGGGACCGAGCGCCGCGTGGTGCTGAAGCTCCACCCAGACCTGGCGCCGGTGAAAGTAGCGGTCCTGCCCCTGAGTCGCAACGAGAGGCTGGTGCCGCTGGCCCGAGAGGTCTTCGAGAAGGTTCGGAGCTCCGGCGCCATCCGCGGCATGGTCCAGTACGACGACAGCCAGAGCATCGGCCGCCGCTATCGAAGGCAGGACGAGACCGGCACCCCGCTGTGCGTAACCGTCGACTTCGACTCCCTCGACGACAACGCCGTCACCATCCGCGAGCGCGACTCGATGGCCCAGGTGCGGGTGCCGATCGCCGCGCTGGTGGGGGAGCTCAGCGGGAGGTTGACGGCGTAGATTGTGAACAGTCCCTGACGCCCGCGATCGAGTACTGACTGCGCCGCCACGATGCGCGAGGGCTATGCCCTGACACAACGAATGTCCTTTTACCGCTGCTGGCGCACGGATGCGCAGCCGTTGGACGGCGGCTAGAAGGAAATCGTGCCAAGTCTTGCCATGGTGCGGGTGACGAGTCGTGGGGGTGTTTATCCAGGGGGACGAGGAGCAAAGCTCTCGTCCCCCTCGCACAATCCCCGCACCTACGTGCGGGTATCCGAGTGGCCCTTGGAGGACCCGTGGGTCCTATGCAGGGCGCGCCTCAGCTAAGCCGGAACAGCGTCAGATACCAGAGGCCCGATCATCGAGGTTATCCCTGTCAGAGCCCGTCGTTCCTGATCGCTGAGTTCGGCAGGGTCGACCAATACCAGCAATTGAGCCAGATCCCCGCAGACTCCCACGATGTCTTTGGTCCCACCTCGTGTCTTAGCGTATGGTGCCAGGGCGGTGTGGTCGAGTTCGTCCTTGAAGAAGCGCGTAACCAGAGCGTCATCCTCGGGGAGTTCGCGAATCGCGCTGGCCACCTTCCTGATGGCTTCTTGACTTCGAGTCCCGGTCGAGAACTTCATGTCACCATACATACTCGCCAATGTCTTGGTTAGCTTCCGATCGCCTCCCGCCGACTTGTACAGTTCCGGATGGAATTTCTGTACCGCGTCGACTATTTTCGTCATCGCGCGTATCTTATCCAGACCTATCACGTTGGAGCCACGTTTGTAGCTTTCACCCAACGCGACAGCGTTGGCACTGTCTAAGTCCCATCTCGCGAGCATGAGCAGGTCTTCTTCATACCTCCGTACCTTTTCGGGCAGGTCACGAATCAGGACCTGAACGTCCGCGGCGTTGCTCAGGTCTAAGCCCCGCTCTTGTGCTAAAACATCGAGGTCCTTAATGACAGATACGGCGTCGAATTGTTCCTGCGCGGCCCCAAGCGTCTGGCGAAAGCAAACTCGCTGTTCCAGCGAAAGGGGCGGATAGACGAGTGCCCAGATGCGGGACTCATTGCGTCTCCTAAGCTGGTCTCGACGTCCGTGTCCATCGATGTTCATGTAGAGACCTTGCTGCCGTTTTGTTTCGTCGGGGTGTTGGCAGACAACGATGGGGTAAACGATGTGTCCGATGATATCGTAGGAGTCTCTTATTGATGGTTCCCGACGCTGATATCTGAGGGACTCTGAGGTTTCGCGACCCGGGTTCGTAGGGTCGTCTTCGATCGAGTCGATTTCAAGCCACTCCGGATGGTCGCTGATGGGCTTGATTCCATGAATCGGACTCATTCTGAGGGCGGCAACGTCCACTTTACGCTCTTTCCTCGCTGCCATTGAATCCTCCTTGGTCCTAATCAGGACCTGAGCAGTTATGCGTGAGCGCCTCTCAAAAAGAAAAGCGCCTGTCTAGAAAACCGGCGCCAAAGATTCTCAAACCATCATTCACCTCCTGGACCCCAAGGGTCCAATAACGGGTTACCTATATGTTACAGTTGAGCGTGATTGGTGTCAACCCCGCGTATTTACTCGTCCAAGACTAATATCGGGGCCGACGCGGTGCGCCCGATAATGTTAAGCGGGGCAGCGTTTTCAGTCGCCGCTTTGCAGTGAACCCGGATGCGAATCCTCCACTTCGCCGATGTCCACATCGGTGTCGAGAACTATGGCCGGACCGACCCCGATACCGGGCTTTCGACCCGGCTGAGCGACTTCCTGGCGGCCTACGACGAGGTCGTCGACTACGCGCTCTCGCAGAGTGTCGACCTGGTGCTGTTCTGCGGCGATGCCTACAAGAGCCGTGACCCCAGCCAGACGCACCAGCGCGAGTTCGCCAAGCGCGTAGCGCGGCTGGCCGCCTCCGGGGTACCCGTGTTCCTGCTGGTGGGCAACCACGACACGCCGCACGTGCTCGGCCGGGCGACGTCCCTGGAGATCTTTCAGACGCTGGACGTTAGCAACGTCCACATCGGCGACACGCTGCGGACCTACCGCATCCCGACTCGTCGGGACGGACCGGTGCAGATCGTCGCCGTCCCCTGGGTGAGGCGCGGCGCTTTTCTCTCCCAGGACGACAGACGAGGGCTGTCGCCCGACCAGGTCAACGAGGCGATTCAGGAGCGTCTTGCCCGCGCCATCCGGCAGCAGGCCGACGACCTGGACGCGAGCGTTCCGGCCATCTTCGCGGGCCACGTGACGGTGAGCGACGCGACGACGGGCTCCGAGCGCACGATGATGCTGGGGCGCGACTACGTGCTGCTGCGGAGCAGCGTCGCGCTGCCCCAGTTCGACTACGTGGCCCTGGGGCATATCCACAAGTATCAAATCCTCGGAAGCAACCCGCTCGTAGTATATTCGGGGAGCCTTCAACGGGTGGACTTTGGCGAGGAGAGCGACGAAAAGGGGTTCTGTGTTGTCGAGCTTGACCCGCGCGAGAAAGCAGGGTCCCGACTGAAGCAGCACCAGTTTCAGACGGTGCGTTCCAGGACGTTCCGCACGGTTTCGGTCGACATACGTACCGGCGACCCCGACCCGACGGCCACCGTGCTGAAGGCGATCGCGGCCACGGACATTCGGGACGCTGTCGTGAGACTGCAGATATCGGTGCCCGCGGAGCTGGAAGGGCGTCTGCGCGACGCCGACATCAGGGCGGCGCTCGACGGCGCCCACTTCGTCGCCGCCGTGTCGAGAGAGGTGAAGGGCCAGCCGCGCAACCGGCTGGGAGCGGCATACTCGGAGGGCATCGACCCCAGGGAGGCGCTGAAGCACTACTTCGAGGAGGTGGGCACGCCTCGCGACCGCACAGAGGTGCTCATGCGCCGAGCCGAGCAGCTCATGGAGGAGCAGGACTCGCAGTAGTTCTTTCCCCTTGCGCAGGCTGTTTCGAGAGATCATAAGGCGCACGGCTTTCGGAGCTCGGAACCGCATGAATCCCGACGCCCAGCAGTCGCATCCAAATTGTGAGTAACCCAAAAGGGTTGCTCCCCCGCGGCACCCGGGGGAGTTAGCGAGGGGGGCGTCGCGCGCCGCTGGCGAGCGAGGCGACCTAATCTACCTGGCCCCGCGCAGGAAAGGCCGAGCTTCCCTCGGCCTACAGAAAACTAGCGACGGGCGCGATTGTGATGGCGCTGGAGTTCCTGACACTATGACCGGTAGAGGATTCACGACACCTAGATTTCTGCGCTCGCCCAAGGGATGGCTGGGCTTTTTGATCTTCGCGGCGGCCGTCGCCGTCGCGTGCTCGGGAGGAGACGCCGCACCGGCCGCACCATCGCCGGGCTCCACCGAAACCTCGCCAGTGACAGAGCGTTCGGAGGACGCCGCTCCGGATTTCGAGCTGACCCTGTTCGAGACCGCTAATCACAGAGCGGGGGAGACCCTTCAGCTGTCCCACCTCCAGGGCAAGCCGGTCGTCCTCAACTTCTGGTACCCGAGCTGTCCGCCATGCCGAGCCGAGATGCCCGACCTCGAGGCGGCCTTCCAGGCCCACCGTGGGCAGGGAGTCGAGTTCGTGGGTGTCGAGGAGCTCATCCTGGACACCGTCGAGGATGGGCAGGACTTCGTCGACGAGATCGGCGTGACCTATGCACTCGGACCCGACGTCGAGGGCGACCTCATACAGGAGTATGGCATCATCGGCTTCCCAACCACCTTTTTCATCGACCGCGACGGAGAGATAGTGCGGAAGTGGACCGGTATCCTGAACGCCGAGAAGATTGCTGAGCTAATCGGCGAACTGCTAGACTAGGCGTCGACGACAACTCCCAGGCTCCGATACTCCCCGACAGAGGGGGAGGCGCAGGGACCTTTGGGCGAAAGTGGGGGGTTGTCTCGTGACTCCTTAGATGAGCGTCGGCGACGTATTCCTCCTCGTAGTCAGATGGCTACACCTTGTGTCGGCTGCCGCCTGGGTTGGCGGCAGCCTATTTTATCTTCTCGTGTTGCGTCCGGCGCTGCGTAGGTCCCCGGAGCCTTCCGGATGGCTGAACGCGGCGGCCGCATCCGAGTTCCGAGCGCTGGTCGATACGTCTATCCTCGTGCTGCTGACCACCGGCATCATCCTGACGCTCAACCGGCTCACTCCAGGCGTCGTGGGCACACCGTACGTGTTGACCCTCGGCGTCAAGATCGCTCTTTCGGTGTGGATGTTCATTCTGGCCCTGGGCCGCCGTCGACGGACCGCGCTCCTGGACGCCTACCGGCAGGCTCCCGAACCGACGACGTCGAGGCTGCAAGGACTCGTACGAGCGGTGTCAGGGTACAACACCATCGTTATCCTCGGCATCGTCGTGTTCCTGCTGTCAGACCTCCTCAAGGTGCTCTTCGAGATCGCTCTGTCGTAGGGGGCGCAATTGGGTCCGAGCGCGAAGTTCTCAGGTTCCTGCCAGGTAAACGGTGCTCTGGCAGAAATCCGATGGGTGCTTTCGGAACGCCTTGGCAGATTCTGGCTCGAGGAGCGATCTCTGCCTCCTCATCATGCTGCAATTGAGCCCGCATTGGGCTAGAGTAACGGGCAGGAGGACCGACACAGATGAAGAGAGATCTGATGGACATACTCGCCTGCCCTGTGTGTAAGGGCGAGCTGACGCTCTCGGTGGCGAAAGAAGAAGGGGACGAGGTCGTCGAAGGCACACTGCATTGCGACGCGTGCAGCGAGGACTATCCGATCGAGGATACCATTCCCAATCTGCTACCTCCTTCGCTCAGATAGTAGGTCGCCCTAACCGGCCTATAGCGAGAGAAGCAGGGCGGCGATGGTTTCGCCCGTGGCGGGATGTCGCAGCCCGGGCGCGATCTCGGAGAGGGGCTCCAGAGCGAACCGTCGCTCCCGCAGCCGAGGATGGGGAAGAATCAGGTGCGGCGCCTCTAGCACGGCGCGGCTGAAGACGAGGATGTCGATGTCCAGCGTTCGCGGGGCGTTGGGGAACGCTCGATGCCGGCCCACGGCCCGCTCCACGGCCTGGACCTTCGCCAGGAGCTGAAAAGGGTCGAGGCTTGTCCACATGCGGCACGCCGCGTTCAGGAACGGCGGCTGTCTGGAGAACCCCTCCGGCAACGTCTCACGCATCGATGACACCGCCATGACAACCCCGAGGCGACCTAGCATGGCAAGACCGAGCTCGATGTTGGCGCGGCGATCGCCCAGGTTCGAACCGAGGCCCAGATAGGCTTCGGCCAGCATCAGGTCGGGGTCCAGCCGCGGACTATCGCGTCGCTCATTCGGGCCACGCGCACCATCTCCCGGACGTCGTGAACCCTTACCATGTCGGCCCCATTGGCGATGGACAGCGCCACGGTGGCGGCGGTGCCCTCGAGTCGATCGTCGGGAGGCACGTCCAGCACGTAGCCTATGGTGGACTTGCGGGACATGCCTACCAGAATCGGGCGTCCCAACGCCGAGAACTCGGCCAGGCGGCGCAGTATCTCCAGGTTGTGCTCGGCCGTCTTGCCGAATCCCATCCCCGGGTCGAGGATGATTTTGTCCAAGGGAACGCCGGCTCTGATGGCGGCGTCGGTGGAACGCCGCAGAGATTCGATGACGTCCGGCACCAGATCGGCGTAGCGAGTATGGGTCTGATTGTGCATCAGGACGACCGGCACGCCGGCCTCCGCGGCGACCTTCGGCATCTCTGGGTCTCGGCCCAACGCCCACACGTCGTTGACCATCGCGGCGCCCGCCGCAATCGCCTCCGCGGCCACGTTGGCTTTGCAGGTGTCGACGCTGACCGGGATGTCGAGTCGGGCCGCCAGGGCTCTTACAACGGGGATCACCCGATCGAGCTCCTCTTTGACGGACGTGGGTCGCGCCTCGGAGTAGGTGCTAGCCGGCCTCGTCGACTCCCCGCCGACGTCCACGATGTCCGCGCCCCACTCCTGAAACTTCAGCGCCAGTGTGACCGCGGCATCCACGTCTCGACCGACGCCGTCGCCCGAGAAGGAGTCGGGAGTCACGTTGACTACACCCATAACGTAGGTTCGCCGACCCCACACGAACCGCTCGCCGCCGATCCACGTTGTGCCTGGTCCAGGCGCTTTCAGCTTCAAGAGTCTTCCACCCCGAGTCAGCCCGCACAGGACGGCTCCGGCGACGGGTATCGGCCCGAGGAGCCGACTACCCTCCTGCCCCCTTCGCCTTGCGACGTTCATGCGCATCTGATACGGTTTCAGTTGATTATTCCACGGCTGGTCGCAGGATTTCAATCATGGTCGTCCGCCGAATCTCAGAGCGGAAACGGGACGAGCTCGCCCGCAAAAAGCAAGAGGCGGCACTCGGCGGCGGCGTTCGCCGAATCGAGGCCCAGCACAAGCGCGGCAAGCTCACCGCCCGCGAGCGTATAGACCTTCTCCTCGACGATGGCACGTTCGAGGAGATCGACCCGTTCGTGACCCACAGGTCCACCGAGTTTGGGCTGGGCGATCAGAAGTTCCTCGGCGACGCCGTCGTCACTGGCCACGGGCGCATCAACGGGCGGTTGGCCTTCCTGTTCTCGCAGGATTTTACCGTGCTTGGCGGCTCTCTCTCAGAGGTAGTCGCGCAGAAGATCTGCAAGGTCATGGACCTGGCGATGAAGAGCGGCGCGCCGATGATAGGCCTCGTCGATTCGGGCGGCGCCAGAATCCAAGAGGGCGTCGACAGCCTCGCCGGCTACAGCGCGATCTTCTATCGGAATACCAGGGCCTCCGGCGTCATCCCGCAAATCTCGGTAATCCTGGGGCCCGCGGCGGGCGGCGCCACCTACTCTCCGGCGCTTACAGATTTCATCTTCATGGTCAAAGAGATCGGACAGATGTACATCACCGGTCCGGACGTCATACGGGCCGTCACCGGCGAGAACGTGACCCACGAAGAGCTGGGCGGGGCGGTGAGCCACACCTCGAAGAGCGGCGTCGCGCACTTCGCGATGGACTCTGAAGCCGAATGCTTCGAGCAGGTCAGGCGGCTCCTAAGCTTTCTTCCTCAAAACAACATGGAGGACCCGCCGCGCCTGGCCTCGCTGGACCCACCGGACCGCGCCGACCCGGCGTTGGCCGACGTGATACCCGACAACCCCAACCAGCCCTACAATATGCTGGACGTCATCTCTATGGTGGTCGACGATGGCGACTTCTTGCAGGTCCACGAGCAGTTCGCCAAGAACATTGTGGTGGGCTACGGGCGGATGGCCGGCCGCCCCGTCGGCGTGGTGGCCCAGCAGCCGGACTACATGGCGGGTGTGCTGGACATCAACGCCTCTGTGAAGGCAGCCAGATTCGTCAGATTCTGCGACGCCTTCAACATCCCTCTGGTCACGTTCATCGACGTTCCCGGATTCATGCCTGGAACATCCCAGGAGTTTGGGGGCATCATCCGCCACGGCGCCAAGCTCATCTTCGCCTACGCCGAGGCGACGGTGCCCAAGATCAGCGTCCTGACGAGAAAGGCCTACGGCGGGGCCTACATCGTCATGAGCAGCAAGAACCTGGGGGGCGACGTCAACCTGGCATGGCCGAGCGGGCAGGTCGCCGTCATGGGCGCGGAGGGGGCGGTGAACATCGTCCACAGAGCCGAGATAGCCGCCTCCGATAGGCCGGACGAGAGGCGCGCCGAGCTCATAGCGGACTACGAAAACCGGCTCATGAACCCCTACGTTGCGGCCAGCCGCGGTATGCTGGACGACGTCATCGACCCGCCCGAGACGAGGCGCAAGATCAACCGAGCGCTGGACATGCTGGAGAACAAGCGAGATTCGCTGCCTCCGAAAAAGCACGGCAACATCCCGCTATGACCGTCTCCCAGCCGACCTCGGGCTCGGAGATTGCCGCCGTGGTCATCGCCGCGGTGCAGGCCTACCTCGAGGCCGAGGCAGCATCGCAGGCGACACGCCAACCCACGACCATCGGCGCCTGGCGATCGGTCGGTGTACACCGTTCTGGATGGGCGCAAGGCCGGTCCTGGACAGGGCGCCTCTAGCGCAACCAGAGTCGCTCCGAGGAACTTGGACTAGTGGCGAAAAACCCCATTAAGCTAACCGACACCACCTTTAGAGACGCCCATCAGAGCCTGATGGCGACTCGCCTCCGCATGGAGGATATGGAGCCCATCGTGGCCGATATGGATGCGTTGGGGCTGCACTCGGCCGAGGTGTGGGGAGGCGCCACGTTCG
>JADFIF010000099.1:0-3735 GCA_022566795.1 Chloroflexota bacterium
CTGGCCGGTCTTGTGACGTGGGCCACTCTCGGCGCCCGCACGACCGAGAGCCAGACGCACCGGCAGATGGCCAGCGGCCTTAGCATGCCGGTCGGGTTCAAGAACGGCACCGACGGCAACGCGCAGGTAGCGGTGGATGCCATGGTCTCTGCCCGCTCTCCCCAAGGTTTTCTGGGACTTGACCACGAAGGGCGCACGGCCATCGTCCGCACGACGGGAAATCCGGACGGCCACCTGGTCCTCAGAGGCGGCAGCACGGGACCTAACTTCGGCGCCGACGCCGTCGCTAAGGCGCAGACCCAGCTCGCGGCGGCCGGCGTTCGCTCCCAGCTTCTGGTGGACTGTAGCCACGGCAACTCGAACAAGGACCACACCATGCAGGCGAGGGCGTTCAAAGAGGTGGTGAAGCAGCGGGTGTCGGGCAACGCTCAGATCATCGGATGTATGGTCGAGAGCAACATCAATCCCGGCAGCCAGAAGATGGGCGCCGACCCCTCTGACCTAAAGTACGGCGTGTCGATCACCGATGCCTGCATCGGCTGGGAAGAGACGGTCGAGCTGCTCACGTGGGCGCACGAAAAGGCGGCCGTCACCGCCAAGGTTCCGATCAACTGAGGACCGTGTTCCAAGATTCCAACCACCGGGCCGGACGCCGGCAAAACCAGACTGGGGGCGCAGCATGATCGTGGTAATGAGCGCGCATTGTACGCAAGAAGAGGTCGAGGCCGTCCAGCGGCATCTGAGCGATCGAGGATTACAGGGCCACCTGAATCCCGGCGTGGAGCGGAGCGTCATCGGCGTGCTCGGGGAGATCTACCCGGAGCTCCAGGATGAGCTCGAGTTCATGTCCGGCGTCAGCGACGTGTTTCGCGTGTCGAAGCCCTACAAGCTGGCGAGCCGGGAGTTCGTCGGCCACTCGACGCAGGTCGAGATAGGCAAAGACAAGGTGGTCATCGGCGCCGGCGAATTCGTCGTCTTCGCGGGGCCGTGCGCCGTGGAGAGCGAGACGCAGGTATTGGCCACGGCGCGAGCCGTCAGTGCGGCGGGCGCCAAGGTCATGCGCGGAGGCGCCTTCAAGCCCCGCACCTCGCCCTACAGCTTCCGGGGCATGGGTGAAGACGGCCTCAAACTCCTCGCCAGCGCGCGCGACGAGACGGGCCTGGCCATCATCACCGAGGTCATGTCGCCCCAGGATATGGACCTGGTAAGCCGGTACGCCGACGTGCTCCAGATCGGGGCGCGCAACATGCAGAACTTCTCGCTGCTGGATGAGGCCGGACGCGCGGACAAGCCCGTCATGGTGAAGCGAGGCCAGTCCGCCACCTACGAGGACTGGTTGCTCGCCGCCGAGTACGTAATGGCCGGAGGCAACGAGCGGGTCATCCTGTGCGAGCGAGGTATCCGGACCTTCGAGACCTTCACCCGCAACACGATGGACCTCAACGCCATACCCGCGATCCATCGGCTCAGTCATCTCCCTGTCGTCGCCGACCCGAGTCACGGCACTGGCCGATGGTATCTGGTAACCCCCATGGCGCGCGCCGCCGCGGCCGTCGGGGCCGACGGGCTCATCATCGAGGTCCACCCCAACCCCGACGAGGCAAAGTCCGACGGCGCCCAGTCGCTGACCTTCGAAAACTTCTCGCTGCTGATGGACCAGGTCCGGGCGATCCGAGAGTCGGTCGGAGGCGGAGTCGCGGTGTAGGAAGGCCGATGCCGGCGATCGCTCGGGGGCCTGCCCGCTGTAACGAAACCCCTGCAAAGGCGGGCCCTTCCGGCACGCCCGACTCTCAAGCCGCGCTCCACGATGCTTAGCTTCCTGACCAAGGCCCCACAGTCGCGGCGTACGCTGCTCTTTGGCTCGGCGATGCACATCTGGAGCGACCTGTACTTCGCCCTGATGGTCCCCTTACTTCCTCTGATGCAAGAGGACCTAGACCTGTCGCTGATAGAGGTCGGCCTGTTGCGGTCGGTCTTCAGCGGCGCGACAGCCGTGCTCCAGATACCGATGGGGCTGTTGGCGGAGAGCGCCGGAGAGTTCTGGCTGCTCATCTGGGGCAACGTGTGGGTATCGGTGGGGCTAGTAGGCATGGCCCTGTCCTCCGGCTTCGCGATGCTGTTGGTGGTCAGCTTCTTTGCCGGGCTGGGCGGAGGCGCTCAGCACCCACTGGCGTCCAGTATGGTGTCCCGCGCCTACGACGACCGGGGACGCTCGACAGCGGTTGGCACCGTGAACTTTGCCGGAGACATCGGCAAGATGATCGCGCCTCTGCTGGCGGCCGTCATCGCGGTCCAGTTCGGCTGGCGCACCACGCTTTGGGTCGTCGGTCTGGCGGGGATCGTCTTCATGGCGTTTTCGGCCGCGACACGCCGCCGCCTGGACATCGGGAAGCCCGTCCGCCGTGAGGCTGCCGACAGCGATGGAGACGCTGAAGACACGAGGGTTTCTGCATTCGTGGCCCTCAGTTGGATCGGGTTCCTCGATTCGGCAACCAGAGGGTCTGCACTCGTGTTCCTGCCCTTCGTGATGACGGCCAAGGACATGAGGATCACCGAAATTAGCATAATGCTATTCCTTCTGTTCGTCGGCGGAGCGGCCGGCAAGTTCGTCGTCGGATGGCTCGGGGACCGCTACAGCTTCATTAGCCTGGTGTGGGCCACAAAGGGCCTTACCGCCGTCACGCTCGCTCTGTCGCTGGTGGCGCCCCCGCTGGCGTTGGTGCCGCTGATGTTGGCGTTGGGGGCCGGCCTGAACGGAACGTCGTCGATTCTATATGCCACCGTGGCCGACTTCGTGCCGGCGAGACGGCGAGCGCGCCTATACGGCATCTACTACACCACCAACGAGGGCGGCACGATCCTGGCGCCTCCTCTCTATGGCCTCGTCGGCGAGCTCCTAAGCCTCAACGTCGCCATGCTGGCCATGGCCGTGGCCACTCTAGCTATTCTGCCCGTGAGCCTGACGCTGCGGCGGCATCTTGCAGGATGATAACGCTCATGAGCCTGGTGGTGGCGGCGCTGGCCGCTGAGCCTTAGAATTGAGCGGGAGTGGGGATTTTTTCTTGACGGTGTACGCGGGTCATGCTAGTATCCGAAATGCGCTGCTCCCGCTATTCATGCGGCTGAAGGTGCCCGAGGGCTTGACATGAAACTTGATGATGAGCTCGCCGTCGCCTCTCGTGACAGAGACTCCTGGCTCAGCATCGGAGTCTTCGACGGAGTGCACCGCGGCCACCGCCACCTGTTGAAGCAGCTCATCGCCGAGGCCACCAGCGCAGGCCACCTGGCGGGCGTCGTGACGTTTCGAAACCACCCGGCCTCGGTGGTGCGTCCCGATTTTCAGCCGCGATACCTCAGTAGCGTCGAGGAGCGCGTGAGGCTCATCGGTGAGGCCGGCGTCGACTTCGTTACGCCGGTTACCTTCGACGAAGAGGTCTCGAAGCTGAGCGCCAAAGACTTCGTCGTCCGCCTTCAGCGAGCCTTTCGCATGCGGGGCCTGGTAGTCGGGCCCGACTTCGGGCTGGGTCACAAGCGCCAAGGCGACGTCAAGAACGTGACCGCATTGGGCGCCGTCCTGGGGTTCGATGTCAAAGTCGTCGAGAGCCTGGAGGATTCCGGGGTCCCGGTGAAAAGCACGGCAGTCCGAGAGGCGCTGGCCCAGGGCGAGATCGTTCGCGCCGCCAGGCTCCTCGGCCGAAACTATACGTTGACGGGCGTCGTGGTCGGGGGCGACAA
>JADFIF010000099.1:3834-11625 GCA_022566795.1 Chloroflexota bacterium
AGTGGGTCGGGGCCTTGGCTTCCCGACGGCCAACCTGGAAGCCACACCAGGAATGGCGGTCCCCAGCGACGGGATCTACGCGGCCTGGGCGCTGCTTGGAGGGACACGATTCATGGCGGCTACCAGCATCGGCACGCGCCCGACTTTTGGCGACAACGATCGAGTGATCGAGGCGTTCTTGTTGGATTTCCAGGGCGACCTCTATGGCCAGGACCTCCGTCTCGAGTTCGTCCAGCGCCTGCGGGACCAGGTCAAGTTCGATGCCGTCGAGGAGCTGACCGCCCAGGTGGGGGCAGACGTCACCCAGACCCGTAAGATTCTCGAGGGGTCGAACGCACCTGCCGGTTAAAGTGCGGCCGCAACCGGCCCGACGGCTTCGCGAAGCGCGCCCAGATAATCTGCCTCAATGAGACATCATGAAAACGACGGAACGTGAACGGCTCCTGAAGCGGGGCGTCTCGGAGATCATCGTCGAGTCGGAGTTCGCGGAGCTTCTCGACTCTGGCAGGTCCCTGCGCCTCAAGATGGGCTTCGATCCGAGCGCGCCCGATCTTCACGTCGGCCACTCGGTCGGACTACGAAAACTTCGGCAGTTCCAGGACATCGGCCACAGGGTCGTGCTTATCGTGGGCGACTGGACGGCTCAGATCGGCGACCCCAGCGGCCTCTCGCACACGCGCCCGATGCTGACGGCCGAGGAGGTCCAGGAGAACGCGGAGACCTACCTGGCTCAGTTCTTCAAGATCGTGGACAGGAGCAAGACGGAGATTCGCTGGCAGAGCGAGTGGTTCGGCAAGTTTTCCCTAACCGACGTCATTCAGCTCACAAGCCGCTTCACCGTCGCTCAGTTCCTGGCCCGCGAGGACTTTTCGAACCGGTACAAGTCGAACCAGCCCATCGCGATAACCGAGCTCCTCTACCCGCTGCTTCAGGCATACGACTCCATCGTCGTCGAGTCCGACGTTGAGTTTGGCGGCATGGACCAGAAGTTCAATCTGCTGGTCGGACGCGATCTTCAGGGGATGATGGGCCAGCGCCCCCAGCAGTGCGTGCTGGTGCCGCTGCTGCCCGGCACGGATGGCGTGCAGAAGATGAGCAAGAGCCTGGGCAACTACATCGGAATCGACGAGCCGGCCAACGACATCTACGGTAAGACGATGTCGCTGCCCGACCAGATGATAATCCCCTATCTCGAAAACGCCACCGACGTGCCCGGACCGGAGCTCGAGGAGATGCGGCGGGCCATGGCAGACTCGTCTGCCAATCCCATGGAGTTCAAGAAGCTGCTTGCCCGAGAGCTCGTAGGTCAGTTCCACGACGGCGACGCGGCCCGCAGCGCCGAGGAGAGCTTCGAGCGTACGGTCCAGGGCCGGGAGTTGCCCGCGGACGTTGAGGAGGTGTGGCTCTCCAAGAGCGACATCACACTCATGGGTGGATTCCCCTACGATGAGATGGTCAAGGAGTACGGATTGAATGTGGAGGCCGGAACGCTGAAAGAGGATAGACCCGAGCTTGGCATACAGGCTGGAGACATCGTCGTCGACATCCCGGACCTCTTGGTCAGACTGGAACTCGCCTCCAGTAAAGGGGAGGGGCGAAAACTGCTCGAACAGGGCAGCATAGCGATCGACGGACGGCGTCTGGCGCCCGGCCCCGCTGGCGCGAGAGCTCCTGCAAATGTTAGGGATGGTAGTCTAGTTCGGCGAGGACCCAGGCGACACAAGAGGGTCCGTTTCAGGGACTAGATGCCGTAGATGCCGTCGCCGAACAGTCCGTCTTGGCCTGTCATTCTTGAGCGCAGTCCTGTCATTCTTGAGCACAGTCCTGTCATTCTTGAGCGCAGCGAAGAATCTCCCGCCAACGCATTCGTCAAGACCCCGCCTTCGGGGGTCAACTGTGGCCGACGGAGCACAGCCAGTGCTAGAATTGTGACGCGAAGCCAGTTCGGCTTGGAGGAGAGATTTTGAACCTGCGCATCCCCGGTCCCATCCCCGTGCCGGACGACATCCTCGACGCCATGTCGGAGCCGATGATCAATCACCGCGGTCCTCAGTTCAAGGAGATTCTGTACCGGGTGACGGATCGGCTGAAGCAGGTGTTCCAGACGAAGAGCGACGTATATATCCTGACGTCCTCCGGCACAGGGGCGATGGAGGCCGCCGTGGTCAACACGCTGTCTCCGGACGACCACGTGCTGAACGTATCCGTAGGGGTGTTTGGCGAGAGGTTCGGTATCATCGCGTCGACGTTCGGAGCGAAGGTGACAGAGCTCAGCTTCCCCATGGGGAAGGCCATTGAGGTCGGCAAACTCCGCCAGGCGCTGAGCGCGCAGCCGGACATCGAGGCTGTCCTGGTCACGCACAACGAGACCTCGACGGGCGTCACCAACGATCTCGCCGCCGTAGCCCAGGTTGTCAAGGGCGAGTTCGACAAGCTCCTGCTGGTCGACGGCATCAGCAGTGTCTGCTCCTTGCCGGTGCAGACCGACGCCTGGCAGTGCGACGTCATCGCCACGGCGTCGCAAAAGGGTTGGATGCTTCCACCGGGGTTGGCGTTCCTCAGCTTCAGCGAGCGAGCGTGGGAAGCCCACCAGCGCGCTAGAATGCCCCGGTTCTACTTCGACGTCTCGGCTTACCAGCGCTACCTCGAGATCGGCCAGCCCCCGTACACTCCGTCGGTCTCGACGATGTTCGCGCTAGACCTGGCATTGGAGCAGATCCTGACGGAAGGCTTGGGCAGCCTGTTCGAGCGCCACGCCACCATCGGCCAGATGACCCGTGACGGCATCAGGGGCCTAGGGTTGGACCTGTTCCCTGACGAGAGCGTCGCCTCGAACACAGTTACCGCCGTCAAGGTCCCCGAGGGCGTCGACTCCGCTCTACTGCTGGCCCAAATGCGCGAAGACCACGAGGTGGTTCTCGGTGGTGGCCAGCAGTCCCTCAACGGGAAGATCTTCCGCATTGGCCACATGGGGCGCTGCACGCCGGAGGACATCCAAGATGTCTTGGACGGCCTCGCCGCCGTGCTCCCGCGCGTGGGCTTTCGGTCGGCCACCGTGGGGGCGACAGGGGGCTAGTCCTTGGTTGCATAAGTCTTGAAAACTCCCCCGCCCACCCTCAAAAAGGCTCCGGGGGTTCCCAGTCGCGACAAGTCGGGACTGGCGGGGGTCTGGGGAGCCTGCCCTGAGCATCGTCGAATGGGTGTCCCCCAGACGGTAAACGTCACGGGCGGGTGAGTGGGGAAAAGTACGTATCGCTTTCTTGCCAACTAAGTGCTAGAGTCTCCGTTCGAGCACAACGACCTCGATTGTCCGCCGCCGACGTGGCCTCTCCGCCAGATGCGCACCCGCGGGACTGTGAACGATGACGATGCCGGAGATGCAAAAGACCATCTCCAGGCTCCGGTTCCTGCTTGCGTCGATCAAGGGCAAGGAGGAGGAGCTTGAGGGGCTCAGCCGCCAGTTCCGTCGCCAGCTCGACAGGGCTCGGAGCTACGCGATTCGGGGAGACAGTTCCCTCGACTCGACGCTCAGCGTGCTAGGGGAGATTCAGGAGCGGCTGGACAACGTCGAAAGGACTCGACGCCACCTCGACTCCATCGAGTCTCGCGCTCACGACGAGCTGCGGGCGCTGGAACTCACAGCCAAGATCGAGCAGGCAAAGACAGAGCTCGCGACCCTCACGGCGTCGGATGGCGCGGGACAAACAGGCGGCATCGCAGGCCGCGAGCGGGTTCAGGAGCTCGAGAGGTTCATAAAAGACGCCAGCGTCCGGGCGGGCGAGGCGATTACGGGCGGCGTGGACGAGGCAGGACTCACGCGGTAGCTGGCTCAGCCCTTTGGGGGCTCAGGCCGCCTGAGGCATCGACGCCGGAGATGCCGATTCTAACCGGCCGGCGCAGCGTCGGCGAGACCCGCAGGCGTGTCGAACAGCTCGTTGAGCGTATCACCCTCAACGGTCTCATTGTCTAGGAGGTATTTGGCGAGCTTCGTGAGCATCGAGAGGTTGGCCGTCAGAAGCCGCTTAGAGGTCTGGTAGGCGGCGTCTAGGAGGCTACGGACCTCGCTGTCGATCACCTCAGCGACACTATCGCTGTAGTCTCGCTGCTCGGTGATCTCGCGCCCCAGGAAGATAAGCTCCTCCCTCTTGCCGAAGGTCCGAGGCCCAAGCTTCTCACTCATACCGTAGCGCGTGACCATCGTGCGAGCGATGGTGGTGGCCTGCTCGAGGTCGCTGCTGGCCCCGGTGGTCACCTCGTCGAAGACGATCTCCTCGGCAGCCCTTCCACCTATGGCGGTCGCCAGCATGTCCTGGAACTGGTTCTTCGTCCAGATGTGCCGGTCTTCGGGCGGGAGATACCGCGTATGTCCTCCCGACTGTCCGCGTGAGACTATCGTCACCTTGTAGGGTGGGTCCGCGTGAGGGAGCAGGTGGGCCACGAGTGCGTGCCCGGCCTCGTGGTAGGCCGTGAGCTCCTTCTCCCTGTCGCTGACAACCCTGCTCCTTCGTTCGGGCCCCGCCACCACCCTGTCGATGGACTCGTCGAACTCTTCGGTCGTAATGACCGTCTTGCTTCGGCGCGCCGCAAGGATGGCGGACTCGTTTATGAGGTTGGCGAGGTCAGCCCCGCTGAACCCAGAGGTCTGTTTCGCCACGTTCTCCAGATCGACGTCCTCGGCCAACGGCTTGCCTTTGGCGTGGACCTTGAGAATCTCCGTGCGGCCTCGGATGTCCGGGTTATCCAGCATGACACGCCGGTCGAAGCGTCCCGGCCGGAGCAACGCGGGGTCCAGGATGTCGGGGCGGTTCGTAGAGGCCAACACGATAACGTTGGTGTTCTGGTCGAACCCGTCCATCTCGACCAGTATCTGATTCAAGGTCTGCTCACGCTCGTCATGGCCACCGCCGAGACCGGCTCCACGATGGCGACCCACCGCGTCGATCTCATCTACGAAGACGATGCACGGCGCGTTGCGCTTGGCCTGGTCGAAGAGGTCCCTCACGCGCGATGCGCCGACGCCGACGAACATCTCCACGAACTCGCTGCCGCTGATGGAGAAGAAGGGCACGCCGGCCTCGCCCGCCACGGCCCGCGCCAGCAGCGTCTTACCGGTCCCCGGGGGCCCGACCAGAAGAACGCCCTTTGGTATCTTGGCTCCCAAGCTCAGGAACCGCTCGGGGAACTTCAGGAACTCGACGACCTCCATGAGCTCTTCTTTCGCCTCATCGACGCCTGCCACGTCGGAGAAGCTCACCGCTGGGCTGTTGCCCGTGAACATCTTCGCGCGGCTCCGTCCGAAGCTGAAGGTCTGGTTGGTGTTGCCCTGAGCCTGCCGCATCATGAAGAGCAGGATCGCACCGAAGAAGATGAGCGGCAGGAAGTTGATCAGGATACCGAACAGGCTGCTCAGCCCGCTTGAGCCCTGGATCTCGATCTCCGCTCGGTTGGCCAGGGGGTCGATGCCCGCGTTCTGCAGCATCTCAACGACGCTGGCCCCATCCTCCTTGCGCGAGATGAATGTGTCACCGCTGGTGGTGATTATGGTGAGCTTGTCACCCTTCACCTCGATGGTGTCGACGCTGCTCGCCGCCACCATGTCTATGACCTGGCTTATGGGAATTTCTTGGGAGCCACCTAGAGGCTCCGAGAACAGCGTGAAGAAGATGGCGATGACCGCCACGATTATGAGCAGATAGATGAAACTATTGCGCATCCAGCGTGAACTCATTCAGCCTCCGGGATAGCCCCAACGCAAACAGAGCCTGTCGCAGAGCGGCCTCCTGCACATCTTACATCAATTGAGCTTGCAAATCAAAGGGCGTGCGGCGCACCAGCGCCGCGTCGATGGCCACTGGAGGGTCGCCGTCATCCTCCGCGAGGACTCCGCGCGCCGCGATATCGGATCGAGGTGCGCGCGGTTGATTTGGGCGGCGACCTCGCCTATATTCTTATAGGTGGCCATGGGCTATTCAATCTACCCTTTAGTTACGGAGCCCGAGCGGCTCCCGGTTCTCTGGCCGTTTGGCAGCGGTTGACGATGAGGGGGCTCTATGGCTATAGGCGGCGTACCCGCGGGAGACGACGAGCTGGGGCACGCTTCGCTCCTAGCATTGCTGCGGGAGCGAGGAATCCGGGTGGGTCTGATCTCCAGCATGTCCCATCTCGACGATCTCAGGCTAGCGCCTGCGCCCCACCTGCTACTGCTCGACTCCTTCGCCATGACGTCGGAAGAGCTTCGCCGATGCGCGATAGAGTGCTCCAAATCAGGGGTGCCCGTCCTGGCGCTGGTCGCCCCCGACCGTCTGGCGGAGATCGAGTCCGACCTGGGTCTGGCCGACTTCGCACTCTCCACCGCCGACGCGTCGGAGGTTGTGGCTCGTGCCAGCCTCATCGTGCGCAAACCGGCGAAAAGGGAGCAGCGCGATCTTATCCGCGTCGGTGACCTGACCATCGATCCCGCCAGCTACCAAGTCTCCATCCGGGGGCGGCGCGTCGATCTGAGGTTCAAGGAGTACGAGCTTCTACGGCTCCTGGCCACCAATCCGGGCAGGGTGTACAGCCGGGAGGCGCTTCTCAGCCAGCTATGGGGATACGACTACTTTGGCGGCACACGCACGGTCGACGTGCACGTACGGCGTCTGAGGAGCAAGATCGAGGACTCGGAGCATCGCTTCATCGAGACGATCTGGAACGTCGGCTACCGCTTCAGAGACCTGGGCCAACCGTCGTGAGCGTTGGTGGCTCGGTCCCGCCGGGGTAGTTTGCGGAAGCCCAACACCCACGAACCCTACGCCTCAACGCGGGTGCGAAAACATGGTATCGTTGCGTGAGTGCGGCCACTTTCATCGGCGTGAGACGATTCGGAGCCGGCTCTAGCGACCCAACGGGAGGTGAGCAGATGCCCCCAGAGAGAGTAGCGTACGTGAATGGAGAGCTCGTGCCGGAGAGCCAGGCGGTGGTGTCTATCCGCGATCGTGGCTTCGTTCAGGGCGACGCCGTCTTCGACAGCACGCGCACCTTCGGCGGCAAGATTTTCAAGCTGACGGAGCACCTCGAGCGGTTCTACGACTCCCTCAAGTACATGAGGATCGAACCGGGAATTTCCCAGCAGCAGATGAGGAGCCTCACCATGCAGGTGCTCGAGGCGAACCTGCCTCTCCTAGGTGAGGACGACGACTACTGGGTCACCCAGCGCGTCACAAGGGGCGTGCGCACCGACGCCGGAACCACGCCCACGGTGATTATCGAGTGTGCGCCACTGCCCTTCGCCGCGCGGGCCAAATACTACCGCGACGGCCTGCCCGTCGTAACGCCCTCGATTAGGCGGACCCCGCCCGAGTCGATCAGCCCCAGGGCCAAGGTCCACAACTACATTAACCTCATCCTTGCGGAACAAGAGGCCAAGGCCCACAATCCCGACGCCTGGGCGATACTTCTCGACACCAACGGCAATATCGCCGAGGGGCCCGGCAGCAACTTTTTCGTAGTCAAAGACGGGCGGGTCATTACGCCCAAGGAGCAGAACGTCCTTGCCGGCATCAGCCGTCGGACGGCCATAGAGCTAGCCCAGGAGCTGGGTATCGAGACTCAGGAGGCGGACATAGACCTCTTCGATGCCTACACGGCGGACGAGGCCTTCGTAACCTCGACCAGCTTCTGCATCTGCCCGGTCGGGTCGGTCAACGGCTCGGCGATAGGCACGGACGGCGTGCCCGGTCCGGTCACCGACCGTCTGCAGAAGGCCTACAGCGGCCTCGTGGGCATCGACACCGTGGGCCAGTACCTGTCGCG
>JADFIF010000100.1 GCA_022566795.1 Chloroflexota bacterium
AGAAGTAGCTGTCGAGGTCGGGGTCGTCGCGGCGAAGCCAGCGAGCCCGGTCGCCCTTCCCATCGCACATCTCGATCTTGATGACCTCGGCGCCCAGCCAGGCCAGCATCTGCGTGCAGGATGGGCCTGCCTGGTCGTGGGTCATGTCGATTACTCGTATGCCGTCCAAAGCCTTACTCATCGATGAGCCTCCGCGAACGTGTCACTCTGTGCTTGCCGAAGAACCCGAGGCGTGGGCCCGCGTTGTATGCCGCCGCCAGCCCTGTCCTTGGTGGGATGGGGAGCGTTGGATATTGCTATACGAGAACCACCTCACCAATGGAGCGTGCCCACCACCCCAGACCCTTCGGCTACGGCCTCAGGGTGACAGTAAAACCAGGGCGCACGCGGACAGTTGTGGACCCGGGCCGGACGTTTTCATTCTCTGTTACGGCGGTCGCAACCATCACGAGCGATTCTGAGCTTGCCGAAGAATCTACGGCGTGGGCCCCGTTCCACATATGCCGTCACTCTTTGCGCCCCCGTAAGCCGAATCCCGATAGGGGTGCGGCGCCAGCGTGAATTTTCCCACCCGGCCCGTTGGCGACCTGATACCTAGTGAAGTTGTTCGCCGGGCGTTTGCGCTAACCCTGCAGCCTCATCCGCGCTAGAATCCTATCGCAAAGCCGTCGCGGCGGGGGTCGGCGCCGCCTTGAAAGACCCCGGAGTCCATGTCGACTCGAATCCCTTGCGCGCCGCCGACGCTGGGGGACCACGGCGCGACGATCGCGATGTCGTGGCCTCGATCGGCCAGCGACCGCCGGACGTGGACAGGAAAACGCTCCTCCATCTGCACGCTCCGGGCCGTGAAGCAGCGGAAGCGCGGGGCCTCGATGGCTTCCTGGACGTTCATGCCGAAGTCGAGCACGTTGGTCAGGAACTGCGGAGTCGTCTGAAGGATTCCCCAGCTACCGGGCGTGCCCATGCTGACGTAGAATTTTTGGTCCAGGAACGTCTGTGTAGGGGCGACTACGAAGTCGACCCGCTTGCCGGGCCCAATCCGGTTCGGGCTGCCCTCCTCGAGGTCGAACCAGTAGCACATGTTGTTCAGGAAGATGCCCGTGTCTCCCATAGCCACGGCCGAGCCGAATCCGCCGCCCAGGGTCTGCGTTATGGACACGACGTTGCCGTCGCGGTCGGCCGCGGCGAAGTGCGTGGTCATGCCGCCGCTGAACTCCTCAGGGCTCCCCGGCCGGAGCGACTCTGCCGCCACCTGCCGGGCGAAATGCTCGCCGGAGACCGCGGCGGCGCGATCGCGGTCTATGCGCTCTAGCTGAGTCTTGGCGTAGCCGTCGGAGAGAAGGCCTTCGATGGGAATCTGGACATGGTCCGGGTCGCCGGCGTACTTGATGCGGTCGGTTGCGCACAGCTTGACGCTCTCCATGAACAGGTGAAGCGTGTCCGGGTGTTGGAAGGAGAGGCCCGACCCGAGGTTGCCGAGCAGCTTCAGTGTCTGCAGGATCTGGAAGCCGCTGGAGTTGGGGGGAGTCGTGTAGACCTTGAACCCGCGATAGTCGACCGAGATCGGGTCCTGCCACACGGCCTCGTACGTGGCCAGATCGTCGGTGGTGAAGAGGCCGCCAAGGTCTTGATTTCCCTTCACGATGCGGCTGGCAAGCTCCCCGCGATAATATGTCTCCTGGCCCCCCTTGGCGATGGCTTTGAGCGATTCGGCCAGCAGGGGCATCTTCAGCCGGCTACCGGCCTTGGGCGAGCGGCCCGAGCCGTCCAAGATTATCGAGGCGGAGTGGAACTTGGCGAGTCGATGGGCGCTGCCGGCCATCATGCTGCTGTTGAGGTTCGTGATTGGGAATCCGCCCTCGGCGTACCCTACCGCCGGCTCGAACAGGCGCTCTCTCTCCAGCAGGCCGTAGGCCTCGTGAAGGGTCAGCCAGCCGGCGACATTGCCCGGCACCAGGGGGGCCAGAATCCCGGTACGCTTGGTGTCTTCGGTGAATCTCGAAGGCTCGGCCGCCTGCGGAGCACGGCCCGAGAAGTTCAGCGCCCGCACTCGATTTTCCTTCGCCACGTAGGCGAGGGCGAGACCGATTCCGCCGACGCCCGACATGTACGGCTCCACGACGTTGAGGGTGGCGGCCGTCGCCACCGCGGCGTCGAACGCATTGCCTCCCTGCATGAGCATTCGCAGCCCCGACTGTGACGCCAGGGGGTGCGCCGAGGCGACCATGCCGTTGACACCCATGGCGACGGGCCGGTTCGAAGCCGGAAAGATGGGTGTGTCGGACACGGAAATCTCCTTCTGGCGAGGCGAGGTCTTTCGGCCTCACGCTAGAGGCTCACGAGAGCGATGTCAACCCGACGCAGGGACTGAGGGTCTAGAGCGGGCAGTCAGGCCCCACCCAATTGGTGCAGACCTCGTGTGGTTTGACATCCGGCAGGCCTGCGCCTAGGATTTGGGCTGCCGTTGGCCCTGGGAGGGCAGCAGCACGATGCTGACACGCTCGGCACATGCACGCGGTCGGGTCGTCTCCCGTCGGACCCAGACCACATGGCCCCGGGGCATATCATGAGCTGGCGGCGTTGCTGGCTCTCGTGATGGCCCGCGAGCCTCGCCCCAGATAAGAGGTCGCCGCTTGGATAGTCAGGTCTTCTGCCAGACCCTGAAGGCTCGCGGGCTGAGGTTCTTCGCGGGCGTGCCGGACTCCACTCTTGGACGCACGTACACCGCCATCGCCGAGGACCCCGAGATACGCTACGTCCCGGCCGTGAGAGAAGACGTGGCCCTGGGCGTCGCGAGCGCCTGCTACTTCACCGGCAGCCTCGGGGGGGTGCTGATGCAAAACTCCGGCATCGGCAACGTGATCAACCCGCTGACCTCGTTCAATCTCCTCTACAAGGTCCCGGCGCTTCTCGTGGTAGGTTGGCGTGGCGTTGGAGGCGAGCCCAACGATGCGCCGGAGCATTGGATCATGGGCGCCAAGACCGCCGAAATGCTCGACCTCCTGGGGGTGCCCTACGAGGTCCTGGACGGAGAAGACGCCGAAACCAAGCTCGACCGGCTGCTGGCCGCCATCGAAGAGCTGTCGATTCCGGGGGTGCTGCTGGTGCAACCTGAGGTGCTGGAGTGATCGGTCGCATGCGCGCCATCGAGACGATCATGTCGGCGGTCGGGACGGACGATCTGGTCTTGAGCACCACTGGCATGATCTCTCGCGAGGTCTTTGCGACCGCCGACCGGCCCGGAAACTTCTACATGCTGGGTTCGATGGGGCTGCTGTCGTCTTTCGGGCTCGGCCTGGCGGCGATGGTGCCCGGCCGGCGGGTGTTCGTGCTGGAGGGCGACGGCAGCGCCCTGATGAGCCTGGGCACTCTGCCGCTCATCGCAGTGGAATCGCCATCCAACCTGGTGCACGTCATCCTCGACAACGAGGCCTACGAGTCCACGGGCGGTCAGCCGTCTATCAGCGCCGAGGTGAGCCTGGCGGACATCGGCCGAAGCTGCGGCTACAGGCGGGTTGCCGAAGTGTCCGACGCCGAGGGTATCGGTGCAGCCATGGCGGAGTGCGCCGACGGGGGAGGTCCGTACCTGATAGTAGTCAAATGCTCCATCGCACCTGTCGAGGGCATACCACGCGTGTCACTGTCACCGGTGGAGATCCGCGATCGATTCAAGGCCTGCCTCGGCGGTCGGTGACTGGCGTAGGCGCGCCTATCCGACTGCCGACTCCACGGTTTAGAAAGTGGCGTCCGGCGTTGAATCACGTACACGGGGGACGACAAGCGCGGCGTAACTGGCCATAACCAGGTAGGCGGCCATGTTGAATCCCATGGTTTCCTTCTATAAACTTGTCTAGTGCTTAGTCAGCAAGGAAGCTACGTACTTTTTCTCACCCACCCGTAAGGTTTACCGTCTGGGGGGCTCGTCCCCTCGGAGTCTTTTCGAGGGTAGGGAGGCACGATGTATCAAGACTTATGCAACCAAGCACTGGTGTTGGAGAACGAGCCCGCCGGCAGTCGTCCTGGCCGACCGGGCCACCGCCGTTGGCGGTAGTCGATCTCACTCAATGGGACTGCCGGGCCCTCGGCGGCCTTGATGGGGTGGTTAGCGGTAGACGAAAGGAGAGCAGCAGTTGCAGACGACAGTCGTAGGCAACTATCCGAAGATCGGGCCTGGAGCCCAGGCGCCCAGCCTGAGGGCCGCTATTCAGAGGTATCAGGCGGGCCGGATATCCGAGGATGACCTTCATGACGTCGCGGCCGAGGTTACCAAAGAGGTGCTGGCCGACCAGGCCAGGGCCGGCCTAGATGTCGTCACCGATGGCCATATCCGCTGGGACGACCCCTATACCTACTTTGCTTCCAAGATCGACGGGTTCGACCTCAACGGGCTCATCCGGTACTTTGACAGCAACACCTACTTTCGCCAGCCGGTCGCGGAGCGAAAGCTGGCGTGGACGGGCCCGATCACCGTCGCTGACTACCGGTTCGCGGCCGAAAACAGCGCCAAGCCGGTAAAGGCGGTCGTCGTAGGGCCGTACACTCTTGCCAGACAGTCGAGCTGGCCGCACTACAACAGCCTGCAAGAGGTCGTGATGGACCTGGCTTCCATCTTGAACCGGGAAGCCAGGGCGCTGGCCGACGCGGGAGCGCCCTTGGTCCAGTTCGACGAGCCCGCAATTCTAAGACACAAAGACGACCTCCCGATGTTCAGGGAGGCTATGTCGCGTCTGGTCGATGGCGTTTCGTCGAAGACTGCCGTGTATGCGTACTTCGGCGATATCTCGGGGCTTGCCAAAGAGTTTCTGTCGCTGCCCTTCGATGTCATCGGACTGGATTTCGTAATGAACCCCGCAAACTTCGACCTGCTAGGCGATTTCCCTGCGGACAAGAAACTGGGTCTCGGCATAGTGGACGCCCGAAACACGAAGCTCGAGACAGTCGACGAAATCGTCGAACAGATCCGTCGAGCCAGCAACTCCGTCGGTCTGGACCGAATCGACGTAAGCCCGAGCTGCGGCCTCGAGTTCCTCCCCAGGGCCAATGCCTACGGGAAGCTGGTCCGCATGGTAGAGGGCGTCGCTCGCGCCCAGGAGGTGCTATCTTGACCGGAGGCCTACTGACAACCGCGGTCGGCAGCTACCCCAAACCCGACTACATTCTCAAGTCGCGCACCAAGGTCTCGCGGGGCCAGATGAGCAAAGAGGAGCTCTTCGAGCTCGAGAAAAAGGCCACGGCTCATTGGATCAAGCTCCAGGAAGACATGGACCTCGACCTCCTCGTGGACGGGGAGATGTACAGAGGCGACATGGTCACCTACTTCTCGGAGGAGATGGAAGGCTTCGATATCAGTGGCCTGGTGCGCTCCTACGGCAATCGCTACTACCGCAAACCCATTGCCGTGGGCCCCGTCGGCAGGAGCTCCGACATCACCGTCAGCTGGTGGAAGTACGCCCAGAGCCTCACGGCCAGGCCGGTAAAGGGAATGCTCACCGGGCCCTACACCATCGTCGACTGGTCCTTCAACGAGTACTACCCGAGCCGCGAGGCCTTCGTCCTCGACGTCGCCCGGGCGGTGCACGAAGAGGCGGTGGCGCTCGAAAAGGCCGGGGCGAAGTACATTCAGATCGACGAGCCGGCGCTGTCGGTGCGCGCGGACGAGATGGAGCTCGGCTCGAGGGCGCTGGGAATTGTCACCGAGGGTCTGAACGCGTTCACTATTACCCACACCGCCGAGTACACCCACACCTACGCCGAGTCCAGCGAGCTCTTCGACATCATCGCGAACCTGCCCGTCGATATGCTGGACCTTGAGACGGTCAACAGCGACTACTTCATCCTCGACCTCTTCCGCCACAGGAGCCTGGCCCCAGACAAGTACATTGCCCTGGGCGTGGTCGACTCGCATACTCACGAGGTCGAGCCGGTGGAACAGATCAAGGATGGTATCAGGCGCGGTCTCGAGGTCTTCCCGGCGGACCGCCTGTACGTCAAGCCCGACTGCGGGCTGAAGACGCGCCTGGAGGACGAGGCGGTCGGCAAGATGCGGAATATCGTGACCGCGGCCCGGGAGCTCAAGGCCGAGCTCGGCATCGCCTGAGACCAAGGCGAAGCTGCCGCACCCCAATGCGGCGCTTCGCGGAATACGCGAGCTCGGGGGGGAAAATGTGCCGGAGCATCAAGACGTTACGCCGCCGTGACGAGACGGCCACCGACGAAGAGGTGCGCGCCGCCGCCCTCCAGTTCGTCCGTAAGATCAGTGGCTACCGGGTCCCGTCGCGGGTAAACGAGACTGCGTTCGATGGCGCCGTCGACGAGATCGCGTGCGTGTCGCAGAAGCTGCTGGCGGCGCTGACGCAGCGATAGCGCGGGTGCAGCCCCGTCCTCCTCCCCGGCGATAGGTGGAGGTGACGCTAAGGCGTCCTCCGATCCACCGAGCACCGGCCCTGCTCCAGCGCCACAAGCAACGACGTCTCAGGGTCACCCCCTGGCGGGCACATCCCGTACCGGCGGATCATGCCACCTGAGACCCTTCGACTTCGCTCAGGGTGACATGAAGGCGCTGCAAGATCGGCGATTCCCTGGCTACGAAGTCACTGGTCCTCGGCCTCTGAAACCGAGGACGCGCGATGCCGCATCCGTAACACAGAGGTAATACGGGCCGTGCGATGATGGTGGCGACGAAGCAATAAAAGGCAGGGAGAACGCAGATGACGGCCACCGACACCACCACCGAAAAGCAGATCAGCGGCCCCGGCTTGTCCGAGCTGCGCCAGGGCAGCGTAGAGGTACACGCCTACCCCTCGACTGCCGTGGCGGCCCTTCTTTCGCTCCGGCGCGCTCTAACCGGGGGTTCCGTCCAGCTTCGCTCCATCACGCCGTTGGCCGACGGCACGGTGCGATTCAACGTCGAGCTTGTCCTCCCGGTCCAGCTCGCGCAGCTCCTGCGGTCTGTGCCTGAAGTAGCCAGGGTAGAGCAGGCGGGAGACGATGGGGCGCAGGGATTTCGGGTGCTCTTGAGCAGTGCCGCGTAGCTGGGCCGAAGCGTAGGCGTCTGCGTGCTGGCGTGCGGCTGAAGGCAGAGGGCCGAGGAGGGCTTAGCCCGGAAGCATCCCCTCGCCGGTAAAGAGCTCCTCGGCCTCTTCCAGCGTGATGTCGGGCTCGGGGAGGACGAGGTCGGACTCCACGAGCTCGTCGACAGGCACGGGCGTACCTTTTTCTCTAACCAGATCGAGCATCTCCTTCAGCAGCACCTCGAATTTGGCACGGTCCTCTTGCTCGATGACCTCGACAAGCCGGTTGTCAATTTCGTTCAGCTCGTCCACGTGAGCGCCGGGGAAGTTGAACTGGCCTTCGGTGAGGATGCGGACGATCATCGCTGGCCCTCCGAGAGCGCCTTTGGCTCGGAGGGCGGTCCGCCTCTGAGGGCGGCCAGCTCCTCCTCCACGTTCTGCGCGGAGCTGATCTTGGCCAGCTCGCGGCCGATGTCATCCTCACGGCCGGTGAAGTCTTCGAGGACCCCGTCCGCCGCCAGCTCGTCGATGGCGCCGGCCTTTGCCCTGAGAGCTTCGGTCTTGTTTTCGGCACGCTCGATGGCCAGGGAGACGTCGCCCATCTCTTCGGAGATTCCGCCCAGCGCGCTGCCGATGCGGACCTGGGCCTGGGCTGCGCTGTACTGGGCCTTGATGATCTCCTTCTTGCTGCGGAACGCCTGGACCTTGGCCGAGAGGCGCTGCTCCGCGTGGGTCAGCTTCTCCTGCTCCAGCTCCAGGTTGGCCACCTGCTGGTCCAAACCCTCAAGCTCGATGAGCGCCGTCTGCTTTCTCTGCAGCGCCAGGCGGGCCAGGTCCTCGCGCCCGGCGTTCATCGCCCCTCGTGCCTGCTCCTCGAGCTTGGACACGTTCTGCCGGGCCTTGTCCGCCTGAAGCTGCAGCCGCCTCTTGGCCGTGACCATCTCCACCACGCCGCGCTTTACGTTGCGCAGCATCTCCATCTGCTTGTCGTAGGCGTAGTCCAGCGTCTCGCGTGGGTCCTCGGCCCTGTCAAGAAGCCGAGTCATCTTGGACTTGACGACCACGTTCATCCTGGATAGCATGCCCATCCTCTACCTCCATTGCCTGACGAAACTCGGATGCCCTTGAGCGACACCCCAATCAGAAGTCGCTGCTGCTCCGCTTGCTACCGGTGAACACCTGGATAAGTCCAACGACTCCCGCGATACCACCGCCGATGATGGTGATAATGCCCAGAAGGTCTAGCAGCCATTCCAGGAAGTCGGACCGTATGAGTATGCCCAGGAATATCAGAAATATGCCTGCCAGGAGAAGGCTGCCGCCTCCGACTTTGCTCATGTCCGCACCCTCCGCTTGCAACGCGCGTTTAGCCGAGGCTAACGATAAGCCTCCCCGCATAAAGTGTCAAGAAACATGGCCCTTATGCGCCTCTCAAAATGCCATCGCCCCGGGTCTACATGAGGCGTTCGGATTCGTGTACCATGCGGCGCAAACACAACATTATCAGCCGAGTGGGCATCGGGAGAAGGCTATGGTAGACATATCGGTCCTTTCTGCGATCAAGTACGAGACCATGCACGAGAAGAACCTAGAGGTCCCCATGCGGGATGGGACAATTCTTCGAGCCAACGTCACGCGGCCAGCCGCCGAAGGCCGGTTTCCCGTGCTGCTGGAGCGCACACCCTACGACAAGGAAGGCGGCTCCGAGAATACCATCGGATCGCCCCAATTCTACGCGGCCCGCGGCTATGCGGTTGTGATCCAGGACGTGCGCGGGAGATTCGCCTCCGACGGCGACTTCTACCCGTTCCGGGACGATGGCGCGGGCACCAACCGAGACGGCTACGATACGATCGAGTGGGCGGCGACGCAGCCCTGGTCCGACGGCAACGTCGGCACCATCGGCGGCTCCTACTCCGGAGCCACACAGTACCGAAACGCTCTCAGCCGGCCTCCACACCTGGGCGCCATGTTCATCCGAGAGTCCTCCGCCGACTACTACCAAGAGTGGGTTTACCGGGGCGGCGCCTTCGAGCTCGGCTTCAACATGGGCTGGGCCCGCGGCGTGACTTACAGCAACCTACCCCACCTGGCCACCGGCGCCGAGCACGACCGCCGGAAGGGCATCCTGGAGCGGGCCGCCGAAGAGCAGGACGACTGGTACGCCAGGCTGCCGCTGTTTCCCAACCCGGTCTTGGAGGGTCTGAGCGACTGGTACAACGATTGGCTGGCCCACCCGAACGATGGACCCTACTGGTGGCAGTTCAACATCCAGAACGGACACGACCAGATCGAAGCGCCGATGTACCATCTGGGGGGCTGGTTCGACATTTTCTTGGGCGGCACGCTGAAGCACTATGTGGGGCTGAAACGCCGGGCCCGCACCGCCAAGGCCCGCGGAAGCCAGAAGCTGATCATTGGACCGTGGGTCCACGGTCCGGCGAATATCGACAACCAGTTCGCCGGCGAGTTCGACTTTGGTCCCGACGCCGCCGTCAAGCTCAACGAGCTTCGCCTGCCCTGGTTCGACTACCATCTGAAGGGCATCGATAGCGGCATCATGGACGACCCGCCGGTGCGAATCTTCGTCATGGGAAGCAACCAGTGGCGGACCGAGGCCGACTGGCCGTTGCCCGACACACGCTACACGCCCTACTACCTCCGCGCGGGAGCGACGGGCTCGATAAACTCGCTCAACGACGCGACGCTGTCGGCGGAGCCGCCCGATAGCGCCGAAAACCCGGACAGCTACCTCTACGACCCGGACAACCCGGTGCCATCCAAGGGCGGGAATACGCTGAGCATTCCCAACGGCGTCTACGACCAACGCGAGGTCGAGGCAAAGTGCCTCACGTACACCAGCGCGCCGCTCGAGAAGGCCCTGGAGGTGACCGGGCCGGTGACCGCGGTGCTCTACGGCATGTCCTCGGCCCGCGACACCGACTGGGTCGTGCGCCTCACCGACGTGCATCCCGACGGCTACTCCCGGCTGCTGTGCGACGGGATTTTGCGCGCCAGGTATCGGGACTCTTTCCAGCGTCCGCGGAGGCTGAGGCCCGGAAGCGTATACAGGTTCGACATCGACATGTGGGCCACCAGCAATACCTTCCTGCCCGGCCACCGCATTCGAGTGACGGTCACCAGCAGCTGCTTCCCCCGATTCGACCGGAACCTGAACACGGGGGGCCCCATCCACAAGGAGGCCGTGGGGCAGGAGGCCATCAACACCATATTCCACGACCAGATGCGGGCATCTCACATCGTGCTGCCGGTGATACGGCGGTGAGGTAATCTGTTTGCGCATCGAGAGGTGCGACGCATGACTGGAAACCATGGACGAGTTGATGAATGTGGGCGGGCATACGCCGGTAGCCAGCTTCAGATCCAGATTTACGTGAACCGGCGGTCGGAGGAGTTGTCTCGAGGCGTGCTGCGCGCGCTGCCGTCACTCGCCTCGTTGAAGGCGCGCCTCACTTGGGTATCGCCTCTCGAGGCCGAGAAGTTCGCTGAATATCAGGATCGAGCCTTCCTGGCCGCGGTTGGACTGGAGCACCTCGCTCGCTCTCTGAGCAATTTCTGGCCTCGGCGTGGCCCTGTCTGGGATGCGCTGGCCGCTGTTGAGATTCCGGGAGCCCCCGAACGCAACGGAGTCATCCTTGTTGAGGCGAAGAGCTATCCGGGCGAGATCTACGGCGATGGATGTGGCGCATCGGACCCATCATCTCTAGAGCAGATAGGAGCGGCGCTGAGTCAGACGAAGCGTTGGCTGGGTGTCGCGGAGGATGTTGATTGGACAGGGCCGCTGTATCAATCGGCTAACAGGCTTGCCCACCTATTTTTCTTCCGCCGCGAGAGGGTTTGCGTTCCCGCGTGGTTGGTGAACATCTACTTTGTGTGCGATCCCCATTCTCCGACGAGAATCGAGGACTGGCAGGTGGCCCTTCCCCAAGTGAGGGAGGCGTTAGGATTGACCGGCCTCGTTGTTGCAGACAAAGGCAATCTGTTCCTTGAGGCCAGAGATCGCCGTGAGCTGATCGGACCGACAGATTCGGAAGCAGGAGACGGATAACACGCGGCAGCACACCACTCCTACGGATACGTTGCGTCAGCCTCGAAGGGGTAGAGGGGCCTGCGCCGCCGCCTGTAGTCGAAGAACGACAGGTCCGAGGTGGTGACGCCGGGCGTGTTTACTAAAATGACCTCGGAGGCGATGGGCGCGTAGGCCGGCCGGGGAGACACCACGCCCTTGGCCACGACGACCCTCTTGTCCTCCGGTCGGATGCCCAGCGAGTACATCTGCTGGCGGCTCGTGTTGCCTATCCGCAGGCTGGTCAACACCAGAGTGTGGTCATCGCTGGTCTCGAGCACGACCGTCGTCCCGCCGTCGTAGTACCGAAACCCTCCGTGAGTGGGCTCGGGGTCCTCGAACTTGCCGTCGGAGATGAGCCTCACACGACCGGTGACCTCCACGGGCGAGCCGTGCATACCGTCGGTCTTTCCGCCGACCGCCAGGGTGATCTCAGAGCC
>JADFIF010000011.1:0-26752 GCA_022566795.1 Chloroflexota bacterium
TATACCTACAACATTGGAAACTATCCAGTACAGGGCCAGCCCGCTCGGGAACTGCAACGTGAAGAACCCGAACATCAACGGCATCATCCACAGCATCATGCGGTTGGTCGACTCCTGGCGCGCGTCGACCGCCGGCATGGTAGTCATCTTCTGCATCAGGAACATCGACAGGCCGACCAAAACAGGCAGGACGAAAGGAAGCGAGGAGTCCTGCGATGACGCTCCCAGGTCCATCCACAAGAACTTGCTGTTGATCGGGATGACCTGGTGGACCGGCGGCAGCCAGGAGTAGAGGTGGCCCGAAAGGCCGATCAGGCTTTCCGGAGTCGAGGGCAGCGTCTGCAGGATGCTTCGGTACAGGCCGATCCAGATGGGGAACTGGATGAACATCGGGCCGAGGCAGCCCAGCGGGTTTACACCGTGTTCACGGTAGAGCCGCATCGTCTCCTGAGACTGGCGCCCCCGGTCCTTGCCGTATTTGGCCTGAATCTCCTTCATCTTGGGCTGCAGCGCGGACATCGCTTTGAGCTGTCGGCTCTGCTTCACCGTCAGCGGGATCATGATCGCGCGGATCACCAGGGTGAAGATGACAATGGCAAACCCGAAGTTGCTGAAGAAGATGTCGTACAGCAGCAGAAGGCTGTTGATCATCGGGTCGATGATGATCGCGTTCCAGATGTCACCGATTATGGCCAAAGCTTAATGCCGCTCCTTACATCGTCCGCAGCTTGAGCCGCAGACGTAGGGGGGAACACGCGTCTGCATCTCCGTTGCACAGGCTCCAGTCATCCTAACACGCTCGGATTCGGTCCCTAGCCACGGGGTCGTCTCTGTCGGTGAAATGCACCCACTCCTCGTCGGGGTTCCCGTTGACGCTGATGCTGATGGCCCTGATCGACTTATCTCGGGCTCCGAAGTAGATCATGCCGTCCTGCTCGAAAAGGGGCGTTCGAATCTCCTCGTCGATGTTGCAGGACTGTTCCAGGGTGCCGTCGCTAAGCCTGGCGATTATTAGCCTCCCGTCCGTGGACGGCACCGCTATCAGGTCCCCGTGGACGATGGCCGGCGTTCCGACGATGGGGCCGTCGGTTTCCAGCTTCCACAGCAGATCGCCCGTGGTTGCCCCGAGCGCATACAGGTTCCCGTCGAGCGAGGGGGCGTAAACGATGCCCTGGGCAACCAGCGCCTGCGCCCAAAACCAGTTGCTCGCCCCGTCGAACCTCCACTCCTCGACTCCGCTCGAGGCGTTGATGGCATAAAACACTCCGTCGAAGGACCCCACGTACACACGCCCTCTGGCCACCACAGGGGAAGCGGCCACGGCGCCGCCTGTGTCGAAGGTCCACACTCGCTTGCCGTCGGTGAGGTTCAACGCGTACACGCGATGGTCCAACGAGCCGAAGATCACCAGACCGTCGGAGATGGCGGGGGTTGACCATACCTTGCCCTCGACCGGAAATCTCCACTGCCTTTCCCCCGTCTCCGCATCGAAGCCGTACACCATGCCCTCATTGCCGTCCACGGGGTCGTCGACCTCGGACCCGACGACCAAGAACCCGTCGAAGAGAGCCGCGCCCCCGACTACCGGTCCGTCGAGCCTCTCAATCCACTTCTCGCTGCCATCGAGAGACAGGGAGTAGAGCAGGCCGTCGTAGCCTCCTACATAGAGGCTGTCGCCGGAGATCGCCGGCGTTCCGTAGATAGCTCTGTCGTCCTCCTCACCCTGAAGGCCGAAGCGCCAGATCGTCTCGCCGTTCGTCTTATCGAGCGAAATGATTTCCCCTTGCGTCGTGCCGGTAAATAGCGAGTTGCCTTGCACAGCGCTGCCCGACCATCCTTCCGGGTTATTGATCCGCGCGCACCCGGCCAGGGCCAGCAGGAACAGCAGCAGCGCCGGGACAATGATGCGAGCCATGGCTGAGGCCCTTTTGTCGCGGGGTTCGGGCGGGACAGCCTTGTGCGCGAGCGACCCGGCAGGCAGGCTCAGGGCCTGCCCTGAGCCTGTGAGTGTGTCCCTCTGGTATGAACTACTTCCCCGTTCCGAGCGGGAAAGCGGGCCAGAAGGTTGGTCCAAAGGGTTTTTCAGCACCCTACGGACAACGCGAGGTCGAGCGTTGATCTGATTCAGATCGATTCGTTCCTATTGGGAACCGTCGTCCATGGCGCGGCGGCACCGGCGTTGGTTCAGGTAGTAGCGATGGCTCAAGGTAGGCACGATCATCAGGGCACTGGATCATATCCGCTGGTGCCCATTGGGCGGCAGCGGCCCAGGCGCCTGACACCAAGCCATACCCCCTTCATCAGGCCATGCTTGGCTATCGCCTCGTGCGTGTAATGCGAGCAGGTCGGAGTGTGCCGGCAGTATCCAAGCCAGTATGGAGATATTGCCAGCTGGTAGAACCTTATGGCAGCGAGGGCAAGACTACGCATCACCCTCTCGCGCCCGAGCTCGTCGCGGCGTGCTCCACGCCCCCCAAGAGGTGGGCCCGCCGAAGGAGGCTCCTCAGGGCGAAACCCAGCCTCTGAAAGTTTGCTGAAGCGGCTTCTCCGCGCGCTATTACCACCAGATCCCACCCCCACGCGACCTCACAGCGACATGCCACCTCGCGAAGCCTTCGCTTGATTCGATTGCGCACTACGGCGTTTCCGACCTTCTTCCCCACAGTAAATCCGAAGCGGGTCACCCCAAGTCCGTTAGGAAGGGCGACCAAGACCAGCGCGCTGTTCGACCAGCTCTTGCCTTTGCGCCTCACCTCCGCGAAGTCCTGCGGCCTTTTCAGGCCCTGGTGTCTGGCCATCGGGCTCTGAACGCCGGCTGGCGGCACTGGGCTCACACCGTAAGTCTTTGGCGTCCCTTGAACATGCGGCGTCTGAGAACATTGCGACCGCCGCGAGTGCTCATTCTCGCTCTGAAGCCGTGCACGCGGCTCCGACGTCGTTTGCGTGGTTGGTACGTTCGTTTTGGCACAGACTCGACCCCTGTCCAACGATTATACTCACTCGCCAAATCCACTGTCAATTGAATTCGCCGGTGTGAATAGGCCATAAACGCCTTGTCCACCGCGTCCCCGCTCTGCCGGACTTCCGCGCCATTGACATCGGATGGGGCGTTTCGTAACCTCAGTCCGCACCCACCAAGAAATATGTCAGAAAGGCAAAAACCTCGTTCCCACTCGCCCCGGGTCTTTGGCTCCTGGGGGACCCCTTCGACAGGCTCAGGGCAGGCTCCCCAGGCCCCTTGCCAGAGGGATCAGCCCCCTGGACTCCACGGGCGCGATTTTGAGATAGTCACTAAGCCGAAGAGGTAAGTCTGTGCCCGCTCCCGCCGCTAAGACCTCGCCCGAACAGATTGTCCGCTCTCTGACCCAACAAGCCGTCTCACTGTGGGGGCCCGAAAGGGCCCTGGCCCTGCGCGACCTCATCCAGGAGACCGCCCAACGCGTCTGGAGGATCGCTCACGACCCGGCGCCCTCCGCCGAGGAGCCAGGGTTCTACTTCTAGCCGAACGCCGGAGTCACCTGCACGGTACTCCCGGAGGGAGGGGTCGACATCAACACGGCGCAGAAGCCGCGACGCCGGTAGCGGTCTGGTACTCCAGGCTTATTCCAGCTCTCGGATAGCCGCGATCTGAGAGTCGAACAGGCGCCGGGTTCCGGTCCCCGCCAGCGCCAGCACGTCGTCAAGCGCGCCCTTCGAGAATGGGGCCCCCTCGGCCGTTCCCTGCACCTCGATGTACTCGCCCCTGTCGGTCATAACGACGTTGAAGTCCGCCTCTGCAAGGGAGTCCTCTTCGTAGCACAGATCGAGTAGCGCCTCGCCGCCGACGATGCCGACGCTTGTGGCGGCGACCGCACACTCGATCGGCGTCTTGCTATCGCCGCCTGCCGCCGTCGCCTCCATGGCCTGAAAGAGCGCGACGTATGCTCCGGTGATGGCTGCGGTGCGAGTGCCTCCGTCCGCGACCAGGACGTCGCAGTCGACCGTGAACGTGCGTTCGCCCAGGCGGTCCAGGGCCACCACCGCTCGCAGCGAGCGTCCGATCAGACGCTGGATCTCCTGCGTACGGCCGCCCGCCCTCGTTTCGCGAGACGTTCGCGTGAGCGTCGAACGAGGAAGCATCGAGTACTCGGCGGTAATCCATCCGCGCCCGGTGCCTCGCAAAAATGGCGGAACACGGTCCTCCACTGAAACCGCGCAAAGCACCTTCGTCTCTCCCGTTTCTATCATCACCGACCCTTCGGCGTAGGGCTGCACGCCGGGCGTGATGCGGACAGGCCTAAGCTCGTCGTGCGCGCGGCCATCGCTTCGCGTCAACTTCAGGGCCTCCACTGGCATCTTGAGCGGTGGGAGTATAGCACGGGGACTCGCCGACAGAGGCCCGCCGGCGGACGTGACCGAGGCGGGCCGTGTACAAAAAGACTAAACGCCTTGGGACTATTGAACGATGCCGCGCCAGACACGGTCGAGGCACAATGAAGGAAGCCAAAGTAGGGTCGTTTGACGAAGCCTATGCGCGCCAACGGCAGGCGTCCCGCGACAGCTTGCCCGGGGCCGAACCCCAGGCCTGCCGTCTGCGTCAAACCGCCCGCTCGCGACGAACCTGCCGCCGGTTGTGCCTTGTCCTCCGGGCCTCGACCGGCGGCATCTACTGTGCGCGTTCAGCGTCGGTCGGGTAACCCAGGGAAACGAAGGCGGAGGCTACTGGTGCTGGAAGCTCTCGGAACCGTCTGACGGCGCGTCCGCCACGGGCGGTGCCAGGGGCCAAGGAACGTCTCGCTCCCGGCGGGGCCCCCCGCGTAGGCTCCCGCCCTAGACCAGTTTCCCTCCACCCGGTGTCCATGGCAGCCACGAAGCGATGGCGCCGTCATAAGCCGTTGCCCCCTCGTCTCACGACATCCTCTCCACAATTGCCGGCATCCAACGTACACAACCGGATTCCTGTGGTGTCGAGGATGAAGTGAGGAAGGAGGCACAGGATGGCAAATTTGCGGTTTTGGCACCGAGAGGACACGAGGTCTCTAACAACATAAGGAACGCCCTGGTAGAGGAGTTCGGCTTCGAGCCCGAAGTGGCCGGTAGGATGCGGTCCGCTGAAAAGCGCGGGAAGTACGGTGGTCATCGAGTAACGTTCGTCATAATCTACGACCCGACGAAGCTGCCGGGGGTGCGCGAAGACTATCGTAGCCTGCGGTCACTTAGAAGCGGTGTGGACTTCGCCGGACGCGTCGAGACGGATGGCTCCGTGCATCTGGTTGACCGGCGGAGCTTCCGCGAAGCCGCCTGAATGTGGGACAGGCCGTCGGTCGATGGCGCTATCGCAGCGTAGGACATCCCCCTAAGGCCCGAGGGCCAGTATCCCCCGGGCCTCATCTCTCCGTCGAGACCTCCAGCCGATGTCCGTCGGTTACGAACTCGACAGTCCCGCGGTCGCTGGTCAGGAACAGCAGCTCCTCGGCCACGTGTTCTTGAAGCGCGAGCAAGGACTCCGAGTGGGGATGCCCGAAGCGGTTGTCCTGCCCCGCGGAGATTATCGCGACCGCAGGAGTGACGGCGTCCAGAAACTCGCGCGACGAAGAGTTGCGGCTTCCGTGGTGGCCCACCTTGAGCACGTCCGAGTCTATCGGAGCGGCGGACTCGACTAGCGCCGCCTCCCCCTCTTCGAACATGTCGCCCGTGAGCAGGAAGCTGACGTCGCCGTACTCCACCCTCAGCACCACCGAGGTATTGTCGACATCGGAGGCGGTCCCTCGTAGCAGCCTGGCAGGCGGGCTTACGACTCGCAGGATGACGCCGTCACCCATCGAGATGACCTGCCCGGCCTCGGCCTGGACTACTCTTGCGGCGCTCCGCTCGACCAGACGCCGCCACGCCTCGTGGGGCGGGCTGTCGTAGGCGATCTGACGCTCGAGCACCAGGGCCACTTCGTATCGACGCAGGACCTCAAGGAGCCCGATGACGTGATCGGCGTGGGGATGGGTTAGCACCACGATGTCGACCGTCCGGTCCCCAGGCGGCATCCGCGCTGCCAGAGCGCGGACCATCGCCAGTGGATCAGGACCGCCGTCGACGACGACTTGCCGCCCGCTCGGCGTTGTTATGAAAGCTCCATCGCCCTGCCCTACGTCCACGAACGCCACGTGGAGCCGCTTGTCCGGCAGGGACAGGGCGGCGGTCCAGGAGAGGGCAGCAAGAGATAGGGCCAGGCCTACCAGCCACCATGGGACCATCTTGTCGGCCAAGGGCACCGATGCGGTGCGGAGCACCTGGAAGACTGACGGCCGGCGCAGCCGGCGCGCGTAAGCCAAGGCGACTATCGCCGCGGCGGCGGCCCCGTAGTATCCCCACGCCAGAAACGGGGCCAAACGGCCCGTCTCCAATGCGATGCCGGGCACCTTGGCGAAGCCGCCCACAACGGCCGTCAGGTACGACGTGGTGACCCAGGCGAGCAACCCGAGCGCGTGCCCGAGCGAGACGCTTGCCACTCCTGACAGCGCGGCCATCGCCTGGGCAACCACGATCAAGGGCAGGGCCGGAAGGACCAGCAGCGTCGTCATCACGCCAATCAAGGACACTCGCTCGAAGTGGAACGCGACCAGAGGCAGCGTCGCCACGGTGGCCGCCATCGTTAAGGCGATCAGGTCCGCGCCGCGGGCGGCGAGCCACGTAACGGCCGATTGACCCGAATCCCCGCCCACTTCCGAAATCGAAAACGGGGTCTTCAGCAGACGGCTCATCGGCTGCGCCAGCGTCGCAATGCCGGTCACCGCCGCGAAGCTAAGCTGGAACGACACGCTGAACAGCACTTCAGGGTCGATGGCAACCATCACGGCGGCGGCGAATCCCAAGGCGGGCAATATGCTTCGTGGCCTGCCTACGAGCAGGGCGAGCAGGTAGACGCTGGCCATGATGGCGGCCCTGGTGGCCGATGGCGACAGGCCCGAGATGAGCGCGTACAGCCAGACCAGCGTAGCCGGCGCCAGGAGATACAGGTGGTGGCGCCGGCCCAGGGCGGCGATGGAGACGCCAAGACTCAGAAAAAGCATGATGCCCACGTGGAGGCCCGAGATCGCCAGAACGTGCGATGTTCCCGTGTCCCGGAAGTCCTCGACCATCCTGTCGGGGAGCCCATCGCGGATGCCGAGAAGCAGTGCCTGGCCTACCGACGCCTGGGGCTCAGGCACCACCTGCTCGAGAGATCGCGCCAGACGTCGCCGTACGCCGTACAGCCATCCGTAGAAGGCGCTGCCCTCGCCTTCCGCGACCAGAGCAACCTCCGGAAAGGCCATGACCGAGCTGATCCCCTGTCGGGCGAGGTAGGTGGGATAGTCGAAACCCTCAAGCGGTTGCGGGGATGCCAGGGGTCCCCTTAGCTGGAGCCGGTCTCCATATCGGAAGTAGGGAGGCTCTCTAGATCGCGCAAGCTCGACAGACGCGCGCAGAGTGACGAGCACCTCGCCCGTCGTGCCGGCCCAACCGTCGCCCGTGTTGATCCGCTCCGCCCTGAGACGGAGCGTCGCGGCCACCCCGCGTGACCTCGGATCGCCGACTACAACGCCCTCGATCTGCAGGGGGACGCGGCCGTGGTAGGCAAGGAGAGGCCCTTCCCCTCTGGGACCGAGGGCTTCAACTCGGAGCGCGCCCGCTACGATGGCCACGACGAGCAGCGCGGGCAAAAGCGAGCGGCGAAGGCTGAACAGCAGCGCAATGCCGAGCAACCCCGCGAGGGCCAGCAGCGACAGGCCCGGGACTGAAATTGCCAGCCGGTCGGCGAGCCAGATGCCGGCCACGAAGGCTGCGGCAAGGGTTAGCAGTCGCATTCCAGGGCGACCCCCTTTTCACGAACGCGATTCCAGCCGCCAGTCCCCCGTGAAGACCGGCCAATCTTGAGGCTAGCCGGCCTCGTCGCTCGGGTTGCCAAGGTCAAACTCTCGGAGCGGCGGACGCCTCTTATGGCTCGTGCGCGTCGCCAGGCCATGGTGGAGGCTCGAGCGTGCGCATGGGGTAGCCAACCGGCCACCACGCGTCACCGAGTGTCGACGAGGTCACGAATGGCGTCCAGCGTGGCGGGGCCGATGCCCCGAACAGCCAACAGTTCGTCCACAGATGCAAAGGGTCCGTTGCTCTCTCTGTACTGGATGATCGATCGCGCCTTCACCTCGCCAATTCCGGGCAACTCCTCGAGCTGCACCGACGTGGCCGAGTTCACGTCGATCTTTCCGAGTGGATTGGCCGCGCCTGCGGTCGTGACTTTCGGGACCTCGCCAATTCGGGGAATGTGCCAATGATCCTCGTCCCGCAAGAGGGCGGCGAGGTTAATGGCCTCGAGGTCCGCGTCGCTCGTTGCACCACCGGCCGCCTCCACCAGCTGGCCGAGCCGATCGCCGTCCTCCAGCGTGTAGACTCCAGGGTCGTTGACCGCGCCGGTGACGTAGGCCTGGAGCGCCACAGGGGACCGGGAAGCCGCCGGCTGAAGGGACACCTCTATCCCCGAGCTTGGAGACCTGCCGATCATGAAAACTATCGCGCCCGCGACGGCTGCCAGTATCGCGGCGGCCGTCAGGACTTGGGAAAGGAGCCGGACAGTCATCCTCGGATGGTCCGGACGGTCTGCTTGACCCGTTGCCATGAGACGCTCTCTTGCCCGGCGTTGGATAGACGGGCGCCACGACTTCGGTTAGCGAGAATATAGGCGTGCCGAATGTTAGTGTCAAATCTCGGTCGCTCCCTATCGGCGGTCTCCCTTGCTCTTCCTTGACCGCCTCTGAACCCCAAACCTATAATGAGCTAACGGCCGCCTTGGGGGCCAACTCCGTAATGAGCTAATCGCCGCCTGGGGGCGCCAACCCATAATGAGCTGACCGCCGCCTTGGGCGGCGGTGGGGCCGGATTTGAGCCAGCAGTCGCACATCTCAGATATCGAGCAGATAGAGTCCAGCGCGCTTCGCGAGCTTGACGCCGCCGGCGGACTGGACGAGCTGGAGCAGTGGCGAATAGCCTACCTAGGACGCCGTGGCCGGCTCACCCAGGTCCTCCGCAGGCTCGGTGGCCTCGCACCGGAGGAGCGGGGCAGAGTGGGCGCCGCGGCCAACCGTGCGAAGGCGGCGCTTGAGCAGCAGCTAGCCGAGCGCGAGCGGTCGGCCAGAAAGTCCCAGATAGACGCCTCTCTCGCGGAGGGGGCTATCGACGTTACGCTGCCCGGCTGGCCATCGCCGGCCGGGGGTCTTCACCCCACGACGCAGACGATAAGGGAGATATGCGACGCCTTCGTCTCCATGGGTTTCGAGGTCATGGAGGGGCCGGAGGTCGAGTGGGACCGCTACAACTTCGAGATGCTCAACATCCCCAAGCATCACCCGGCGCGAGACAGCTTCAACACGCTCTGGATAGACTACACCGACTCCGACGGCGAGCGGCCCATGCTCCTGCGTACCCACACGTCGCCAATGCAGGCCAGAGTCATGGAGAATAGAAGGCCTCCGGTGCGGGTCGTCGTGCCGGGAAAGTGCTACCGGTACGAGGCGACCGACCCGACCCACGAATGGCACTTCTCCCAGGTCGAGGGTCTGGCGGTCGATCGCGGTATCACCATGTCGGACCTCAAAGGGACGCTGCAAGAGTTTGTCAGGCGGGTTTTTGGACCGGAGCGCCGGGTCCGGTTTCGCTGCGACTACTTCCCCTTCGTCGAGCCCGGCGTGGACTGGGCCATCGACTGTTTCGCCTGCGCGGGCGAGGGCTGTCGCATATGTAGCGACTCGGGCTGGATCGAGATAGCGGGCGCCGGCATGGTGCACCCGAACGTCCTAAAGGGCGTCGGCTACGACCCTGCGGTCTACACCGGATTCGCCTTCGGCATGGGCGTCGAGCGAGTCGCCATGCTCAAGCATGGCATCGAAGATGTGCGCCTCTTCTACGCCAACGACCTGCGCTTCCTGAGGCAGTTTTGAATGAGCACTCGGGCATCAGGTCTCCGGCGTCAGCCTGGTGACTGACAAGTAAGGTAACGAGATGCTAAGCCGCGTCAAAATCCAGAACTTCAAGAGCATCGGCGAGCCCGGCGTCGACCTGGAGCTGAAGCCGCTGACGTTTCTTGTCGGCCCCAACGGCGGCGGAAAGTCGAGTATTCTTGAGGGAATCGGCATTACCGTTCAGCGGGCGGATGGGAGCCAACTCACAAACTTCCCCGCCAATTACGACATTATGCCTGAGGGAGAAGGACTTCAATCCCTGACCGAAATGCACTACTCGGATGTGGGTTCGAGCGGGCAGCACCTTGGAGCGAAATATGATTTGCGCGGAGAAACCATGGAGCCACTCGAGGGGCCCGGTTCGCCCCCACAGTCAGAGTTCACGTTAACGAAATGCCGCGCTCTATGGTCAGATCATCAGGCTCAGACTTTTCTCCTATCTTCCGAGAGGGGTGCTGTTCGGTACGACACAGACACACGTGGTCAACCGGCATGGGTTGGTCGCCAAGGAGAGGACCTACTCCCGGTGCTGGCTTATGTGTTCGGTCCGAATGGGGATGAAGAGGCTGCGGCAAGAATCACCAAATGGGCGGATCGTTTCGGCCTACGTAGTCTGACGCCTGGGTTATCGGGACGAGAGCGGATTGGCGCTGCATATCATGATAGCGAGTTGGATGTCCGCCCCAACCTTGCGCTGGCTAGTTCGGGGAGTAGACAGATTCTTGCCGTAATCACGCAGCTGTTTCACGCGCCCACACAAAGTCTGCTCATGATCGAAGAGCCCGAGATCAGCCTGCATCCCAAGGCTCAGATCGACGTGTTGGAGATGTTCGCAGAAGCGATCAAAGGCGACAAGCAGATCATCGCGACGACGCACAGCCTGTTCATGATGCAGGGCATTGGGTATGCCGTCCACAAGGGTTGGTTGAAGCCGGACCAGGTCGCGGTGTACCACGTGGAGAAGAAGAAAGGGACTGGCACGACGTCAAAACGACTTCCGCTGAGTGAAAAGGGCTACATAAAGGGGTGGGTCCCGTCTTTCGCCAAGGTGGAGGGCCAGCTGCTTCGAGAGTGGACCAAGAATCTGCCCGAGGAATAGGGAGTGTCGGCTCGTGGACCTAAAAGAGTCGTGCTTAACTCTCATCGACTGTTCCGAGACATTTCACCGCAGATCGTTCGGGAGCTGGAGCTGGAAGCGCTGGAAATGACTCCGAGTGATCCTGAGCTATACGCGACTATCCAAAGAGGCAACCACAGGATAATCCTTACGGACCGGCTTACAGACGAATATGCACGAGAGGCACGAAGGCAAGGGTTTCCCGCCTTGGTGCTCGGTACGGTGATTCAACACTTGTCGCAAGAAGGACTGATCGTACGACCTCGACTTCCGGGAGGGAGGCCTTCAATTCCTGGCATTCCTCAGCGACATAACGTGTTTCCGCTAACCGCCATCGCTGCGAACGCCGACTACCTGATCACCGAAAATCCGGCGTGGCACTCCCGCTCTGATACGATCGGCCAGCACGGGCCCATTGTGGTGACACCTCGCGCGTTCATCGAGCGCGAGGCCACACGAGGCAATCGATGAGAGTCCCCATATCGTGGCTTAAGCAGTATGTCCCCATCGGCGTGTCGTCGAAGGAGCTGGCCTACCGGCTGACGATGGCCGGCATAGAGGTCGGTGAGATCGACGAGACCGGCGGAGACTGGGACCGCGACAACGTCATCGTGGGGCACGTCCTCAAGGTCGACAGCCATCCGAACGCCGACCGGCTGACCCTGCCAACCGTCGACATCGGCAACGGCGAGACGGCGACCGTCGTCTGCGGCGCGCCCAACGTGGCGGCGGGGCAGAAGATCGCCTTTGCCCGCGAGGGCGCACGCCTCTTCAGTCCTCGCTCCGGCAAGGTCGAGACGCTCAAGGCGGCCAACATCAGGGGCGTCGAGTCGGCCGGCATGGTCTGCTCGTCGCTCGAGCTTCAGCTTGGCGAAGACCACGATGGCATCCTCGTTCTCGACGACGATGCGCCCATCGGCATGCCCCTCGTCGACTACCTTGGGGATGCCGTCCTCGACATCGAGGTCACGCCCAACAGGCCCGATTGCCTCTCCGTTCTCGGCGTTGCGCACGAGGTCGCCGCGCTGACGGGCGGAGCGGTGACCGAGCCGGACCTGTCGTATCCGGAGGAAGGCCTTGAGATCGATGGCCAGGTGAAAATCGAGATCGCCAACCCTGAGCTATGCTACAGGTACACTGCCAGCCTGATAACGGGGATCAAGATGGGCCCGTCGCCGCAGTGGATGCAGGATGCGCTGGTCAAGGCGGGGCAGCGGCCCATCGTCAACGTCGTCGACATCACCAACTACGTCATGCTCGAGTACGGCCAGCCCCTGCACGCCTTCGACTTCGACGCTGTCAAGGACCGGACGATCATCGTGCGCGCCGCTCGACAGGGCGAGGAGCATGTAACGCTGGACGGGGAGAAGCGCGTGCTGAGCCCTCCGATGCTGGTCATCGCCGACTCCACCGATGCGGTCGGCCTCGCCGGCGTCATGGGCGGGGCCAACGCCGAGATGCGCGACGGGACCACTTCGGTGCTGTTGGAATCGGCCAACTTCGACCCCGTCAACACCAGACGCACCGCCGGCGCGCTGCGTCTCCGCACCGATGCGTCGTACCGCTTCGAGCGCGGCATACGGGCGGAGCTGGCGCCTCGCGCCCTGCGACGCGCGACCAAGCTCATCCTGGAGATCGCGGGCGGGCACGCGGCAAAGGGCATCATCGATCTGTACCCCGGCCGGAGAGAGCCGCGCCCCGTCAAGATCAGTCGCGCCAGGCTCAAGCAGGTCCTCGGCGTCGACTTCACGATGTCCCGCGTCGAAAGCGTGTTGAGCTCGCTGGGCTTCGAGCGGGCCAAAGAGCCCGAGGGGATCATCGACCTTATCGAAGCCGTGGAGGCCGCTCCGGCTCCCGAGCGCGACAGCACCCTGTGGATGACGGCTCCCTACTGGCGCTCCGACATATCGATTGAGGATGATCTCGTCGAGGAGGTAGCCCGCGTCGTCGGCTATGACAGCATCCCAGAGACGATGCTGGCCACGTCCATACCCCCCCGCGGAGAGCCCTCGCTTCGGACCTTCCGCGAGACGCTGAAGGACCTCCTGGCAAGCGCCGGTATGCAGGAGACGATATCCTACTCTCTGACCAGCCTCGAATCGCTGGGGAAGGTCGACGCCACCGCTTCGGGTCCTGAGCCCTTGAAGATCGCCAATCCCATGAGCGTCGAGCTCGCGTACCTCAGGACGACCCTCCGCGCGAGCATCTTGGAGACGATGGAGCGCAACCGCCGTGTCTCCCGGGGCGAGGGCCTGAGACTCTTCGAGGTGGGACGGGTCTATCTCGCCAAGGAGGAGGCCAGGGAACGGGAGTTGCCCGACGAGCGGGAGATGGCGGTGGGAGCGCTTTCGGGACCGAGGTTCCAAAGCTCCTGGCATGCGCCGCGAGTGAATATGGATTTCTTCGACGCCAAAGGAGTCCTCGAGACGGTCTTCGCCAAGATCGGTGGCCACGTCGAATACGAGCCCGTCCGCGATCCTATCCTGCATCCGGGCAAAGCGGCCCGGATGGTATGTGGGGACGCCGTTGTAGGGGTCGTCGGCGAGGTCCATCCCGCCGTTCTGGAGCGGTTCGGTCTCGAGGGCGCACCCGTGGTGCTGTTCGAGCTGGATGTCGAAGCGCTGAGACAGGCCATACCCCAGGACGGGCGCCGGTACCGAAGCGCCAGCCGATTCCCCGTCTCCCACCGCGATCTCGCGCTGGTCGTGGACACCGGCGTTCCGTCCGGCAAAGTCCAGTCCATAATCGATCGCCACAAGCTCGTGGTCGGCAGCACGCCCTTCGACGTGTACCAGGGCGAGGGCATCGGGCACGGAAAGAAATCCGTGGCCTACCGAATCGCGTTCCAGTCGGACCGCGACACCCTCACCTCCGAGCAGGTCGACAGGGCTCAGGGCGACATCATGCGTCAGCTCCGGCGGGAGGTCGGAGCTGAGTTGCGAGACCTACATGGGTAGGCGGGTGGATCGGACACATCCGCCTCTTCGAGGTGTTTTCTAAGCAGCGGCGGGGAGCGAGCCCATGGCAGAGCACGGGCACCGACATTACGACGAAGCCATGCTCAGCGTCGAGGATGCCCTCGAACGCATTCTCAGCGTCTTTCACGTCCTGGAGCCCGAGGATAAGCCGCTCCTCGAAGCCATGGGCCAGGTGCTTGCGGAAGACGTCGTGTCCCGCTTCGACATACCTCCGCTCGACAACTCCGCGATGGATGGATATGCGGTCAAAGCGCGAGACCTCAAGGGTGCCTCTCCTGAGTCCCCGGTGTTGCTCACGGTGATCGGCTCCGTGGCTGCCGGACACCTGCCCGACAGGGCGGTTGCAGGAGGCACGGCCATTAGAATCATGACTGGAGCTCCGCTGCCCGAGGGCGCCGACGCCGTCGTCCCCTTCGAAGAGACCGACGAGGTCGCACGAAGGGCATCCGGGGCCGAGCTCTCCGAGATCGCGGTCACCACCGAAGTCGAGACCGGCTCCGACATTAGGCCGGCAGCTCAAGACGTCCGCAGAGGCGAGCTCGTGCTGGACAGGGGGGCACTCCTCAGGCCGGCGGAGATAGGTGTTTTGGCCTCTCTCGGGTACCAGACCGTCGAGGTAGTGCGCCGCCCGGTGGTGGCGATACTGGCCACCGGCGACGAGCTTCTCGAGCCCGGGAGCCGGCACGACCCTGGCAAGATCTACGACAGCAACAGCTACGGCGTCGCCGCCGGCGTGCTCCGCTACGGCGGAATCCCGAAGCTGTTAGGTATCGCCAGAGACAATCTCGACTCCATGAATACCAAACTGCGCGAGGGTTTGGAGTCTGATATACTCATCACCTCGGCGGGCGTGTCCAAGGGCGACTACGATATGGTCAAGGACGTCCTGGCCAAGCACGGGAAGATCGATTTTTGGTCCGTGAGAATGAGGCCGGCAAAACCGCTCGCATTCGGAGTGCTGCACACCCCGGACGGCAGGCGCGTCCCCCACCTGGGACTGCCCGGTAACCCGGTGAGCGCCCTCGTCGCCTTCGAGCAGTTCGGTCGCCCCGCCATCCACAAGATGATGGGAAAAAGCTTACACGAAAAGCCGACGGTCACCGCGGTCCTCGAAGACCCGATCATCAATACGGATGGCCGTAGGGTCTACGCCAGGGCGGTCGTCACCAAGGTGAATGGCGTATACCACGCCAGGTTGACCGGCCATCAAGGCTCTAACGTGCTCACGTCGATGGCCCGGGCCAACGGGCTGGCCATTTGCCCCGACGACGTACCCAGAAAAGAGGCGGGCGAGACGGTCGATGTGCAGATGATAGACTGGCCGGAGGAAGTTTTTTGACGATGCAACAGCAACCCGAGGTCGTGGAAGAGGAAGGCGACGCTCCGCCGCCCGAGTACGTTGTCGACATCGAACAGGCCGATTTCCACGGTCGGGCGCTGGGGATGCTGATCGCGGGCAGGCGATGCTATGAGAGCCGTCAAGCCGACCCCGAGATCCCGACCTCGTCCAGAGGCCTCAAGAAGGTCATAAAGCGCATCGCCGACCATTGCAATGAGACGTCGGACTACCTCCTGCCGGATACACCGCTGAAAGAGGCCGTGTTCAGGGTGATGCTGGCCGGTGGAAACAAGCCCATCACCCCTGGGCAGGTCAGCCAGTTCCTTGCCGAGCGGTGGGCTATGACCCCATATCCGCGAGACATCTCCGCCCCAGTCATCCAAAAGCTGATGGATAGCAGCGAGTCATACTGCATCGTTCGGCTGCCCGGCCCGGAGCCAGAGGTCGAAGAGTCTGAAGCCGACGAGGAACCCCCCATCGACATCCCCGCTGAGACGGCCTCCGAGACCGCGGAGGAGGAATCGGAGTAGCCTTCGCCCGCCGCTGCCCTTCGATTGACCGCCTAGGCCGTTGGTGTGCCCGACGTGTTCAGGAGAGAACCTGGCGGACGCTTTATTTTGCGCTGGCTGCCGCGCACCCCTGAGCTTCGCCTGCTCCAACTGCGGGCGTGATCTCGCCCGCGACGCCTCCTGCTGCGACAGGTGCGGCACCCCCGTCTCCGGAGATGCGGCCACCGAGCCCGCTTCGGCGGAGGAAACGGCCGCGCCGGGCCATCGCACCCATCACCCCACCTCCTTCGGCAACGGCCGCTACCAGGTCAAGGACTTTCTCGGTGAGGGCGGCAAGAAGCGTGTCTACCGGGCCCACGACTCCGTCCTCAACAGAGACATCGCCCTGGCCGTCATCAAGACAGAGGGCCTGGACCCAACCTCTCGCGTCCGCATCACCCGCGAGGCCCAGGCCCATGGGCAGACTCGGCGACCATCCCCACGTCCTCTCCATTCACGACCTCGGGGAGGACAACGGCCAGCCCTACATGGTCCTGCCCCTCGGCAAGACCGTCATCCTGGCGGCCCGTATCGCCTCTCAGGCCGTCGGCGGGCAGGTTCTCGTGTCGTCGCTGCTGAAGGCGCTGGTCGAGAGCAGCGGCGAGTTCGAGTTCGCGGAGGGACGCGACGTGGAGCTAAAGGGGATACGGGCTCGCACCACGTGTTTGGAGTGCGGTGGCGAGACAGGGCGTAGCGGTTTTTCGTGCAGACCCCCGCACCGGGAAGCTCCAGGCCTAGCTCAGGGTTCCCCAGAGGAGGCTCGGGCCGTGATTGCCCAACGCCCGCTAAGACGGCGTCCCCACGAACAAAAAAAAGGGCGGGTCTTCTGACCCGCCCTAAGACCTTTCCAGGCACCACAGCCCCGAGGCTACTCCGCCTCTTCCTTTTCCTTCCTGCGCTTGCGCACCACCTCCACCTCCGCCGTCGCGAACACCCCAAGGGGTTCGATAACCTTGCGGTCGTCCTTCTTCTTCGGCTTCTTTGCCTCGCGTTTTGGCACGCGACCTTGTGGCATACTCCACCTCCTGGATCGGCGTATGTTGCTGCGTCGCTGTCCTCAAAGTTTAGAGTAATCCCCAGCCGGTGTAAAGGCGCCGTGGCAACCGGCAACCGTGCATTGACACGCGCTCGGAGCGTCCCTATATACTCGGAATGCTATCTCAAGGATGAGGCCTCGCCCATGACATCTCAGTCCACCCAGGCCCAGAGTCGGTACGTTGAAGCCAACGGGCAGCGGCTGCACTACCGGCGGTGGTCTGCCAACGGACCACCCCTCATTTTTCTGCACGGCGTTACGAGCAGCGCGACGTCTTGGGATGAGATCGCCCCCGAGTTCGCCGCCGACTACTGCGTGATGGCCTTCGACCTCCGAGGGCACGGGCTGTCCTCCAAGCCCGCCGAGGGGTACTCCTGGGCAGACCACTACGCGGCCGACATCGTAGACTTCTTGCGCTCCCACGTGGACGAGCCCGCCGTGCTGGTCGGCCACTCGCTGGGGGCCGTCGTCGCGGTGCCGGTGGCCGCCGGCGTGCCCGACAGGGTGCGCTGCATCGTCATGGAGGACCCACCCGCATTCGCTCCCTCCGAAGACCACGCCCGAACTCGAGACAGGTTCGAGCCCGTCCTGGCGCTGAAGCGAATGCGGTACGAGGACCGGCTGGCGCGGCTCGTAGACGCTCTGAACGGCGACCGGCAGGCAGCCCAGAGGCGTGCGGACAGCCTGGAGACGATGGCGGAGCAAGTGTTGGTCGAGCTGTTGGCAGGCGATAACGCCTACAGGCCCGACGAATGGTTTCCCAGGGTCGCTTGCCCCTCCCTCGTCATCCTCGGCAATACCGACAAGGGCGCCGTGGTCCGCGGAGAGGACCGCCCACGTCTCACCTCGCTGCTCAGAGATTCCAGATTGGTCGAGTGGGAGGACGTAGGCCACGGGATACACACCGAACAGCCTCAGCGGTTCGTGGCGGAGGTGAGGGCGTTCCTCGACAGCCTGGGTACTGGGACAGCGCTTTCGTAGAAAGCTGACACGTCGCCCCTGCGGCTGGACCCGGCTCCCGAGGTCTCTGCTCGGCGGCGAGGTCTGTTGTCTTTGGAAGTCGCGTTTGATTATAATGGGCGCCGAGCCCTTTTCGGGGCTCTCACCGAAAGGAGACCTTCACATGGCCGAGGCTATCGCTTACTTTCGCGGCAACTTCGTGCCTCTGTCGGAGGCGAAGGTAAGCGTGATGACCCATGCCCTCCACTACGGCACAGCCGTGTTCGAGGGCATCCGCGGCAACTGGAACGAAAAAGAGGGAAAGATATTCATCTTCCGAATGCGGGAGCACTACGAGCGCTTCCTCCAGGGCTGCCGAATCATGATGCTGGACATCCCGCAATCGGCCGAGGAGCTCTGCGCCATCACGGTGGAGCTGATTCAGCGCTGTGGCTACCTTGAGGACCTCTACATCCGGCCTCTTGCCTACAAGAGCGCGGAGAGGGTCGCGAACCTCAAGCTTCACGAGCTCGACAGCGACTTCACGCTCATGGCCGTGCCCTTCGGCTCCTACATCGATACCGAGGGCGCCATCAAGTGCTGCACGTCATCGTGGCGCAGGATCGACGACACGATGATTCCGCCGCGCGTAAAGATATCGGGCCACTACGTAAACAGCATTCTCGCCAAGACCGAGGCGGTCCTCGCCGGGTTCGACGAGGCCATAATGCTCACCCATGATGGCAACGTCTCGGAGGGCTCCGGCGAGAACCTGTTCATGGTGTTAAACGGCACGCTCCACACCCCTCTGGTGGCAGACAACAATCTGACCGGCATCACGCGTGACTCCGCCATGACCCTCGCGCGGAACGAGCTTGGACTCGAGATCGTCGAGCGCAGGATACGCCGTAGCGAGCTCTACCTCGCGGACGAGATTTTCTTGACCGGCACCGCCGCCCACGTTACCCCCGTGGGCTTCATCGACAGCCGGCCGGTCGGCGACGGCGACGTCGGCCCGGTCACGAAGAAGCTACGCAACCTATACATCGAGCTAATCCGGGGCAACAACCCCAGGTACAGGCACTGGTGCGTGGAGGTGCCCCTCGAGAGCGGGTAGGCTCACCCTTCGGCCTCGTCCCGAAGGGTCTGGACGGCCTGCCACCTCTCCGACGTAGCCGCACGCACGATGTTCACCTTCGCCACCGACTATTTTCTGCTGGTATTTGTCTCCGCGCTGGGCGTCATCCAGATAGGCGCGTCTTTCGGAGGGCTCAGCGGACTGCTCTTTCTCCAGGCCCCGAAAGCCGCCAGGGCTCTGGGGACTGTTCTCGCCGTTGCTCCTTTCATCTGGTTTTTCGCGGTGGGCGAGCGCAATATCAACGACTACCAGGGCGGGCTGGATGCCCCGACGCAGGCGCTTTTCTTCTTTCTCGGAACGCTCGCCGCAGGTGGCGTCACATTCGTCGTCTCCTCGGCGGTTAACTGGAGAATGGATAGGGGAGCCCCCGCGCCTGAGGACGGAATGGACGCCCTAAGAAATGCGAGCTGGGCAAGGGCCCTTGCAGCAAGCCTCCAGTACTGGCGGAAGAATTGGCGAAGGCGGACGAAACAGTATTTCTCTGGCTGAACGGCCTTGTCGGCAAGCTCCCCTTCTTTGACCGGATCGTAGAGCTCGTTGTCAGCGACTACCTCATTCCGGTGAGCCTCGCTCTGGCCCTGGTGGGAACGTGGTTTGCTGGAGGTGACAAACTTGCGCGCCAAAGGCATCAGATCGGCGTTTTCGTCGCGCTGAGCGCAATGGCGCTCTCGAGTCTTGTTGTGTTCACGATAAACGCGGCGTACTTCCGGCCAAGGCCCTTCGTCGACCACGAGGTCACCAGGCTCTTCTATGCGCCCACCGACTCCTCGTTCCCTTCGAATCCGGCCGCGGCCGCCTTTGCCATCGCCGTCGCAGTGTGGGCGGTGAACCGTCGCCTTGGCAGCCTGCTCTTAGCGGCCGCGGCCCTGTACGGATTCGCCCGAGTCTACGCCGGCGTACACTATCCGCTCGACATCGTCGCCGGAGCGCTGATAGCGATCGTAGTCACCTTCCTGACCTTCAAGATCAGAGACCTTCTCGGCCCTATCCTGACCTGGGTAATCAAAGTAGGCCGCATCTTTTGCGTAGCATAAGAAGGAGGAGGCGGAGCGTGGCAGATTCAAACAACGACGTCCTGCGACAGATCGATGGCTCCTGGCGAGAGCTTCAATCGGCGCTGGCTGAAGTTCCCGGCGACCGCGTGGAGGAGCCCGGGGTTGTGGGCCCATGGTCGACGAAGGACCTGCTGGGCCACGTGACCACCTGGGAAGTCGAGATGATGGCCAACGTCCAGCGCGTGGTCGACGGCCTCGAAATGAAGCGCTACCCCGACGTAGACGCGTTCAACGCAGACGCATCGGCTTCCAAGCGGGCGATGAGCGTTGAGGACCTTTGGCGGAAGCTATCCGAGGTGCACGGCGAAACGGTGCGGTTTGTCTCCGCGCTTTCAGACGAGATGCTGGGCCGCGAAGAGGTCGAGTGGCGCATTCGCATCGACACCTTCGCCCACTACCGGGAGCACGCGGAGCAAATCCGCCGTTGGCTGGCGCCGGAGCCGCGGCCCTCGCGCGCCGAGCCTGACTCAAATCACCTGTGTTAGCCTTAGTAACTATCTCAAAATACCGTCCGGGGAGTCCAGAGCCCCAGTAGCCAAAGACCCTTGGGGCGGGTGAGTGGGAAGGTGGCATTTGCCTTTTTGAGATAGTTTCTTAGTCTGACGAGCCGGACCTGTCCTCGTCGTCGCCATGGGACGAGCCCGACTTGTCTTCGTCGTCTTCGTCGTCCCCGCCGCCGTGTGATGAGCCCGACTTGTCCTCGTCGTCATCGTCATCACCACCGGAGCGGCCATGCCCGGTCGACTCGCCATCGTCGTCCTCGCGCGCCTCTATCTCAGTGGCGAGTAGAGTGCCATCGCCAAGTCTGATGGCTTCGATCTCGACGACCGCCGCCTGTGAGATGTCTCCCCTGATCCGCGTGCCGCTGTTCAGCAAGAAGCCAGTGCCATCCTCCAGCTCCAGCGTGGCGAAGGGGACGTAGGTGGCGACGACGCCCGTGAACTCCAGCTTCGACCTCTTCGAGGTCTTGGCCTTGATTGAGACGGCCACGAGGGCGCCGCCTTCCGCCTTCGCCCTGACCTTGACGACCACGCCAAGGGTGAGCGCACCCCTGATCCTGGTGTCGGGGTCTATGAGAACCGTGAGCTCGCCATCTACCTCGATGGAGGCGGCTGAGAAGTTAGTCAGCTTACCCTTGAACTCGATGTCGCTGTCGTCCTCTTCTCCGCCCTCGTAATCCTCGTCCACGACCTCGACTTTGTGTGCGACGATGGCCCCGCGCTCGACAGTGGCCTTGACCTCGACCCTCGCGCCTATTGCCAGCGTGCCCTCGACCTTTGTCTCGGCGTCCAGCAAGACCTCGAGGCCGTCCACCGCAATCGAGGAGCTGGTGGACATCGCGGTTATCGTCCCCTCGAACTCGAAGTCAAGGCCTTCGTAGTCATCATCGCCGCCCTTGCCGTCCTCGCCCTCGGCCCTCACCGTGATCCTAATTGCTACGAAGGCCCCGTCGGCCGGCTGCGCGACGACCTTTACGCTGGTCCCGATCGTCGGCTCGCCCTCGACCCGCGTCGCTTCCGTGAGCGTGAAGGTCGGGCCGCCTTCGAGCGTAAGGACCGTACTCGTGGCGCTGGCCACTGTGCCCTTGAACGTCAGCTCGTCATCCTCAACCTCTACCTCTGCCGCCACGTACTCCAGGCTGTACTTGACCTCCACGAACGCTCCGACTTCGACGGGGCCCTTGATCTTGGTGGCGTTGGATATCTTAAGGATCAGGTCATCGCCGTCGGGCGTGCGGATCGTAATCGAGGTCGAAGTCGATGCCGTCACGAACCCTCGGCCCTTTACATGGGGACCCTCGACTCCGGCGTGTTTGAAGGCTGCTACCAGGTCCTCTTGAGCTGCCTCGGCGGCTTCTTCCAGCGCTTCTTGGACTTCCTCGGAAACTTCGCCCAGAACGTCGACGAGAGCGGTCAGGTAATCGTCACCGTTGCTCCCGAGCAGGGCCTGCAGCCGTGCTTCGGCTTCGCCCAGCGCGTCTTCGAGCTCTTCGGCCAGCCGCTGGAGCACTCCCCGTACGCTTGCAACGTCGCTGGCTGACAGCTCGTCCGAGTCGCCGTCCAGCTCCGAGACGATGGTGAGGAAATCTCCTATCCCTGCGGAAACGCCGGCCGGCAGCGTCACGGTGAAGGGGTTGCCGTCCTCGTCCGTCAGGGTGATGACGCCATTGCTGGTCTCCGTCACCACGCCGAGGACATGAGTGATGCTGACCGGTTCCGCCGGGGTCGCCAGCACGTTGAGGGCGAGGAAACCTCCGCCAGCCAGCTCGACGGCGACAATGGCCAGCCTGTCCCCGAGGCTAATGTCGGCGATGCTCGCGTCATCTACGCCTGGCACCTGGAACTCTGTGTCGTCGTTGGTCCCAACGGCTTCGCCGCCGTCCAAAATGATGGTGGGGCCCACTATGGCGACTACCGTCCCAAAGAGGCCCAGCTGCCTCCCTTCGTCCGCCGCCGCAGGATCGGCGTGTACTCGGGTCGCCATCGGCGACAGAGTACCCGCGACTACCGCCAGCGCTACGAGAATATGCCAGAACCTCATCATCCCAAGCTCCCTCATTAGAGCCTCTCCACCCGAATCACTCCCTCATCATCCCATCTGATTCGTTACCTGTGTGTTACGAGCCAGCATCACTACTTTCCGCTACGGCCCCTGCTTCGGCTAAGGGATGTAGATAATCGTCAGGATGGCGCTGACCTTGTTGCCTTTGAAATCGCTGGCCACGATCTCGATCAAGTTAGGCGCAGCTCGCAGTATAACGGTCGCGGTGAATGCTCCCGCGCTATCCACGTCAACCAGGACTCCGTTGACACTGACCACCGCGTCCGCCCGGGTAAGTCCCCTGAGGACGATCGTATCGGTGTGAACGATGCTCTCTCTGGGCACGTTGGTCATCTGAAGGAAAAGCCCTTCCCCAATGGAGCCTCCAACCGGCGTCGACACCGGCTCCGGCGTCGGAGGGACCGGCGTCCGCGTTGGAGTCGCGGTTGGGGGAGATATCGGAGTCGGAGCGACGGTTGGTGTCGCAGGCGGCGGCGGCGCTGCCGTACGGATTGGCGGCGGCGCCGTCGTGGGGGTTGACGGAGACGTCGGTGTGCGGGTCGGTGTGCGGGTCGGTGACGGCGCTACGGTGCGGGTCGGCGTCGGCGTCGCAATCTCCGCCGGCGCCGGGGCCGGGATGGTAATGGAAGTCGCCGTCGCGGTGGGTGTGGCCATTGGAGACGGGGGCGCCGTCGCGGTCAGCTCCGGCGACGGGTTCCCGGGCCGGTCGATCTCACGCACACAGCCGAGCAAGAGCAGAATGGCTATCGTTGCCCCGACGCCGGCCAATAATCGAGCTCGGGTCAACGAGCGGCCTCCATCGCGAGAGCCGGCCAACGCGTTTACGACCACGGCCCCGTTACCGCAGCTCCCCCAAAGGGAGGCTTAGCAGAAAGGCCGTGTGGTGTTCGGGCTCCGGCTCCGGAACACTCTCGACTGTCATATCGCCGCCGTAACGCTGCACGAGCGTTCGAGCGATGTAGAGTCCCAGTCCCGAGCTGGACCGCTCCTCCCGTCTGGCCACCTCGGGCGTCCAGCCCCGGTCGAAGATGTGCTGCAGGTACTGGGCGCCGATCCCGGGTCCGTCGTCCCAGACGCGGATGAAGAAGTGCGTGGGGTTCTTCGTAATGCGCACCTCCACCTGACCGGTCGCGAACTTGACCGCGTTGTCGATGAGATTGGTTACAGCGTGCTCGATGACTGAGCTGTCTGAGTAGACGATGCCGAATTCGGAAGGCTCAGACCACCACGATATCTCTTTTCGAGCGCCGCTTCCCAGCGAGGTGTACCTGTCCACGATTCTCCGAACCACCTCCGAGGGCTCGACGGGGAGAGGCCGAGCCCTCGCGTCCGGCGCCTCCAGCTGAACCAGCACTCGTATGTTCGAGAGCATTAGCCTGAAGCTCGGCGTCTGCCGCTCGATCTCGTCCAGCAGCTCGCTCACGGTCGGCTCCACGGCGACGCCAGACGATTGCAGAATGGCTCGGGACTCCCGCTCCTTGCCCAGGATCTGCCTGAGCGGACGGCCGAGGTCGTGGTCGAAAAGGTCGAAATACTGCTGAGTGATCTCGCTCCAACGCTCGACGGATGCTCTGTTGTCGGCCCCGGCCGCTCCGTTGGGCGCTCCCGGCGCCAGCACAACGTACGTCAGGGTGACTACTGCCAGGCCGACTATGAGCAGCACCGCGCCCACGTAGGTCAAGGGCTCGACGCCCCACAGGTTCTCGACAAGGGAGTCCCCTACGATGGGCGCAAGGATGAGATTTACTACCCCCGCGAGAACAGCGATGCCGCCGAGGGCCCTCGCCGCGTTCCGCGCGAGCCGCATCTTGTCCATAGACTCAGTCCCTGGGTGGAACAAGCCGGTAACCCCGGTCGCGGACGTTGATAATGAGGTCTCCAGGGCCAAAGCGCATGCTCAAGGCCTTTCCGAGGGCATCCTTGATCTCTCTGATCCGAACCCTCAGCGACGCCCTGGGGTCCTCTCCCTCTGAGAAGCGCTGAAGCCTGCCAAACGGGACCACCTCCCCGGGGCTGCGGTACCAGGTCGACGCGAGCTCCCTCAGGATTTCGAACCTCATGCCCTGAATCTCGTTGACCAGAGCGGGCTCACCATCGGTCGTGACGTACACGGTCTTGGTCGCGGCGTTCAGAGAGATCCTAGTGCTGATCTGGATGGCATCGGGCGTCTGGCCGATCAACCGGCGGAGCCGCAATACAACCTCTTCCGGGCTGGCTAGTTTGTCGATGAAGTCGACGGGCGCGTCCCACTGCAGGGCACTGGTTACAGCCGTTTCCCGTCGGGGACCTTGGGCGTACTGAGTAAACATCAACACCGGCAGCTTGGGATACCCCTCGACGATCTTTCGGAGAATTTCCAGGCCCTTGAAGCGGTCGTCTTTGTGCTCTCCGAAGCGCACGTCGAGGAGAACTCCGTCGGGGCGCTCCTCGTCGATGGCGTATAGCGCGGCGCGCTCGAACTCGTCTCCGTCGTAGATTCCCTCATCCGGCTGCACGACGATGGTGTTCCAGCCCTCGGCCTCCAGCCGGCGCGTGACGCTTCGGACGATGGGCGAGTTCCACTCGTCGTCGACGATGAGTATCCTTCCGCGTCCCTTGGCGTCGGCCATCCTGCGCGACCCCCTGGCCGTGGCGGGACCAGACTCGCCGGTCCATCCGCAACGGCTTCTCAATGATACTACACAGTCTGCCGACTTCCATTATCGACGCGCGACGCCGATGGGTCGAGGTCGCGGTGGGTCTTTTCTGTCCCCAATCGGATTGTGCATAATGATGAAGCCTCATGCAGCCGTCACTGTCCGCGCTGACGGAGCCAAGCAACGAAATCCAAGTAACACGAGGATGATATGGAAGCTCCGGGCAATGGTTCGGCCACGATTCAGGATCCCGTTGAGCTTCAACACCTTGCTGCGTCTATCCAGAAGCTGCTCGAGAGCGGGATGGCGCCCGAGGCGCTCACGCGGATTTCCCGTCTCCGCTCCCGCGATCAAGCTGACGTGGTGTCCCAACTCTCGCGCGATGCCCGGTCGGAGCTTCTAGGGCAGCTCATACCCAGCATGGCGGGGCCACTTGTCGAAGAGCTCGACCGCGCCGCCGCCATCGAAATCTGCCGCGACCTCGAGCCGGAGCATCTGGCTCGCATCCTCGACCAGGCGAGCCCCGACGCCGCCGCCGATGTTCTCAGGGGGCTTCCCGAGGCCCTTGCATCCCTCACCATCGAGCGAATGACTGAAGCAGATGGCGTGAAGCGCCTTCTGGATTACGAAGACGACGATGCCGGCGGGTTGATGACCCCCGAGTTCATCGCTCTCCGGGACTCCATGACGGTGACGCAGGCGCTGACTTTCGTGCGCCGGTCGGCGACGGATCTCGATCCCCAGGACGTTCTGTACCTCTTCGTCGTTGGTAGGAACGGTGTGCTTACTGGCGTCATTAACCTGGCGCAGCTTGTCATGGCCAAGCCATCTCAGCGGATCTCGCTGCTTATGGACCCGGACGTTTTCAGCGTCCCAGTGGAGACTGATCAGGAGCAGTGCGCCAGACTGATGCGGCGCTATGGCCTGGGCAATCTGCCTGTCGTGGACGGTGACGGTACACTCGTGGGCGTGCTGCATCTCGAGAGCATGATCGGGGTAATCGATGACGAGGCCACAGAGGACATGTACCGGATGTTCGGGGTCGCCGAGCAAGAAAAGGCTTTCGGCCCGTTCTGGCGGTCGGTCCGGGGGCGTCTGCCTTGGCTGTGCGTCAACCTTGGGACCGCCATCCTGGCGGGCCTGGTGATCACACTCTTCGAGTCGACTTTGGCGCGCGCCCTGGCTCTGGCAGCCTTCCTCCCCGTAATCGCGGGACAGGGCGGGATTGCGGGTACTCAGACTCTCACCATCATCGTTCGCTCGATGGGCCTCGGCGACATCGGGTCCGGCAACGCCAGGCGCCTGCTGTCCAAGGAGGTCCGCATCGGCTTGGTTAACGGCCTCGCGCTGGGCGTGCTCGTGGGGATCGTCGCGTGGCTGTGGCAGGGCAATGCCTATCTGGCCCTAGTCGTTGGGGTGGCGATGGCGATTAATCTAGT
>JADFIF010000011.1:26851-36673 GCA_022566795.1 Chloroflexota bacterium
TATCGCCGCCGCCGCCGGGGCTCTGGTGCCGTTGGGATTACGAGCGCTCCGCATCGATCCAGCCCTGGCATCGTCGGTGGCCGTTACCACCGCCACCGACGTTTTCGGGTTCCTCGTGTTCCTAGGTCTGGCTCGCCTGGTTATCGAATCGATAGCCTAGGCTGCCTGGCTACCGAACCGTTGCCGATGAGTGCCCGCGTCCGGCCACTGACGTACTTGGTTTGACCGCCACGCGGGGGCGATGCTAGACTGAGCGGCCTCTTGCACGACCTAAAAGGCTGATGAAGAATGGGGAGTGCAGTCCCGACCTGACCCGTCGGGATTGCCGGGAGTTTGAGAGCCTGCCCTGAGCACCGCCGAAGGGGTGTCCCTCAGATACAATGTCTTCCCTTTCCCCACTCGGAAGGGCGCCTGAGAGCCTGCCCTGAGCAAAGCCTGTGGTGAGCTTGTCGAACCATCGAAGGGGATGGTCGAAAGAGTCTTTCAACGCCCTGCTAAAGAAACTGGACTGGCAAGCTTGTTCCACAGGCGCACCGCCGAATCCAACGAAGCAACCGAGGAGAGCGATGAGCGACAGCAAAGCTGAGGACACGGAGGCCCAAGCTCTGTTCCAGATGGTCAGGAGCAGGTACGGAGACCGGCTGGACGCCGACCAGCTCGACGAGGTCAGAGAGAGCATAGACGCCATCGTCGAGGCGGCGCAGGCCCTAAGGTCAGTGAAGCTGGGCAACGGCGACGAGCCGATGTCTGTCTTCACACCCTACCTAGGAGAGGGGCCGAGCTGATGGCGCCTGAGGTAATTTTCGCGTCCATTCGCGAGCTGAGCGGCCTGCTCCAGTCTGGGAAGGTCTCCTCCGTGGAGCTTACGGAGACGTTCCTGGGCCGCCTCGAGCGCCTGGGTCCCACGTACAACGCGGTGGTCACCGTTACCCGAGAGCGCGCCTTGGAGCAGGCGCGCAGGGCAGATTCGGAGATAGGGGCCGGCCGCTACAAGGGGCCGCTCCACGGAATACCCTACGGCGCGAAGGACCTGCTGGCGACCTCCGGGGGCATCCCGACCACCTGGGGAGCGGAGCCCTTCCGCCATCAGACCTTCGACTACGACGCCACCGTGGTCCGAAGGCTCGAGGAGGCGGGCGCCGTCCTGGCGGCCAAACTGGCGATGGTCGAGCTGGCCGGTGGCATGGGCTACCGGCAGCCAAACGCGTCGCTGACCGGGCCAGGCATCAACCCGTGGGACCGCCACAGGTGGAGCGGCGGCTCATCGAGCGGGGCGGGGTCGGCGGTCAGCGCCGGGCTGGTGCCCTTCGCCATCGGCTCCGAGACGTGGGGCTCCATCCTGTCGCCGGCGGGCAACTGCGGCGTCGCGGGACTGCGGCCCACCTACGGCCGCGTGAGCCGCTACGGCGCCATGGCCCTGTGCTGGACCCTGGACAAGCTCGGACCCCTGGGTCTGACGGCCGACGATTGCGGACTGGTCCTGGAGGCCATCGCCGGGCAGGACGATAACGACCCTACCACGTCCGACAGGCCCTTCCGCTACGACGGAACGCACCCCTCGTCGCGAAAATTCAAGCTTGGAGTCCTCAAGGATGTTACCGCCGGAGTCGAAGACGCCGTGCGGGCAAACTTCGAGCGGGGGCTCGGACAGCTCGCAGACATCGCGACGGTAGAGGAGATCGAGCTTCCCGACCTGCCCTACGAGGCGATAACGCGCACGATTCTGATGGCGGAGTCGGCCAGCGCCTTCGATGAGTTCATTGAAAGCGGCCGGGCGGCAGAGCTCACGGCTCCCGAGGACCGCTTCGGCCCGTATGCGCGCACGGCCGTCCTGGCCAAGGACTACCTGAAGGCGCTGCGGCTGAGGGGCGTCGTCGCGAAGACGGCCGACGGCGTGATGTCAGGATTCGACGCGCTGGTCGCTCCGACGCGCGCCGGCGTGGCCTCGCCGCTGGACCAGGAGTTTCGCGGCGCGGTCCGGGGGACCGCGCGAGATGTGATGGGCGCGGTCGGCAACGGCGCCGGGCTTCCCGCCATATCCGTGCCTAGCGGATTTTCCGACGAGGGTCTGCCGACGGGAATCCAGTTCATGGGCAGAGCCTACGATGAGAACGCCATTCTTGCGGTCGCCCGTGAGTACCAGGCCATGACCGACTGGCACACCCGCCACCCTGAAGTCGCGACCGCATAGCCGCTCCTCGGTGACGCCTGTCAAACGAGGAGCGGGTTGGTACCAATGGGAGCGGTCTGCGTCTTCGGGGCGTACGGGGCGAAACCCGCTCTACGGCGCAGTCGGGGTCGCTCTGTGAACGTTTGCCGAGCCGCCCGCGTTGACTTTCCAATGGAGCCCGGAATTGAGTCAGAGATGATGTTGGCGTCCGACCACTTCGATAGGCCGCTGGAGGTTACGCGATGGCACGGCAACGCATAGTGGGGCCGATGAAGTTGGAGGGCAAGGTAGCAATCGTTACTGGCAGTGGACGCGGGATAGGACGCGCGATTGCGGAGATGTTTGCTCGTGAAGGCGCGAAGGTTGTGGTTACCGCGCGGACCGAGCGTGAGATCGAAGAAGTGGCCGAGCAGGTTCGAACCCTCGGAGGCGAAGCGATTTCCGTGCAGACGGACATTGCGAAAGACGACGACGTGGTCCGCCTGGTGGAGCGGACAATCGGTGCGTTTGGGCAACTAGACATTTTGGTGAACAACGCTGCGGCCAATCATCCACCTATAGACGTCGTAGACATGACGCCTGAGATGTGGCGCTACGTAACCGACGTGAATCTGAACGGGCCGTTCTTGTGCGCGCATGCGGTGCTTCCCCACATGATTGCAAGAGGGACCGGGAAAATCATCAACATCTCGACCATCGGAGGCAGAAAGGGCGGTCGGGGTCGGGGCGCATATCGGGCGGCCAAGGCAGGGCTCATCAACTTCACCGAGACTCTCGCGGCTGAGGTCTATGAGCACGGCATCAGCGTGAACTGTATTTGTCCGGGCGGGGTTGAAACGGAGATGATGCGCCACATCACTCACGGCAACGTGCCGTCCAACCTGATGCACCCCGACGAGATCGCCAAGGTCGCCCTGTTTCTCGCCGGCGACGGCAGCTCGGCGATAACGGGCACTGCTATCGACGCCTTCGGCGCTTCCAACCCGCTCTTCAGTTAGCCTGGCGGGGGTGCCCCTCGGAGATAGGCCGCCTGGAAGGCATGCAGACCCGACAGGCTGCTGTTTTACCCCATTAGCCTCCGCCGTCCACTCGCTACATGATCGCGTGGGCGTCGAGAAACTCCTCGTCGAGGTTTATGCCCAGACCCGGCCGTTCCGACAGGTAGAGATCGCCCTGCCTGATGTCCAGCGGGTGGTCCACGAATATGTCGTAGCCGCCGAGGTCGTAGCGCATCGTCTCCAGCTTGTAGAAGTTGGGCACGGTCATCATGACCTGGGCGCCGGCGACCACGTTTATCGGCCCGCTGGCGTCGTGCGGCGAGATGGGCACGTAGTAGGCCTCGGCCATGGTGGCGATCTTTTTCAGCTCGCTGATGCCGCCGGTCCACGTGACGTCGGGCATCACGAAGTCGGCCAGGTTGTTCTCGAAGATCGGCACGAACTCGAAGCGCGTATGGAGCCGCTCGCCCACGCTGATGGGGACCGACACGCGGTCCCGGACCTGCTTGAGGGCCGAGTAGCTCTCGACGGGCACCGGCTCCTCGAACCAGTGGATGCCGTAGGGAGCAAGCTTGTTCGCCAGCCGTATGGCGGTGGGGACGTTGAAGTTGCCGTGGGCGTCGATAAGTATCTCGATTTGCGGCCCGACGGCCTCGCGGACCGCCGCGGTGATCTCGACCGCCTCCTCTTCGCCCTGTGCGCTGATCTCGCCGTCCATGTAACGGACCCCGCGTGAGGGTAGCGAGTGGCTCATCGGGTCCATCTTGAACGCCCTGTGGCCCGAGGCGACAATCCTTTTTGCGTCTTCCGCGGCCTGTATCGGCTCTTGTGGCTCTGGCGGGTGGGTGTACAACGCTATGCGGTCTCGGACAGGTCCTCCGAGCAGCCGGAATATCGGCCGGTCCAGAGACTTCCCAAGGATGTCCCAAAGAGCGATATCGATTCCGCTGATGGCCGCGGTGGTGGCGCCGCGTGTACCCAGATAGGTCAAGTTGCGGAAAATCTGGTTCCAGATCGCCTCTATCTCAGTCGGGTCCTGGCCGATGAGCACCTCCCCGAGCTCCCCGACGAATCGATGGGCAACCCGGTTGGCCACTCGTCCCGGATACGTGGTTATCTCTCCCCAGCCCGTAACGCCTTCATCCGTCTCCACTTTTACGAAGACGAACTGTCTCCTGGTTAGGGCCCTCGGGCCCTCGTCGCCAGGGCGAAGGTCCCAGTCCGTCTCGATGACCCACGGCTTCACGGCTGTAATCTTCATGAAGAGTCCTCCTCCTTGCTTTGCACCTTAGTGCCTATCCCAGTAACTATCTCAAAATACCGTCCGGGGAGTCCAGATCCCGACGAGTCGGGACTGGCAAGGGGTCTGGGGAGCCTGCCCTGAGCCTGTCGAAGGGATGTGCCCCCAGTAGCCAAAGACCCTTGGGGCGGGTGGGGGAAGGTGGCATTTGCCTTCTTGAGATAGTTTCTTAGGGCTCAGCCAACGAGAGCCTGGTACGTTGCTGTCTCGAACTGGCTGCGGATGGGGTAATACGAGGACGGCATGAACTGGGCCATGAGAATGGCCGCGAGCTGTTCCGCAGGATCTATCCAGAAGTATGTACTTGCGGCGCCTCCCCACGAGTAAGCCCCGGCGGACCCTGGAACGCCGTATTGGGCTACGTCCATGACTACCTTGAAGCCCAACCCAAATCCGCAGCCTTGCGTGAAGGTATCCCGTCTTTCTCCAATCGTGTAGGGCATCAAATCCGGTCGCAGGTGGTTCCTCGTCATCAGGCCGACCGTCTTGGGACTGAGAATTCGCACGCCGTTCGACGCTCCACCGTCTAGGAGCATCTGGCAGAACCGCATGTAGTCGGTCGCCGTCGAGACGAGGCCGCCGCCGCCGGAGAACAGTGTTTGCGGTTGCCTGTATCGGTTTACGTCGATCGTCTCGATTGGCGCGATGCCGTTCTCCCGCGATGGGCCGTACACAGGGGGAAGGCGGCCCAGCTTCTCCTCGGGGACGTGGAAGCCAGTATCGGCCATGCCAAGGGGCTCGAATATGCGTTCCTTCAGGAACCGGTCGAAGGTCTGTTCGGAGACCACCTCCACCAGGTACCCGAGAACGTCGGTGGCGACGCTGTACCTCCACCTGGTCCCCGGCTGGTACACGAGAGGTAGCTCGCCGAGCCTCGACACCATGTCTTTCAGCGTGCCGTCGAAGCGTCTCGGCTCCGACTTTCGGTACATCTCATCCACCGGCGTGTCCTGGAAGAATCCGTAGCTCAGCCCGGACGTATGGGTCAGCAGGTGTCGGATCGTAATGGGCCGTTCCAAGCGGGACAACGTAGGGCCGGTCCCGCCCATGCCGGTGCACACCTGCAGATCGCCGAGCTCGGGTATGAACGTGGACACAGGGTCGTCCAGGTGGAAATGGCCCTCCTCATGAAGCATCATCACCGCGGCGCTGGTGATCGGCTTGGTCATCGAGTAGATCCGGAAGATAGTGTCCCGCTCCATGGGCGTGCCCGTATCGGTGTCCATCGCCCCGGCGGCCTCGAAATGGAAGGTCTTGCCCCCACGTGCCAGCATCGTGACCAGGCCGGCCAGCTTTCCGCCGTCGACGTACCTGCGCGATAGCTCACTGACGCGGGCGAGCCGGTCGGACGAGAATCCTACGTCCTCAGGCAAAACGGTCTCCATCGTTAGGCTCCTTTCAGCGAGGTTCGGGTATCAGGAAATCACCTATCGGCGGTTGGGCGCCATGAACCCGCGACACACCTGTGTCGTTCTCATTCTGGGCAGAAGGGGGTCAGGTAAGTCAAGCCCCGGATACCGCAATATCGAGCTCATGCTCCACCGCGGTGAGCCCTACGTAGTGGGGCCTGCTTGCCCAGGACCAGAGCTCCTACCGGACTGGAGACGGTGCCATGGACCGCTGCGTCTACCACTCCACGAGCTTCCAGAACTCGGGATGCAGATAGCCGAATCGAAGTAGCTGCCTTCCAGTCTCACCCAATCCAGCGAGGCCCCACAGCAGGAGGTCACACACCCGATGCCGAGATCATCCCTATGATAGAGTCAAAGAATCGGCTCTAAGCGCCGGGGCTATCCAGGGCCGGAACAGGGGATAGTCCCGGACCTAGCGACCTCAGTTCCCAGGCAAAAAAATATCTGATACAACGCCGCGCTGCGATCCGCGATCTATGCAGCGACGGCGCCGCTGAGATGGGCCCAGAAGCCATTCATTCGACATTGAAGCCGCGAGGGAACTAAAAGCAGGGAATGTGTCCGGAAATCGCAGCTACGACGCAATCGTCGTCGGCTCTGGGCCGAATGGGCTGGCCGCCGCGATAACGATCGCGCAGGCAGGCCGCTCGGTGCTGGTGCTGGAGGCCAACGAAACCATCGGTGGAGGCGCTCGCTCGGAGGAGCTAACGCTGCCCGGATTTGTCCACGATACCTGCTCTGCAATCCATCCTCTTGCGGCCGGCTCTCCCTTTTTCTCCACGCTGCCGCTCTCGGAACACGGACTCGAGTGGGTCTTTCCCCCCGCCTCGGTCGTACATCCTCTCGACGATGGGACGGCGATCGTCCTGGAGCGTTCGGTGGAGGCTACCAGCGAGGCCCTTGGCGTCGATTCCATTGCGTACAAAAGGCTAATGGCCCCGTTCGTAGCAGACTGGGATAAGCTCGCCACGAACCTCCTGGGGCCCTTCAGATTCCCACGACACCCCCTGTTGCTCGCCAGGTTCGGGCTCAAGGCAGTCCGGTCGGCCGTCAGCGTTGCACAGCATCAGTTTCGGGGCGAGAGGGCGCGGGCGCTGTTCGCTGGCTTGGCCGCGCACTCGATGCTCCCCCTGGAGAGGCGAGTCTCGGCAGGCTTCGGCCTCGTGCTTGGAATCACCGGTCACGCGGTTGGCTGGCCCTTCCCGCGAGGAGGGTCGCAGAATATCGCCGACTCGCTGGCCTCGTACCTGCGGTCTTTAGGCGGCGAGATCGTCACGAACACTCGAGTCGAGTCAGTAGACGAGCTACCGGAGGCCCGCTCTGTCCTGTTCGATCTCACGCCCCGGCAGTTGATTGGAATCGTCGGCGACCGGTTCCCGTCCAGGTATCGGCGCAGTCTCGGACGCTACCGCTACGGGCCGGGTGTGTTCAAGATGGACTGGGCCCTCAGCGACCCCATCCCCTGGAAGGCGGAGGAATGCGCAAGGGCTGCCACCGTGCACGTCGGGGGCACGATGGCCGAGATCGTGGCGTCCGAGAGCGCAGTCTGGAGGGGCGAACCAGCCGACAAGCCATTTGTACTGGTGGCCCAGCAGAGCCTGTTCGATTCAACCCGCGCACCGTCTGGCAAGCATACGGCCTGGGCGTATTGCCACGTTCCCAATGGTTCCAGTTTCGACATGGCAGACACAATCGAGGGTCAGATCGAGCGTTTTGCTCCGGGGTTTCGAGACTGTATTCTGGCGCGCAGCGTGATGTCCCCCGAGCGCATCGAGGAGCGCAACGCCAACTACGTAGGCGGAGACATCAACGGAGGAGTCCAAGACCTGGGTCAGCTGTTCACGCGGCCGACGTTTAGACGTGTGCCCTACTCGACTCCCGCGAAGGGTATCTACATCTGCTCCTCCTCAACCCCTCCCGGAGGCGGAGTGCACGGCATGTGCGGCCATTTCGCCGCGTTGGCCGCGTTGCGGAAGGATCTATAGCCGACCGCCCGGTGCGAGAATCCTCCCGTCCGGCATCCAGATTCTCGGGTTTGAAAAAGCGAATCGGGAGGATCTGGCCTAGGTCGACAGGCTGTCCGCAGACCCCCGTCATATGCTGTACAGAGCCTCGGCGTTCTTGGAGAACATCGCGACCTTCTCGTGCTCTGCGAAATCCGCGATGATCTCCGCATACGCGTCAACTACAGCGTCATATGCGCTCCAAAGACTGTCTATGGGCCAGTTGGTACCAAACATGCAGCGATCGACGCCGAAGGTTTCGATGCAGTGAAGCACATACGGCCTGATGCTATCGACAGTCCAGTTGTTGTCACCCATGCCAAGCCCCGATATCTTGCAGATCGTGTTCATGGGCTTGGCAGCGATGTCCATGCCCTGCTTCCACGTGTTGAAGTACTCCCTGGTCCGCTCCACTGGGAAGCCAGCGTGGTCGATCACGATTCGGATATTGGGGAACTTGCCTGCCAGGTTCCTGAGCTTCTCCATGTCCTGCCACTGCACACTCATGCTTGCCCTTAGGTCATATTTCTCCAGCAGCGCGAAGCCGCGGTGGAAACTGGGCTCAACCAGGTAGTCACCGCGGGAGAAATCTCGGACTCCCCGCATGTTCGGATAGTCGCGGTGGTGCGCGGAGCCTGCTGGGCGTACTCGTCTGACACTGCTGGAGCCTGTGCCTCCTTTCGACAGAGACGCGAGGCGCCGTCCCGAGTCACGACAGGGTGGCGGAGGCGAAAGTGAACTCCTCAGGGTACTGCGGACTTTTGCACTTCCCTCTTGTCCGGTGGACCCTCTTGACACGAGTCATCTGAGGGCTTCATACTGAATCGAACATATGTCCTATTACCCAAAGGACCGTATCATTGCATGGCATGAGCGCGGCAGCGGACCTGTGGCAGCGGTATGACCTGGCCGTACCGGTGGACCTCAGGCGGCTCGTAGACAACCTCGGACTCGAGGTCGTCGCCTTCCCGTTCCGGGGCCGGATCAGAGAGATGATCGTCGATGGCGTCATAGGCGTTCAGCCCGGGCTTCCCCGTCCGTGGTTCAGGTGGTATGTGGCGCACGCCATCGGACACCATCTGATGCACCTGGGAACGAGCTTCTATCTCGACGGCTGGCAGTGGGTGTCCCATGCCAAGACCGAGCACCAGGCCGAGGAGTTTGCGGCGTGGCTGCTGACCGGGGCCGACGGCGGGCACTGCTCCGCCGCCGAGCTCGGAATTCCTGCGGAAAAGGCCCATCTGGTTGGGCGCTGCCCCAGCAGGGCGCTGAAAAACTCTTTCGACTATCGCTCTGGCGCCCTTTCAAGTGAGGAAAGGGAAGAAATTGTATCTGAGGGACGCCCTCAGACTCCCGGCAAAGGGGCTTAGCCCTCTGCACTCCCCATTTTTCATCAGTCTCCTAGCGCAGACGGGGAGGATGGCGTTTCGCCTGCGCCTGAGCCGCCGTCGCTCTAACGCCGGTCCGTGCGCCTGCTGCGAACGTAGCGGGCGAAGTCCCGCACCGACTCCCACTCCTCCTCGCTGAGGTCGCCGATCTCGTTCAGGCGAGCTAGCCGGACGTCGTCGATGGGATTGTCGAACTCCTCGCGGCTGATGTAGCCCGCCTCGATGGCCAGCTCGCCGTACGACGCTCCCAGGGCCGCGGACAGTGCCTTCAGGCTCTCGGGGTCTGGCCGAAATCGGCCGCGCTCGAGGTGCCCGACGTAGCCTTCGCTCTTGCCCATCGCACTCGAAAGCTGCCGCTGCGACAGGCGCTTCGCCACTCTCGCGCGTTTGACCAGGTCTGCCAGGGAACCGAAGGGCCGGTTAGTGGCCATCGTCGCTCGTCCCTCGAGAACCTCTTTTGCCCTGAGGATACGTCCCGCTCACCAAGAGGATTGTCGTACAACGCCGCCCGTCCGGCAACCGTCTGCTGCCATCGAGGATTGACACATATG
>JADFIF010000012.1 GCA_022566795.1 Chloroflexota bacterium
ATGGAGGAGGCGATTCAGGCCTTCGACTTCCTGCTGACGCCGTCCACGGCAACGCCGGCGCCGCGCGACCTGACCACGACAGGCGACCCCAGCTTCCAGACGCCGTGGACGACCTGCGGATTCCCTGCGATGTCGCTGCCCTCAGGCTTGAGCGAGTCGGGGCTGCCGTTGGGGATTCAACTGGCGGCGGCCCCGTTCCAGGAGGAGACGCTGCTGGCGGCGGCGCGCTGGTGCGAAAGGACACTCGACGTGGGCCTGGTGCCGCCGGAACCGGCCTAGCCTACTGGGGGACCTTCATGTAGTCGGACATGTAGTGTCGAAGAAGCACGCGTCCCCTGTGCAGGCGAGACTTCAGGGACGATACCGTGATCTGCAGGATCTCCGCAGCCTCGGAGTTGGAAAGCTGCTCGACGTCCCTCAGTATCACGGCGGCCTTCAGGTCCGTCTCAAGCTGCGCAATCCCATCCTGAAGCTTCTCTCCCAGCTCCGAGCTGGCCGCGAACCTCTCCGGTGTGTTGTCCCAATCGGCGATATCGACATCGTCGAGGCCGGTCTGAGTGAGGGTGCGGGCCCGCTTCTCCTTCCTCAGCTTCATCAAAGCGGCGTTCACGGTAATCCTGTAGAGCCACGTAGTAACCCGCGACTCCCCGCGGAATCGGTCGAAGGCACGATAGGCGGACAGGAAGGCATCCTGGCCCACATCCTCAGCGTCCTGAGGGTTGCCCATCATGCGAAGGGCCACGTTGTAGACGAAGCTGGAGTACTGCTCGACTAGTGCGTCGAAGTCGAGGATGTCAGTTTCGCCATCGGGCACATTTTGCGGCTCGGACATAGAAACCCGGTTGACAAGGCTAAGTCCGCGAAGAAGCGGAAATCCATAAAGCGGCGGGCGCATCCAATTGTAACGGAGGACATCGAAAAGTAAAAGGTGTTGACCAGCACACACCCGTCCACTACAGTGGATGGGCTCGTTAGAGAGTACGATCCGGAGTATAAGATGGTTTCTCGCTTGCTCGGGCTGTTCAAGCGCGGTGACGAAGACCCCGATTGCCATGAGGTCCGCGGCGTCTCATCGGATTACATAGACAGTGATCTCGACCACGCTTCGGAGGAAAGGGTCAGGAAGCACCTGGAGTGGTGCGGGCCTTGCAACGCCTTCATTAGCACCCTTCGATCGACGGTGAGCATGCTACGCTCGTTGCCCAAGGGTGAGGCATCGGAGTCGTTTCGTGAACGAGTTCGCGAGGCCGTCAAGAACGAGGGCGACGACTAGGACTTAGGAGCTATTCTCAAAGGGGCAAAGCCTTGTTCCCACCGCCCGCCGATAGGGTTTTTGGCTCCTGGGAGGCGCGTCCCTTCGGCAGGCTCAGGGCAGGGCTCCCCAGACCCCTTGCCAGAGGGGTTAACCCCTCTGGACTCCCCCGACGGAATTTTGAGATAGTTTCTTAGTCAGCAAGAAAGCGATACGTACTTTTTCCCACCCGCCCGCCCGTGAGGAATTTTGGTCTGGGGGCTTAGCCCCTCGGAGCCCGTTCGACGGTGGTCGGGCAGGATGTATCAAGACTCATGCAACCAAGCACTAGGTTGGCCACCGCGTAGCGGCGCACCACCGATGCCCCCGCGCTACTCCGCCCGGCGATGGCCGACGGGCCATCGGATAGCACCTCATGAAGATTGCCGTCTGCATCAAGCAGGTCCCTGTCGTCTCGCTGCTCAAGTTCGACCACGAGACGAAGCGTCTCGTTCGCGAGGGCGTGCCCAGCGAGGTTAACCCCTTCGACGTCCTCGCCATGTCCGCGGCCGCCACCCTCAAAGGTGCTACCGGCGCCGAGATCGTGGCCATTACCATGGGCCCGCCAGACGCCAGGGAGGCGTTGGCGCAGTGCATCGCAATGGGCGCCGATGCCGCGGTGCACCTGGTCGACAGAGCGTTCGCAGGGGCCGACACGTTGGCGACGGCGCGCGCGCTGTCGGCGGCCCTCGAGCGCGAAGCCCCCGACCTTATCCTCTGCGGGCTGAACAGCGTGGATGCCGAGACCGGGCAGGTCGGGCCTGAGATCGCCGAGCTGATGGGCCTGCCCCACGTTGGGGCCGTTCGCCGGCTGGAGCTGAATGTCGACGGACGTGAGCTGATGGCGGAGCGACTGACCGATATCGGCCATGAGCGGGTTTCCTGCCCTCTGCCCGCCCTGGTCACGGTGACCGAGGGCATCGCGCCGGAGGTCTATCCGTCCCGAGAGGCGATGGAGGCTGCCCAGGATACGCCCATCGCCCAGCTTACCGCGGCCGACCTGGGCGGCGACGTGTCCCGTTTTGGCGTGGAAGGCTCTCCAACGGCGGTCAGCGAGATACGCCCGGTCGAGATCGACCGCGACGGCATCGTCATCAGGGACAAGCCGGTCGACGAGTCCGTCGAAGAGTTGTTGACCTACCTCGATGCCAGGGGAGTGTTCGAGGTTACCGCGTCTTCGGCAGTGGCCGAACCTCGAGGGCCGAGGCGGGAGAGGGGCGATGCCGGCGCCATCTGGGTCTTCTGCGAGGTCCTGGCGGGCGAAATCGGCCCGGTTACGCGGGAGCTTCTTGGGCGAGCCAGGGGGCTTGCGGCGGAGATCGACACCAGCGTCGAGGCGGTCCTGCTCGGAGGTGACGTTGGGCGCCTGGCCGGGGCGCTGGCGGCCTACGGGGCCGACCGCGTCCTCGCGGCGGAGGATGTCTGCCTCTCCCTTTTCGACGCGGAGGCGTACGCCACAGTGTTGGCGGAGGCGGTTCGCACCGAGGGGCCTTACGCCCTGCTGTTTCCATCCACGATCGTGGGCCGCGACGTGGCATCGAGGCTGGCGGCCCGGCTCGGGCTGGGGTTGACGGGCGATTGCATCGGCCTCGAGATCGACGCCGAAAAGCGTCTTGTCCAGCTCAAACCCGCGTTCGGCGGCAATATCGTGGCGCCGATAGTATCCAAGACCATGCCCCAGATGGCCACCGTGCGGCCCGGCGTCCTCAGCGCGCTGCAGCCCGACTGGTCCGTCGAGCCCGTGGTGCAACCGCTTCGGACGGGCAGGCTGCCTGAGCCACGCATCAAGTTGTTGGAGAGTATTTCAGACGAGTCGCTGGCAGAGGCCGGCATCGAGCACGCGTGGGCGCTGGTCGTCGTAGGCATGGGGGTGGGATCGCCCGGGAAGGTAGGCGTCGCGCGGGAGCTGGCCGAGGCGCTTGGCGGAGCTATTGGCGCCACGCGCGATGTTGTCGACGCCGGTTGGCTTCCCCGACAGGTCCAGGTCGGGCTGTCGGGGAAGGCGGTGGCACCCAAACTTTACGTTGCGGTGGCCGTGCGCGGGCCTTATAATCACACGGTCGGAATTCGCAAGGCGGGAACCGTGGTCGCGATCAACAACAACGCGCGGGCCCCCATATTCAAGGCGGCGGACATCGGCATCCTCGGGGACTACGCCGAGGTGGTGCCGGCTCTGACGACAGCGGTCAAGAACCGTATGGCGGCCCAGCGCATCTAAGTTTGCGAACACGACCAAAGGAGGGATTTTGCCTGACGTCACGATAACAGCGAGGAAGAACGGGCCCTTAATGGTGCAGGGGACGATCACGTTCATCGACAGGGATGGGAACGAGAAGGAGCTAGGGGCCGACGGGCCCGTCGTGCTCTGTCGATGCGGCGGCTCCTCGAACAAGCCTTTTTGCGACGGCACCCATCGGACGGAGTTTAGCGACGAGCCGGCCTCGGCGTAGGCGGGTCCGCGGGCAAACTGAGAGGGGCGGCCACTCGGCCGCCCCTCTCCTATTTCAGGGCCTGAGCCGCCACCAAGACCTGCTATCCTTGATCGTCGACCGCGACGTACTTGGATGGGCACTTGACGATGACGTTTTGGCTTTGGAAGACGCCTCCGGGCGTATGGGAGCCCTCAAGGATGATATCCGAATGCTCGTTGAAGAACAGCTCGGGAATCACGCCGTCGTGCGTCGCCTGTAGGACCTGCGTACCGTCGGTCAGACTGAAGCTGGCCACCGTCGTCCCGTCGCCACGGGTGAAGGAATCGGGTATGAGCTTTCCGCTAACGCGAACGAGCCTCCCGTCCGGCGTCGGTCCAACCTCGCTCATCTCGCTTACGGTGTAGTAGTAGACCGTGGCGCTCTGGAAGGCCATGAAGGCGAAGTACCCCATGGCGCCGATGAGCACGACCATCCCGATCAGGAACTTGCCCCTGTTGGCGACCATAGAGCCGCCCTCGTCCACCTGCTCGGGATAGTACGACGCTGCCCGCGGCATCTCGACTTGCTTCCCCGCTGCTTCCACTGGCTCGCCTCCAAGAGAGCTAACGGCTCTCCCGCTCTGAAACCGGCTGTCGCTGGCCGTCCGTTTCCGCCAGGGCCCTCTTGAGAGTCTCTATCTCGCGTTGCATGTCCCGCTGTCTCCGCGACATCATGAAGACGTACGCGAAAAAGGCCGCCCAGGTTACGAAGAACACGGCGAACAGCCAGGGCAGCTCGGACTCTCCGTCGCGGTCCTGAGCCTGCGGCTGAGGAGCCAAGGGCGACTCGGCCGCGTTCTGGTCAGCGTAGTCGGGCGAAGTCTGAGCGCCGACCACCCCCGCCGGCGCGGTCGCCGCCATTGCCACCAACAGAGCGGCGGGCAGAAGCGCGCTACGCAACGCTCTGGTGAATCTCATCGAGGGCGGCCTCCGATCTCCTTAGCGAGTACCGCTCGACCAGGATGTAGGCGTAGAGCACCGTGAACGTGATCACCGCCACCATGAGCGTCACGTAGATCCGACCGGAGCCAAGGGCATCGACGTCTTGGGCCAGAGGACCGGTGTTCAGCTCGGGATGCGCGGTACGCCACCAGACCGTGGCCATGTAGATTATGGGCGCGTCGATGGCGCCGAACAGCGCGACGACGGCGCCGAAGCGGGCTCCCTGCGAGCCCTTTGGAGCGTAGGCCCTGACCATCAGGTACCCCACGTACACGAACCACAGTATCAGAGTCGTCGTGAGCTTGGCATCCCACGTCCACCACCAGCCCAGGTCTCCCCTCGCCCAGATCACGCCGGTCACCAGGATCAGGCTGGAGAAGACGACGCCCAGCTCGGCCGTGGTGTAAGCGAGGCTGTCCCACTTCTCTTTGCGGGTGATCAGGTACATGATGCTGGCGAATGCCACGAGCATTATGGAGAGCATTCCCAGCCAACCGAGGGGGACGTGGAAGTAGAAGATTCGCTGGGATACGCCAAGGTTAAGCTCGGTCGGGACCCAGAAAAACACCATGTAGAGGGTGAGGCCCATGAGCGCCGCGCTGGCGGCGAATAGGCCGTCCCGGGTGAGGCTGACGCGACCCGCGCGTGGGCCGGTTTCCACGTCTATTACGCTTGCCTTGGCCATCTCGTGCAATATATCACAAAGTGTATTCGATGCCTAGTACGTTTACTACAGAGCGGCGTTCCCTTCTCCGACTCTCCCCGCCGCGGTTGGGAGAGGGTTTCACCGGGTCGATGGCTGACAGTGCAGATCTACCGCCCCTTTCGCACTACGTAGTGACCGCGCCTTTAGATGCGGAGGAGACGAGCTTGGCGTACTTGGCCATGACACCGGTGTCGTAGCCGTTGTCCCGCGGCTGCCATGCCTGGCGGCGCTCCTCCAGCTCCGCGTCGGATAGCCTTACGCTGAGGTCGCGGGTCTCGACGTCCAGCACGACGGTATCTCCGTCGCGAATGAGGCCGATGGCGCCGCCGACCGCGGCCTCCGGGGCCACATGCCCTATCATCGGGCCGTGGGTGGCGCCCGAGAAGCGTCCGTCGGTCAAAAGCAAGACATCGTCTCCCAGCCCCTGCCCCATGATCGCCCCGGTGACAGCAAGCATCTCCTGCATGCCGGGCCCGCCCTTGGGTCCCTCGTAGCGGATGACGACGACGTCACCAGGCTTGATCCTGCCCTGCGTTACCGCCTCGAAACATGCGCGCTCGCCGTCGAAGACACGCGCGGGCCCCTCGTGGCTCAGGTGCTTGGTGCCGGCGACCTTCATTACGGCGCCCTCGGGAGCCAGGTTGCCCTTGAGGATGACCAGCCCGCCGGTAGGGCTGCGCGGAGACGAGATCGGGTGCATGACCTTGGCGTCGGGCTGCGTGTCGAAGGCCGAAAGATTCTCGGCCAGGGTCTTGCCGGTGACCGTCATGACGTCGCCGTGCAGGAGGCCACCCTTCAGCAGCTCGTTCATCACCACCGGCACGCCCCCGGCCTTGTCTACGTCGGACATGACGAAGCGGCCGCCCGGACGCAGGTCCGTAAGGTACGGGGTGCGCCGGCTGAGCTTATCGAAGTCATCGATATCCAGGGGGACTTGAGCCTCGTACGCGATAGCCAATAGGTGGAGCACGGCGTTGGTGGACCCGCCCATGGCCAGCACGACCGTGATGGCGTTCTCGAAGGCCTCCCGGATCATGATGTCGCGGGGTTTTATATCCCTTTCGAGCAGGTTGTATAGCACGGCCCCCGCCTGGAGCGCTACATCCTCGTTGCGGGGGTCTACGGCGGGAATCGAGGCCGCGCCGGGTATCGACATGCCCATGGCCTCGATGGCAGACGACATCGTGTTGGCGGTGAACATGCCCGAGCATGCGCCCTCGCCCGGACAGGCGACGCACTCCATGGCGATGAGCTCGTCGAGGGTCAGGTCGCCCTGGGAGTAGGCGCCGACGGCCTCGTACATGTCCTGGATGTTGATGTCCTTGCCCAGGTAGTTGCCGGGCAGGATGGCGCCGCCGTAGACGAAGAGCGACGGCACGTTGAGCCGGGCCATGGCCATCATGGCGCCGGGCATGTTCTTGTCGCAGGCGGCCACGACGACGAGGCCGTCCATGCTCTCGCCGAAGGTCACCGTCTCGATGGAGTCGGCGATGACCTCGCGGGAGACCAGCGAGGCCTTCATGCCCTCGGTGCCCATGGAGATGCCGTCGCTGATGGTGATGGTGCCGAACATGAAGGGGACGGAGCCGGCGTCCCAGAGGCCCTGCTTGACCTTCCGGGCGAACCGGTCCAGGTGGACGTTGCATGGCGTGACGTCGCTGGCCAGGTTGGCGACGCCGACGAAGGGCTTGTCCATGTCCTCGTCCTTGAGCCCGACGGCGCGGAGCATGGACCTGGCCGGAGCCCGGCTCGGCCCGTCGGTGACGACGTGGCTCTTGCGCTTGAGGTTGAGCTTGGTCTCGGTGGCCATGTCGGGGTCTCCTTGGGTTTGCAGTTGGGGTAGGGGAGGATTATATCAATCGGTATGGTGAAGCGAAAGACGAGCAGCGAAGGCCACGCCTTCTCGTGAAGGAGAACAGCCAGAGCAAGGAGCCCTACCCAGGCTTGTGCTTTTCGATGAGGGTGACGGCGCGGGGGTCGAGGTCGGCGTTGAGGGGGCGGCCGGCGTCGAGGAGGGCGACGCCCAGGTGGACGTCCCGGATGAGCTTTTCCCAGCCGGGCGTGCCCTCGAACTCTTGCCTCATCTCGGCTATGAGGGCGTCCACCTGATTCTTCTTGAACATGTGTTTGACTCCTCGACGTCCGGTTGGCCAGCAAAAGTATGCGGGGCCAGCAGTGCGCCGGCCCCGCATGTTGTCAGCTTCCAGCGGGTTCTGCCGCAGTGTCCCGTGAAGCCCGGGCATTGTCGAGGGCGGTCGCTCTAGACCCTTCGGCTTCGCTCAGGGTGACAGGTTATTTAGCTCACAGGGTGACAATCTCGACGAGGGTCTCTCGTCAAGAGCCCGGTGCCTGCCGCGGGAGCAGAGAACAGACCGGCGCTACTCGTCGCCTCGGGTCGAGTTGCCCTCGTCCAGAATCTTCTTGACCTTGCCCGCAAACTCCAGGACCTGCTCGGTGTCGGGCACGCCCTCGCGCTCGAGCCTCTGCTTGAACTGCTCGAAGAGCCAGTCCTCTTTTCGACCGTGAGGAATGTCGAAGAACGCGCGGTCGAAGTGCGGGAGCTGGCCGGGACCGAAGTACCCCTTGTCGCTGAGGGAGTACCCCTCCAGGTTATCGGTGCCCTTGCCGAGCACCTCGCCCGTCTCGACGTAGTGCTCCATGACCGGCTTCATGCCGTAGCGCTGCACCGGGCAGACCTTCATGCACACGGCGCAGCCCTCGTAACGGGCCATGACGGGCCGGCACCGCTCGTAGATGAGCTTGTTCTTCTCGGCGCCGCGCCACCAGACCTTCTGCTTCTCGAGGGCGCGACCCGGGCACCGGTTTACGCAGACCTGGCACTTCTGGCAGAAGTTGTGGATGCCGTAGTCGATCGGGGAGTCGTAGGTCACCGGGCCGTCGGTGGTGATTATCATCAGCCGGGCACGAGAGCCGAAGTGGGGCGACAGGAGCTGCCCGTTGGCGCCGAGCTGCCCGAGGCCCGCCGCCACGAACATGGGTATGTAGGCGGCGCTATTGTCGTTGGGGCTGTGAATCTGAGCGTGGTAGCCGAGACCCCGAATGTACTCGGCCAGCTCCAGGGCGAGGGCGCCCTCCGTTTCGTAGGTGCCGAAGTGGGCGAACTCCGCCTCCAGGCTGGGGATGGTCTGGGTCTGGGTGTAGTCTTGCTCAAGGGCAATGCAGATGGCGTGCTCGTACTTGACCCAGTGCTTCTTGCTTACGTAGGTGTACCTGCGGTTGTATCTGGTGAAGCCGACCTCGCCGAATCCCAACTCGCGGGCCTTCTGGCGAACGTCTTCGGTGATGTTCTTGCCGACGACGGGTTCGGCGGTGGGCTCCAGGTCGCCGGAGTAAGATGCGGCGTGTACGAGGGGCTCGTTCCGCTCGTCGTGCTCCTCGCGGTACTTGAAGACCTCCTCGCTGTAGACGGTCCAGACCCACTCGCGATCGGCGGCCTTCTCGATGTTCTGCGTCTCGAGGGGGTACACCCTGCTGTAGAATGCGACGTCGTCCTCTCTCTGAGGAATCCCCGGGACCGTGGCGAGGTCCTCTGCAACGGGGATCTCGACATCCGGCTCGTCGAGAGTCCGCCCGGGCCGCTTTACGACATGGTGTACTGCCTTAGGCATGATTATGTCCCTCCAGCAATGATTGGGCGCCGGGGCCGAGTGTATCGTCAATGCCGCAGCCAAGTCAAGAGAAATGCTGCATGTATTGCGTTTCACCTTTTGGGATGCATCTCTGGGATGCTACGCCTCGCGGCCGGCCTCCTGCTCGACGGCCAGCGTCGTCGAGGACGACAGCCGGCGATTCCTATGCGCCTGCCAGACTTGACCCGCCAAGAATGCGACGAATCCCACCGCAACGACGCTCAGATAGGTTATGGAGCGGTCGACTACCGTGACCGAGACGGCGTCGACGCGGCCAAGACCCAGCAGAAGCAGCCCGGTCAAGCCGGGCTCGACGACGCCCACGCCGCCCGGTGTTGGAACCACGCTTAGAATCGCGTGGCCCATCGCGACGACGAGGACCAGGGCCAGCCCGATGTCGAGCCCCAGCGCCTCGACGACGAAGTAGACCCTGGCCATCTCCATCACCCACCCCATGAGCCCCAACGTAATCAGCAGCGGCATCCGCCTAAAGCTGCCCAGGGTACCTTGACGGAACCGCGCGTAGATGACCTGAAGCCGGCCGGGAAGAAATCGTATCACCCTCTCTCCGGAGAGCTTCATTACCGCTACGAGCGTGACGAGGGCGAGGGCCATGGCGGAGGCCGCGACGAGGATGTAGATCGAGGCGGAGGAGTCCGACGAGCTCGATAGGAAGATGGCGCCCACCACCATCAGCGCGAAGATTATCGCCATGTCCATCACCCGCTCCGCCAGGATCGTCCCGAGGCTCCACGGGAAGCTCTTCCGGGAGTCGGCGGCCAGGGCGTAGGAGCGGTATGCGTCCCCAAGCCGCAGCCAGGCGATCGCGTTGACGAACCAACCTATCACGATGAGCTGGGCGAACCGCGGCCACGAGGGGAGATCTGGGCCCGGCGCCTCGCCTGAGGCTGCGTTCTGCGCCAGGATCCGCCACCGCAGCCCTCGGAACACAAAGCTTAGGTAGTAGGAGATGATGGCGACCGCGTACAGCCAGGGGTTGATCGCCCGAACGTTGTCCCAGGTGTCTGTCCAGTCGACGTCGAAGCGTGCTGCCAGCAAGAAGACGAAGGCGGCCGCCACGCTGAAGGAAATGAGCGTGGGTACGGACAGCACGCGCCTCTTGAGCGAGATGCCCGGGGGTGAGTCCTGGCGCTGAGAGCTCATCAGTCGAGTGCTGCTACCGACACAGACCTAACGAAGGGGCCGCTTCGAAGGTATCCCGGGCCTTCTAGGGTAGCGCTCGGGAGTCGGCTGGCGCTTCTCGAGGACGACCAACACGCGAGGCGAGAGGATGCCCGCAACGGCGACTTCTCTGACGTCTTTGACGCCGCCGCCCAGCTTCTCGATCGCCTTCTCGGATGCCCTCAGCTCCTCCTCGACGCCGAGGCTCTTTTGCGCCACAACGATGCCTCCGGTCCGGCACAGCGGCAGGGTGAGCTCCGCGAGCGTGCTCATTCCGGCTACGGCCCGGACGAAAACGCAGTCGAACCCGTCGCGCAGGTGCGGTTGCCGCGCCAGGGTCTCCACACGCTCCGCAAGCACTTCCACGTCGAGCAAGCTCAGAACGCCCTTCAGATGGAGAAGGAAGGCCGCCTTCTTGGCCGTCGCCTCGATGAGCGCGATGCTGATCGCTCGAAACGCAATCTTGAGCGGGACGCCGGGGAAGCCTCCACCGCTACCCACGTCGGCGAATCGGCCACCGGCGAGCATCGCGCTCGGGATGACCTGCGCAACTGTCAACGAGTCGACGAAATGCCGGGCCTGGACCTCTTCAGGCTCGATGACGGTAGTGAGGTTCACGCGCTGGTTCCAATCGGCAAGGGTCTCGTAGTAAAGCTGAAAGCACCTGATCTGACCGGGGCTCAACTTGATCCCGAGGTCTGCGGCGCCCCTCTTCAGGAGATCCACAACCTTTCTCTTACCCTCCAGACGCAGAGCTCCGACGGTCTTGGCGCCCGTGTCGTCACGGAGCGACGCTCGGGGAATTATACCACCGGGCGGCCTGAGGAGATTGTGCTGGCTCTCGTCAGCTTTTCGCAAGGCGGCGCGACGTCGGTTGACAGTGGATGTGGCCGTGGCTAGACTGGCGCCGAGACGGGCCGCCCCGCCTCATCGTGGTGACGGTCGGGTCCCCGGGTCTCCGTCATTGGTGTGAAAATAGGTCATTCTTGTATCTTGATTGTGGACGTGGCAGATCGGTTCATTCTTGGTCAGGTTAGACCGTGGTTCAGCAGGATCAGTGCGCACTCGGACAGCTGTGGCCGGGTATTTTCAATATTTCTTACAGTAGTCGCAACCACCACGAGCGATTCTAAGAGACACCCCGACCCGAGGGGAGCGAGCCGCGTGGCGTCGCCATAGACCTCAGCGCCCCTGTTCGGCCGGAGAAGACTATCATGCCGTTGACAGACCGGCTTCGCGCACGGCATCATGGCCTATGGCAGAAGGTAGTGGCCCATCCCTTCGTCGAGGAGATGGGCGATGGCACGCTGCCCACCGAGAAGTTTCGGGCCTACTTTGTCCAGGATTACATCTTTGTGCGCGACCTGGTATCGCTGGTAGCGCTGGGAGTGTCGAAGGCGCCGGACCCGGATGCGGCCGGCCGCCTGAACCGGTTCTTGGCCGGCATCCTGGACCCCGAGAACGATCTCTTCGTGCGGGCTTTCGGCGCCCTGGGTGTTCCGAAGGAGGTATACGCCTCGGCGCCCGCGACTCCGACCACAAGGGCGTTCGGCGACTTCTTGGTGCGCGTGGGTCATGAGGGCCGGTTCGAGGAGATCGTTACGGCGCTGTACGTCACCGAGGGCACCTACCTCGATTGGGGGACGCGGCTTGGGGCGGACCGTTCGCCTCGGAACGCGGTCTACCAAGAGTGGGTAGACATCCACGGCCCCGCGGTGCTGGGCGAGCTGGTCCGCTGGATGGGGACTGTCGTGGACGGCGCCGAATCCAAAGGGACCTCGGGCAGGATAGACGATGTCTTCCTGACGGCTCTGCGGTATGAGTACCTCTTTTTCGAGTCGGCCTACCGCGGCGAGAGCTGGCCGGACGAGTGAGCCGATGCCATGAGCGAAGAGGATACCAAGGGCGAACGTCGGGAGGCGAAGCGACGGAAACGCCGCAGCATGCGGGTCGTAGGCCGGAGCGTAAGGATCTTGCAGGACATCATCCGCCGCAAAGCTCTACGGGCGGGGAAAGAGGGCGGCCGACACCCATGACGATGGCGACGAGGCCTGGATGAGATCGGTTCGACGAGCCATGACCATCGCCGGCTCCGACTCGGGAGCGGGCGCCGGGATTCAGGCGGACCTGAAGACCTTCGCCGCCTTTGGCGTGTACGGGACGTCGGTGGTCACGGCCATTACGGCGCAGAACACCCAGCGGGTGACGGACGTCCTCGAGTTGCCGGCCACTCTCATCGCCTCGCAGATCGACGCGATAGTAAGCGACATAGGCACCGATGCGGTGAAGACCGGAATGCTGTCGTCCTCCGCCATCATCGACGCCGTGGTCGACAAGCTTCGGGAGTACCGCCTGGCTAACGTGGTGGTCGACCCGGTAATGGTGGCGAAGAGCGGCGACAAGCTGCTTCAGGACGAGGCGGTTGAGGCGCTGCGCACACGGTTGATCCCCCTGGCGGCCGTGGTCACTCCCAATATTCCAGAGGCCCAGGTGCTGACCGGCCGGAAGGTCGAATCTCTGGACGACGCGCGGACCGCAGCCGGGGAGCTGGTGCGCATGGGCGCTAGGGTCGCGGTGGTCAAGGGGGGGCATCTCCAGGGTCCGGCGACGGACATCATGTACGACGGCAGGGAGTTCAGGGCCTTCACCCACCAGCGCATAGCCACTACAAGCACCCACGGCACCGGGTGCACCTTCGCCTCCGCCGTGGCCGCGGGACTAGCGCGGGGGACTCCGGTTCGCGATGCCGTATCGCAGGCCAAGACCTACGTAACGGCCGCGATCCGCAACGCCTTTCCCATGGGCAAGGGGCACGGCCCTCTGAATCACTTCTACGCTACCTGGGAGCGGGAAGACTAGCAGGGCCAGCCAAAGAGATGAGCTGCGCGGTCCCGAACCGTCGGGATTGTCGGTCCTTCGTCCTTCCTCCGAAGCGTAAGAGCCCGCCCTGAGGTGTGTCCCTCACATACAACTTCTTCCTTTTCCTCGTTCGAAAGGGCACCGAAGGAATGGTCGAAAGAGTTTTTCAGGGCCTGCTAGGCTGCGAAGGCGCAGTCCTGTGCTAGAAGGTTATGACGCGATCGTACTCCGCGTGAGCGTTGGCGCCATCGACAGGGGTTCCGAATCGGGCGTTCTTGCCTGCCAGGTCCTGTTCCGTGACCCCACGGGCACGGGCACAGAGGCCTCAGACCGTTATCGGGACTTCATTCGCGACGAGGAACTCCACCAGCTCCGTCAAAGGCGCTATGCCCACGCCGTGAACCTGCTGGGCGATATGGTCCTTTATCAGCGGCGCCGCCTCTCCCATGAGGATGAGGCCCGTCTCGTGTCCTCCCTCGATGGCCCCCTTGGCCATAAGGAAAGGAAAGGTAGCCTGGGTCGGGTCGTCGGTGCCGCGGGTGCCTATGTACAGAAGCTTGGCCATGTATCCCTCCATGAGTGGTTAGCAGCGATCGCGGCGATAGTAGGCCATACTTATGCGACGTGTCAACCGCATACGTTTTGCGCCCTGCGTCACCTCGTCTATCGGAGTCTTCGGACGGACAGCGGCGCGCTCCTCAGGACTGCGCCACGCATGAACTCGCGGCGCAACTTTCATGTGAAAAAGTTCACGTACCCATATATAATGGGCCAGTCGCGCTCGCATGAGGGTCGGCCGGGGCTCGCGGATCGCGTGACGATGATGTGCAATCCGGCACGAGGAGACTGGGGCGCGTATGCGGGCTGTCAGGGTATCAGAGGAGGTCCGAAAGGGCCGCAATCAGCTAGCGGCCACCGTAGTCTTAGGACACGCAATCAAGCACATATACAACTCTGGGCTGCAGTCGATCCTGCTGCCGGAGATCAAGCTTGGCCTTGGGCTCAGCGCTACTCAGCTAGGGACGCTGGCCTTCTCGCGGCAGGCGACGGGATGGTTCTCGACGGTCGGCGCCGGATACCTGGGCGACCGGTTCGCCAATCGCGCCTCCCTGATGCTGGGGACCTCTCTGACGCTGATGGGTGTGTCGTTCTTCCTCGCGGGGAGTGCCCCCACGTACTGGCTGATGTTCTTGGCCATGTTGTTGGTCGGGGTCGGACCGTCGCTGTATCATCCGCCGGCGATCGGGGCGCTTTCGAGACGGTTCCCGGACAAGCGTGGCTTCGCCATATCCCTGCACGGCACCGGTGGCAGCGTCGGGGAGGTGCTGGGGCCGCTGGTCGCCGCCGGCGCTCTCACCTTCCTGATGTGGCGGGACGTGCTCCGGGTCAGCGTTTTTCCGGCGATCCTGGCGGCGTTCGTGATCTGGGCGATGATGCGGAGCGTGCCCGGCGAGGTTCCGGGGTCGTCGTCCGCGAGGTCGTACCTCTCCTCGCTGACCACGCTGCTGAGGAAACGGACGATGCTCCTGCTGGTCGCTGTGACGGCGCTTCGGAGCATGGGGCAGAGCTCGGTGCAGGTGTTCTTGCCGGTGTATCTCCGAGAAGACCTCGACTTCTCGATAGGCAAGGTGGCGATCTACCTGGCGCTGGCCCAGGTAGTGGGAGTCGTCGCGCAACCGGCAATGGGGTTTCTGTCGGACAAGTTTGGGCGCAAGTCAGTGCTCATTCCGGCTATGGGAATCCTGGGCCTGCTATTCCTGGCTCTGGCAGGGGCCGGTAGTGAGCTACGGCTCTTGCTGACCATCATGGCGCTGGGGGCTTTCCTGTACTCCCTCCATACGATCTTCATCGCCGCGGCCATGGACATCGCAGGAGGCGAGATACAGTCCACGGTGGTCTCGCTCATATACGGCGCGAGCTTTCTGGGGACGGTATCGCCGATCATCGCAGGGGTGATCGCCGACAATTACGGGACCTCCAGCACGTTTCTGTACGGAGGCGCGGTGACGCTGGTGGCCACGGTCGTGTTGGCGCTTCTCAAGCTCCCGAAGACAGCCACCCAGATGCAGGAGGCGTCTGGGGGCTGATAGAAGGATGAGCCTGGCGACCGCGCGTCAACCTATTTTTGCCTAGGCTTGGATGAGCACCACCGAGCGCTGGACCTCGGTTGTCACCCGAGGGCCGTCGTCTCCGATATACACGTCGATCTCCGAGCGGACGCCGAACTCGGGCAGGTAGATTCCCGGCTCGATGGTGACGGCCACGCCGGGGATGACAAGCCGCGTGTCGTGCGTCTCCCAGCCGTCGAGGTTGACGGCGTTGCTGTGGACCTCGCGCCCGAGGCTGTGCCCGAGCCGGTGGTTGAAGTATTGGCCGTAGCCCGCCGCCGCTATATGGTCGCGCGCCACCCTGTCTACCTCCCAGCCCTGCACAGGCCGCCCTTCGTCGAAGGCTGCTTTCAGCGCGGACAGTGCCGCGTCCCTGGCGCCGATCACGATGTCGAACACCTCCTGGTGCTTCGGCGGGACGGTATCGCCCACGAAGGCAGTCCAGGTTATGTCGCCCGACATGCTGTCCTCTCCGAGCAGCCTTGACCAGAGATCGATGAGCACCCAGTCGCCCGGTCCGATCGCCGAGGAAGACCCTGCCATCGGGTCGAAGTGCGGGTCCGAGGCGTGCTCGTTGACGGCGACGATCGGGCCGTCGGTAACCTCCAGCCCCTCCTCGACGAAACGCGAGCGAATGAACTCGGCCGCGTCGCGCTCCGTCGGGCGCGAGGATAGCCCCTCTCCGATATAGCCGAAGGCGTCGAGGACGATGCGGCTCAGCTTCTCGGCAGCCACTTCGTGCGACTCTAGCTGTTCGGCGGTCCATCGCTGCGTGGCCCACTGGACAAGGTCTGCGGAGGAGACCACCTCGACTCCGAGCCCGCGGACCATCTCCAGGGTCCCGGCATCGACGCGCGAGATTCTCGGCAGCTCGCCCTGAGGCGAGTACTCCATGGCCAAGGTGCGTGCTCGGGCGACAAGCTCGGCCAGTCGCGCCGTCATATCCGCCCGGCTGACGAAGAGTGTCGTCGGAAGGCCCAGGTGGGCGAATCGCCCCTGGTCGACGTAGCTCACCAGCAATCTGGGCTCGCCGTTGGAGGGAATCCAGAGCCAGCACGGCCGGGTGACATTGGAGATTGCGCCGACGGTGTCCCAGAGGATAGGGTTCATGCCGCGGTAGTCGTACAGCAGCCACCCGTCGATATCTTGGCCGGCCATGAACTCCTGCGCCTGTTGGACCGCTGAGTCGATTGGCATCTGGGCTTGGTCGCTCCTTGGGGCGGAGGCGCGGCGCCGTCTACAGCATGGAGCGGATGACTCCGCCGTCGACCTGGATGGTGGCGCCGGTGATGTAGCTTGACGCGTCCGAGGCCAGGAAGACCACGAGGTTGGCGAGCTCCTCGGGCCGTCCGACGCGCCCCATCGGGATCATGCTCGTCAGGGCGCGCATAGACTCCTCCGAGGTAACTCCGGACGCTGCGGCCCGAGATTCGATTACCTCCATCATCCGGTCGGTGAGCAGGTACCCAGGCGCGATGTTGTTGACCAGGATGCCGTCCTTGGCGACCTCGTCGGCCAGGGTCTTGGCGAAGCCGAGCGCCCCCAGCCGCGTGGCCGCCGACAGCATCAGGTTCTCGATAGGCTGCTTGACGGAGCTGGCGAAGATGTTGATGATCCGGCCGCCGCCGCGCGAGCGCATGTGAGGTATCACCTCTCGGCTCATGCGGGCGAAGAACATGAGCGACATCTGTACCGCCTGCTCCCACAGGTCCTCGCCGGCATGCTCTGCGGTCCCAGCCGGAGGCCCTCCCGAGTTGTTGACGATGATGTCCACGCCCCCGAATTCGTCGGCGGCGGCACCGATGAGGTGTTTGACTCCGGCGAGACTAGACAGGTCACTTGCGACGGCGAGGACCTCCGCACCGGTCTCGGCGCCAATCTCCTCAGCCGTCTGGCCAAGCACATCCGCGTTCCTGCTGCATATGGCAACGCGAGCGCCCTCCCGCGCAAGGCCGAGGGCACAGGCCTTGCCAAGGCCCTTGCTGGCACCGCCCACGATGGCGACTTTTTCGTGCAGGCCTAGGTCCATCTCCGACCACCTCAGTTCGGATGCGCGTCCAATGATACAGGCCGTCCCACCGGCGGGCAAGAGGCGTGGGCTTGACCCACCGTGGCGCTCTGGTAGAATTGGGCGTGCCCGAGCACCCAGGATAGAATCCCCCGTAAAGAACGCCACCCCGACGACGGTCGCGTGAACGCTGGTTCGCGCACAGGAGGATTTGAGATGCCCGAGCAGAAGGTAACCCTCAAGCCGATCACCCGGGAAGACGTATCGCGCATCAAGACCTGGCTGGAGGACGAAGAGATCTCCGAGAGCTGGTTCGGCCGCTACTCCTACGGAGACCCAGCCCACCTCGGATATCACCCGGCCGAGATGGAGAAAGCGTCGGATGCCGAGTGGGAGCGGATGTTCAGCGACCCTGAGCATCGCATGCTCTCGATATGCACTGAGCAAGGGGAGCACATTGGCGAGTTGCACTTCGCCATCGAGGAGTCGCTGGGCGACGCCCACCTGTCGATCCTCATCGGGCGAAAGGACCTCTGGCATCAGGGCTACGGAACCGCGGGAATGAGGGCAGCGCTCGCCGTGGCCTTTGACGAATACGGTCTGTACCGCGCGTGGGTCGACATTCCCGAGTACAACACCGCGGCGCGAGCGATGTGCAGCCACCTGGGGTTCGTGCACGAAGGAACGCTTCGCAAGAGCAGGCCCCACGAAGGGTCGCGCTTCGACTCGGTGGTGATGGGCATCCTCGCCGCGGAGTACAAACAGCGGGCTGACGAGAGCGCGGAGGCGCACGCTGTCTAGGGCGGGTATCTCCTTGAGGCGGCGCCTCCGACCCACCAACCCCCTCCTCAGAGGTTTCTTCCCAGGGGAACCCTTGCCGCCGGTCTGATGGGATAAGAGATGCTTTACGACGCTGAATCGGGCGATCTCACGCTTGTGGCCAGCGGCGACACTATGATTACCCGCAAGCTGTCGGTCTTCACTGAGGACCGGTTTACCGCCCTGGTGGACCTTTTTCGCAGCGCCGACGTAGGCTTCACGAACCTCGAGATGCTCATGCACGAGTTCGAGCACTCGCCCGGGCAGGCAGGCGGTACGTTTACAGGCTCCGACCCGAGCAACCTCCAGGAGCTGGTTTGGGCGGGCATCAACCTCGTGTCGTGCGCCAACAACCACGGGTACGACTATGGCGAGGGCGGGGTGCTGACTAACCTGAAGCACCTGCGAGCATCTGGCCTGACGCACGCCGGCACGGGCCGGAACCTCAGCGAGGCGCGCGCTCCTGGGTACCTGGACACCGCCAATGGACGGGTCGCGATAATCTCGGCGGCCTCGACCTTTGCCGAGGCGGGGCGCGCCCTCGACCAGCGGCCCGACATTCTGGGACGGCCGGGCCTAAATCCGCTGCGCTTCGAGACGACGTACACGGTCGACCGGCCGGCCTTCGACGCCTTGTCGCGCATCAGCAACGAGCTAGGACTCGAGGCCCGAAGGGCCGCCGAGCGGCGCTTCCGGCCCCGCGGCGCAGTGCCCGAGGATACCGACTCGGAGATCCACTTCCTGGAGCAGCGGTTCACTCTCGGCGAGGAGTTCGGGGTCGAGACCGCGCCGCACGCCCAGGACATGGAGGGAAACCTGAAGTGGGTCCGGGAGGCCAAGCGCATGGCCGACTGGGTAGTGGTTTCCTTCCACTGTCACGAGAGCGGCAAGACACGCGACGAGCCGCCAGAGTTCCTGACAACCTTCGCCAGGGCCTGCATCGACGCCGGCGCCCACGCTTTCATCGGCCATGGCCCCCACGTCACCCGGGGCATCGAGATCTACGAGGGCCGGCCGATCTTCTACAGCCTGGGCAACTTCATCTTCCAGAACGACACCGTGCGCTGGCAACCGTCGTACAACTACGACCTCGTGAAGCTCGACAGCGAGGCGACACCGGCGGACTTCTACGACGCCCGCAGCGAGAAGGGCTCGCGCGGATTCCCGGCGGACTCGGTCTACTGGGAGAGCGTGGTAGCCCGATGCGAGTGGTCCGAAGGGGCGCTCAAGGAGGTCCGGCTGCTCCCAATAGACCTGGGCTTCGGGCGGCCCCGCTCGCAGCGCGGGCGGCCCGTCTTCGCCGGAGCCGAGCTGAGCCGCAAGGTCCTGGAGCGGGTAACCCGGCTGTCCAAACCCTTCGGCACCGCGATCAGGACGGAGGATGGGGTAGGCCTAGTGCGGGTCTAGGCGATCTGCCCGCCGCGTTGTGGACGAGGTACGCCGAGCCTGCGGCCCCTAGGATCGCCCAGCCGCAGAAGAGCTGCGTCCGTCGTGCAAGTCTGGGCGCGATGTGCGAAGCGCGGTGCTCCGGTAACGAGTCCAACTCGCCCTGACCATCCAAAGTACGATGGGGGCGAGGTTGCCAGCTATGGCCGCGCCTTTTAGGATCCCAGATAGCTCCGCTATCCCCGGCATTCCCGCCTGAATGAACACCGTCCTGCCGTACTGCAGACCGACCCAAGCGCCACCCAGCGCGGCCAGGACCCCGAGCATTACGCCGAGGAGAATCCGAGATCTGGGGGCGTCCAGGTCGGCCCATCCCAGCGCTCCGCCCACCCCCGCCCCTGTGCCGATCGCCGAGATGGCGGTCACCTGGATGGTCATCGGCGTAAGCTGCCAAAAAGACACGAGAATCGCCCAGGCTACCACGTAGCCCACCCCGGCGAAGATCAACGCAAGGAAAAACCCCAGGACTGTGCGAGCTGCAAAGGGGACGAAATGGTCGGTGACGACGCGCATCTCACGGACTGGGAGTACCGCCAAAACCGTCGGCCTTATATCTGGCGCAATCGAGGGTCCAGCCGGTCCCGCAGCCAGTCTCCCAGGAAGTTGAGGGACATGACCGTAAGAAAGATGGCGCCCGCGGGCATGATGGAGATCCACCAGGCGCTGATAAGGTAGTCGCTCCCCTCGGCGACCATCAGGCCCCAGGCCGGCGTTGGGGCGGGAATACCTGCCCCCAGGAAGCTCAATGTGGCCTCGGTGAGAATCAGGCCCCCGACGGAAAGGGTGGCGATCACCACCATCGTGTTAAGGACGCCTGGAAATATGTGGACCATCAGCATCCGGGGTGTGGACGCCCCGGCGACCCTCGCCAGAGCGACGTAGTCCCGCTCTTTCAGGGTAAGCACCTCGGCCCGCACATTTCGCACGAATGCCGCCCATGCCGACATCGCCAGCACCACCATCAACGTCTGGACGCTCTGACCGAAGACGATTACGACGACCAGCGCCACGAGCAAGAACGGTAAGGCGAACCAGATATCGACTATGCGAGTGACGATCTCGTCGACTATACCTCCGTACCAGCCGGCGAGCAGGCCCAGCGTCGAGCCTATGAAGAGTCCACTTGCGAGGCCGACTCCCGCCACCATCAGGGAGATTCGAGACCCGTGTATGATGCGGCTCAAAATATCGCGCCCCACGTGGTCGTTGCCCAGGAGGTACTTCGTGGTGCCGCCCTCAAGCCAGACCGGCGGCCCGTTCCTGTCCCGCAGGGACTGTTTGATGGGGTCGTGAGGAGCGATCACGTCGGCGAAGATCGCCCCCAGAACAAGCACCGACAGGACGACGACCGGGATGATCGGCCAGCGCTTGATGAACTGGAACGACCGGCCCGGCACAGAGAGCCACCCGGTTTTGGGCTCAAGGTCTAGTACTATGGTAGTGGCGCTGGCCATCGATCCTCTACGTGTAGCGAATCCGCGGATCTATCCAGGCGTAGAGAAGGTCGGCAAAGAGGCTGACCATCAGGTAGATCACTATGAACACCAGCACCGCGCCGGTAAGCAAGGGGAAGTCGTTGTTGTTCACCGCCTCCACCAGGGCCACCCGGCCGAGACCGGGCCAGGCGAAGATCACCTCGGCGACGACCGCACCGTTAAGCAGGCCGGCCAACAGAAGGAACGAAAACGTCAGGGGCGCGATAAGCGCGTTTCTCAGGGCGTGCTTCCAGATAACCATCTCGTTGCTCAAGCCCTTGGCGCGGGCCAGCTTGATGAACTCCGAGTCCAGTATCTCCAGCATTGCGGAGCGGGTCAGGCGAGTGTAACCTGCCGCAGCGGCCCATCCTATGGTGATCGCCGGCAGTATGAAGTGCTTTATGCTGATGCCGTCCCCTTTGAAGGCGCTGGGCAGCCAGCCCAGCTTGACCGAGAATATCAGGATGAGGACTATTCCTACGGTGAAGGCCGGAAGGGCCTGCCCAAAGAGCGCAAACGTCCTGCCGAAATAGTCCCAGGCCGTGCCCCTTTTGACGGCGGACAGCACCCCCAGCGGGATTCCAACGATTGTGGCCAGCAGCCACCCGGCGAAGGCCAGCTGGAACGTGTTTCCGAGCTTTTGCCTGATGACCGTGGTGACTTTTCTCTCGCCAAGCAGGGTCCTGCCCAGATCGCCTCTGACCATCCTGCCCATCCACATGCCGTACTGAACTATCAGGGGCTTGTCCGTACCCAGCTTCCTGCGGAGGTTGTCCAGATATTCGGTGTCGACGCCGTACCCGGCGGGCTTGGCGTACAGCAGCACGGGGTCGCCGGCCATTCTCGACAGCGCGAACACAAAGGCTGTAGCCCCTACTACCGACAAGAGGGCGAAAGCAATCCGCCGCATCAAGAATCTTCTCATCCGAGTGCCCACCTCCGGCGGGCGTCGTGGCCAGGCGAGCGACTGTGCTCACTAAGCACGCTTTACGAGAAAACCGTTTGCAAGTATGGCCCTCACGAGCCAGTCGTTAACCGGCTCGTGAGGGCCACTTGTTCGCTCACTCGACTAATACGTTCTATGTCGAGAGCTAGTTTTGCTACCTGGCGGCCGGAACGATGTTTTCGTACTCGGTCACCTGCGCGAAGAGACCAGGCTGCATCGGCCATGCGGAGATGGAGCCCGGGTTGATGGTGATGGGGGCAGGCTGGCCGACGATGCCCGGGCTGATAGCCTGTTGGAACAGGTACTCGGCAACGCTATTCGTGATCAAGATCCGCTTGGCCGGATCGGGCTCCGCGGCGGCGTCTACCCAGCCATTGGCCACCACAGGAATCTCGACACCGCAGCCGAATCCGCCGCGCGTCAGGCTGGTGTGGTCCTGAGACTTCGGCCAGTCCCACGGCCAGGTGCTCTTGCCGTCGTCGCACTGGGAGGTCCACGGCATTGTCGTGGACCGTTGAACGATAGTCGGCCTGTAGACCGAGTACGAGAACTTCTGCACCGTGGTCTTTACGCCTATCTCGTCGAAGAAGCCGGCCACGGCGTCGGCGAGCTCAGAGTCGTTTCCAGGGACAGGGGCGAAGAGCGGCATGTCGAAGCGCTTGCCGTTCTTGAGAGGCCAGCCGGCCAGGTCCAGCAGCCTCGCGGACTCCGCGGGATCGAACGGGTACTCCCACTTGCTCTGCCAGTTGGGGTTGTTGGGGCTGAACTGGTTCAGGTAGCTGGGGAATCCAAGTCCCGCCTGAATGACCTCGTTGATGAGGTCGCGGTCATAGGCCCTGGCCAGGGCGTTGCGCACGAGCGTCGCCTCCTCGAAGTCGGTCAGGGTCCCTGCCTCCGCGCTCGCTATGGCGGTCGCCAGGGTTTGCGTCGTCGTGTCGGAGCCTTCCGGATTGCCGATCCAGGGCAGGTCGCGCATGTACGGCGCCGCCGTGTCCAGCGGGTCGCCCGATATTACATGGTGCGTCTCCCAGACGTTGCCGGAGAAGATGACGGAGACCAGGTCCTTCAGACCGTTGTCCACCGTGTTGAAGCCCCCTTCCAGCATGCGTGGGATATTCTTCGTGGTCAGAAATGCCCCGTCGACCTCACCGGTCTCCATCAGCGCTACCTTCGTGGACTCTTCTCCCACCTCGCGTAGCGTAAGGTTCACCTGGGCATTGGTGCCGCTCCAGTGGTCGTACGGCACGGGCTCCAACACCAGGCGGTCGTCCTGGATCCACTCGATGATGTTGTACTGGCCGGTGGAGATCAGAGGGTGGTCCTTCATCCACGTTAAGCCGTTGGCGTCGCGAAGGGCGGTGCTCTGGACGCTGAAGGCCTGCGCGGCGTCGTTCAGCAGGTTCGCGTTCCAGCGCGGGTCGAAGTTGGGAGTGCCATCGGGCTTTTTGGAGAAGGTGAACTCAAGGGTCGTGGCATCGATCACCACTATGGGGTTGTCGCCGAACATGGTGACGAAGTCGCCCGCCTGCCAGTGAATGCTATTGTTGTTGATCGCGTTGTTTCCGTCGTTAATGGTGAAGGCGATGTCGGCCGCCGTCATCGGGCCCCAGCCCCCGGACGGGCTTTCGGCCCAGGCCAGCCCCTGGCCGTGGAAGATCACGTCGTCGCGAATGGTCAGCGTGCCGCCGCTCAGGTCGCTTTTCAACGTGAAGGCCGTTGCCAGCATCGGCGCCGCGCTGTTTTCCGCGGTGGCCTGGAACGTCACCTCGCCCACGCCGATATAGTGGATCTCGTCCGCTAGCTGAGAGCTTCCAAGGCCCGTGGAGGGCCACACGTCGGTCTGGGCTATGACGATCGAGCCCGCGCTGCTCTTGGGGGACGGCAGGTTCGCCGGCTTGACGACGGCCACGGGGACGGACGTCGGCGTGACCACGATGGTCTCTGTCACAACTATGGTTTCGGGGATGGACGCAACCGCCGCCGAGACGATGGCCTCCACGTCCGAGGCGCTTAGCGCCTCGCCGGCGGCCTCCCGGACGGCCGAAGATACCAGACCCTCGATGTCCGCCGCCGTGAGCCCCTCACCGAGGCCCGCGGTGGCCGCGTCTACCGCCGCCCGGATGTCCGCGGCGCTCACTCCCTCAGGGATATCAATAGTCCCCACGGCGGCGGCGACCGCACTCGTCACCAGCGCGCTTATCTCAGCTGCGGTAGGCCCAGCAACCACCGGTGCAGGGGCTGGCTGAGCCGCAGCCGCGGCGGCCAGGGCCTGCTGCAACTCTGCCGCGGTAATTCCCTCGTCCGCGGAACCACAGGCAGCCACGAACGCCAGGGCAAAGACCGCGGCGAACCCTAACAGTAGCCTTGACTTGAACCGTCTCCTAATCATCTGGACCTCCTCCAAAAACCAACGATGGGTGGCAAGTTAAGAGGACAAGCAACCGTCAGACACGTTCGGCCTGATGGTTCCACGCTCTCCTCCGTCCGTTCCGCGGAGTTTTAGCACAAACCCTTCGGCTTGTCAACACTCGCCTTCCGATGCAATGGTGTCCACGACGGCGGCGCACCATTACTCAGTCGCCGGCTTCCGAAGGCTCTGCCGCGTCGTCTCGCTCGCGGGCCCTGCGCCAAAGAGCGTATGCGATGACTCCCGCCATCAACACTCCCAGTGCCACGGGCGCCGCAAGCTCGAAGCGGATGCGGTCTAGCGGCTGGCGTACCCGATCGGCCAGCCCGGGCTGAGGAAGGTCCTCGAGAAGCAGGTCGATGCTGGCGCCCCGTTCGATTCCAGTGGCCTCGAGGAGGTGGTACTCCCGCTGGCCGATGAGAGTGGTCTTCGGCCCGCCGAGCCGGCCGCTTGAGATTCGCAGCACGTCCACCGGAGCCAGGACGCGAAGACGGTCGGCGCCGTAGTTGAAGGATTTGCCATACTCGAACGCTCGGCCCGAGTAGGGGAACTCGTAGGTGTACAGTATCTCGTGCTCCCCTGGGGGGATGCTGGCAATCAGGGCGAATCCGCGGTCGACCTGGACGAAGTCGGCGCCCGGGAGGCGGGTGTCCACTCGCAATCTCGCTGCCCCCGGCGGCAGACCGAACCGGACCAGGTCCATGGGCTCCGGTCCCGGAACGTAGGTGCGATCGGAGCCGTTGACGAGCTGGATGATCTCCAGGACGGCCACCAATCGAGTCGACTCATCGGCTGCGGCGTAGAGCACTGAAGCCGAGGCGGCCGAGAGAGCATCGTCGTCGCTGGTCGCCTCGTATACGACGATCTCCACGGCGGGGGGCGACCCGGCCGACAGGTCCACGTTGACGCCGTAGAGCGCGCCCCGGTACGTCACCGACAGGCCGTACACGAGCGCCGCGTCATACTCAACGCCGTCGAATCGAAAACGGCCGGCGGAGTCGGTGACGGCCTCCTGGTCTTGGTGGCTGGTACCGCTCTCCTCGTGCAAGACGACCGTCAGGCCGCCGGCGTCACCGCCTCCCGAGGTCCCGTTGGTGACTCGCCCCTCGACCGTGATAGGAGCCTGCTGGGCGAAGGCCGAGGAAGACAAGGCGCTCGCCGAGGCAGCTGCCAGCGTAATGGCGAGGGCCAAGGCGAGCCAGGGCCTACCCACCCACCGCCTCCTCGGGTAGCTCTGGGGGCGGCTCGGCGTCGGAGTCCATCGCGCCCGCGTCGTCCATGGGCCGGCCACATTCCGGGCACTCGCCGGCGTTCGCCTCGACCGGCGTCGCGCAGGCGGGGCATACGGTCGGCCCGTCCGGACCGACCACTCGAATCCGGACGCTCCTGATCTCTCGGCGGACCGACGAGAGGAGGTCGCGCTCTTGCTCCAGCCCGAGGTCCATGGCCTTCATGACCAGCGCCGCCTCTGTCATGTACTGCTCGCGAAGCAATCTGTAGTCGGTCTGTGCAAGGTTGCCAATGGCGTGCTCAAGCTCTGTGGTCTTGAGGCCACTCAGAGCGGCGTCCCACCGCCTGGCCAGCTCCGCCTCAGTGGAGCCCTCCTCCACCACGGCTCTGGAGACCGAGCGGCGTCGGAGAAAGGGGTAGAGCACGGCGACGGCGGGGATCAGGGCGAGGAGGAGGGCGATGAGGACTAGCATCTCTTGGGTGCGCGGGAGCGCTCCGTGTTCCGGAGTTCGGGCACCCATCCTGACCTCTCCCCGCGGGCGTAAGGACTCGGCCCTCGGCTAGGAGGGCGGCGATTTGGCACTGTATGGCTCCGCCGACCCTGGCTCATGCGCCCGCCGGGCGGAGGCGGGAGGGGACGCGCAGCGTGCTTGGGGCGGGCTGACGTTGCGGCGAGAGGGCGAGGAGCACGCCCAGGGCGATGATTGGCCCCGACGCCCACATCCACCATACCAGCGGGTTGATGAGCACGCGGAAAACGGCGGGCCCCTCACGATCGAGGTCGGATGGCACTATGTAGAAATCCTCGATGGGGGTGCTGCGAATGGCGCCACGAGCCGCGGAGATGCGGAAGCCGGGGTAGAAGGCCCGGAAGGGCCGCATGACGCCCAGGTACGAATCGCCCTTGAACACCTGGAACTCGGCGACGGTTTCGTCCCGGTCGGCGTAGGTAGAGGTCTGCGTGCCGAGGTACTGGAAGGAGTAGTCGCCCAGGGACGCCCGGTCGCCCGGGTTCAAGGCGAAGTCGCGCTGAACGCTGTAGAAAGAGGAGGCTATCGCCCCCACCGCCAGCATTATGATGCCCAGGTGCACGACGTAACCGCCGTACCGCGGCCGGTTGCCCGCCAGCAGCCTTCCGAAGGCCAGCGGGTAGCTCTCGCCCTTGCGATGGCGCGACGAGGTCCCCCGCAGCCACTCGTGGAGGATGCCTACAACCACCGTCGCGCACGTGGAGAAGGCCACCACCGCGACGGGCTGACGGATGCCGGCCGCCACCAGCCCGATGCCGACGGCGACCCCTGCGCTCACGGGGAACCTGAGGGACCGGATCACCGTTCGCGCCTTCGCTCTGCGCCAGGGCAACAGCGGCCCTACGCCCATGAGCAGAATGAGGAGCAGCAGCAGAGGACCGTTGACGCGGTCGAAGAAAGGCCGGCCAACGGTAAGTGTCGAGCCCTCCACGACCTCCGAGAATATCGGAAAGACGGTACCCCACAGCGTCACGAAGGCCACCGCCAGGAACAGCACATTCTGCATCAGGAACACGGCCTCGCGCGAAAGCATCGAATCGAGACTCTCTCGGCTCTTCAGCGTGCCGGACCGCCAGATGAAGGCCGCCAGGGAGCCCAAAAGGGTGAAGGCCATGAAGAAGAGGAAGAGCCATCCCATGGTGGATTGGGCGAAGGAGTGCACCGAGGGCACGGGCCCACCGCGATTGATGAACATGCCGAGCTGGGCGAGCGTGAAGGCGACGATGATGAGCACCATGTTCCACATCCGGAACATGCCGCGGCGCTTCTGGACCATGATCGAGTGGACGAAGGCGGTCATTGCGAGCCACGGCATCAGCGCGGAGTTCTCGACGGGGTCCCACGCCCAGTACCCGCCCCAGCCGAGGATTGTGTAGGCCCACCAGCTCCCAAGTAGAAGGCCTGTGGTCATGATGAGCCAAGAGATCATCCCCCAGGTCCTACCGAGGCCGACCCACTCGTCGCGCCCTCCGCGGCCGGCCAGCAGGGCTCCCATGGCGATGCTGAACGGGACTGCCACCGAGATGAGCCCGGCCATCTGCAGCGGGGGATGAATGAACATTCCAAAGTGGACGAGCAGCGGGTTTATTCCTTGGCCGTCCAGAGGCGAGACGGCGAGGCGTTCCAACGGATTCGCCAGAGTCAGCATGACGGCCAGGAAGAAGGTCAGCACCAGGGCCATGATTCCCGTTGCATAAGGGGCCGTGTAGGGCAGCCGATGTCGCATGCTGAGCACTGCGGCGACGGCGAGCGTCGAGAAGACGATGGCGAGGAACAGGAGGGAGCCGGCGTTGCCCGCGTATAGCGCGACCCACGTATAGGCCTTGGGCATCGCAAGGCTGCTGTTCTCGGCCACGTAGCGCACCGTGAAGTCGTTCCCTACGAAGGCGTACACGAGGGCTGCGGTCGCGACGAACAGCAGAACGGGGACTGTATACAGGCCGTACCGTCCGCTGGCCACCAGCTCGGGAACCCTGCGGGTCGCGCCCAAAAAGGATGCCACGGCGGCGTAACCGGCCACCACCACCGAGATCAATAGCGCCATCTGCCCGGCTTCGACCATCAGCTCACTCCTCCGCTACGCGCTCTGACAGGGCGCTGAATAAACTCTTTCGACCATCCAGTTCGGCGAGGCTCAGGACAGGCTCTCAGACTCGCGGCAATCCCGACGGCTCGGAACTGCACTCCCCCGTTTTCATCAGACTTTCAAAATGCGGCTCACTGGTCTCTGGTCGGGGCCGGTGCGCCGGGCGGCGCATCGAAGTCGAGGACCGCCTCGATTCGGCGGAAGTAGTCGTCCCGCTCTTCGGTCGAGAGCTGGGCCGGCTCCCCAGCGATGTCGGCCTGATCGGTCCGTGGCCGGCGCATGAGTCGCAGCGTCAAAAAAAGCGCCAGGGCCGCAGCCCCGACCGCCAGCGGGGGCAGGACCCACACGACTAGGTTAAAGCCACTGGCTGGAGGCTCCAACAGAACGCTCGTCCCGTAGCGCTCGACGAAGAAGTCCTTGATCTCGCTTTCCGTTCGGCCCTCCTGAAGCTGCTCCAACACAATGGCGCGCATCTGCACGGCCAGAGGGTTTTGCGACTGGTCGATCGACTCGCCCGGGCACACCGGGCACATGATCGCCTTGTCCAGCTCGTAGGCGCGGCGCTCCAGTGGCGGCACGCCGTACTGTGTCGTGCAGCCGACGGCGAGAAGCAACCCGGAGAGCACGATCGCAAACGCCGAGCGCGCAAGGGTCCCGCACCTCAGTTTCATGGACCTACTCGAGCCTTCATGACTCACTCCGCTCGCCACCCAGCTTCGCCGGCCGCCCAACGGGGTTACGAGCCACGCTTGGGCATGGATTCGGACGGGACACATGCTGCCAGCCGGGGATGGCGCTCCTATTATAGCTGTCGCCGCCGAGGTTTCCATCTGTCGATGCGGATACAACCCGCGTTTGCTATAATTCGCCCGCGGAGGCGGGTGAGTCGCGGGCGCCTGTCCCGCAGATACGGCGGTGCTAGCGGAGGCGGAGCGCTTCGCCTCCTCTCTTAAGCGCTCCCCTCGTGGAAGGCGAGCGGTAAGGCCGCCGGAGGGTCAATTCAATCCAAACCAAGTGGCGCCCGCCTGCACGGAGCTGAGAATGGCCGTACTGTACGTTGCCTCAGATCGGGAAGGAGCGGGCAAAACATCCCTTTGTCTCGCCCTGGCCCGAAGTTTCCAGGGGGCAGGGAGGTCGGTCAGGGTCGTGAAGCCGGTGGCCGCTGTCGATCTGGACGCGCAATCGGACCCCGACTCGGAGATAATCTGCAACCTTCTGGGGCAACCGGCAGATGGCTGGCCGGTAGCTCCAGGGGAAACCTCGCTGAACGACGCTGTGCTCAGGGATGCCGCCGCCGTTGTGGCCAAGGCTACCGAGGGGAGCGATATCGTCATCGTCGAGGCGTCCTGCGCTCTGTCGCCAGCGGAGTCGGCGCGGATGGCCGAGGCCTTGGACGCCACGGCGATCGTCGTGGTCCGCTACCTCCGTGAGCTCACGGCCTCCGACCTCAAGCCGCTGGCTGGGGCCTTCGGAGACCGTTTCGGGGGCTGCGTAATCATCGGCCTGACGCGGTACATGGGCACCGAGCTCCAGACCAAGCTGCTTCCTTCGCTAGAGTCGGAAGGCGTCAAGTGCTTGGGAGTCATTCCGGAGGAGCGGCGGATGCTCGGAGTGACCGTCGGAAAGCTGGCCCAGCACCTTCACGGCCGGTTTGTCGTTTGCGGTGAGGAGACGGAGGGGCTGGTCGAGCACCTGTTGGTCGGCATGCCGAGCATGGACCCCGGAGAGTTTTACTTTGGAATCAGGGAACGAAAGGCGGCCATCGTCCGGGGGGACAGGCCCGACCTGCAGTTCGCCGCCCTCAATACCGATACGGCCTGCCTCGTTCTGACCAAGGGCTACGAGCCCATCGAGTACGTCCGCTACGAGGCGGAACAGGAGGAGGTGCCCGTAATGGTCGTCGACACCGACACGCTGACCACGATGGACGCCTTGAACACGCTCGTGGACGGCGCTCGGTTCGATCACCCGCTAAAGCTGGAGAGGCTGGCCGAGCTGGTAGAGTCGCACCTGGACGTACCGGCGCTGTTGCGCTCGTTGGGCGTGGGGGGCGGCGACGGCTAGCCCCGACCTCACGCGCTTCGGGCTGACTACTTGGCTCGCGAAACCGCCTCACGGATGACGCGCTTTGCGAACACCGTCGTGAGGTGCGCCCGGTACTCGGCGGACGCGTGGATGTCTTCCTGAAGGTCGACTCCGGCGCCGGCGCGCGCTGCGGCGGCCTCAATTACGTCTTCGTCGATCTGATCGCCATGCAGTAGCCGGTGGCCGTTCAGCAGCGCCTCAGTCTCCGTCGCCCTGGTAGCCTTTGGCCCGGCTCCCGTGACTCCGACGCGGGCCGCCTCACAGGTGCCGTCCGGGCTCAACGTGACCGACGCCGCCACGCCTACTATCGCAAAGTGCGAGGCCTTGTTGCCGAACTTGGCGTAAGCGGTGCCGGTCCGAGGCAGCAGAGCAGGTATGGCGATTTCGCTGAGGATCTCGTCTGGGCGCAGCCCGGTAGTCAGCAGGTCCACGAAGAAGTCGTCGGCCTCAATCGTGCGGTGGCCGCCCGTGGAGCTGGTAATGAGCCTGGCGCCCAGAGCCAACATCACAGCGGGGAGGTCTGCCGCCGGGTCGGCGTGAGCCAGGCTCCCACCGATGGTGCCCATGTTCCGGACCAGCGGATCCGCAATCATCCCCGCGGCCTGGGCCAGCGCGGGTGCTTTGCTTTTGACCAGGTCGGACGTTTCAAGGTCCACGTACTTGGTCATCGCACCGATGGCCAGTCCGCCATCGGCCTCGCGGATGTAGGCCATCGACTCTATGCGGCCGAGGTCGATAAGGACCTTGGGCTCGGCCAGCCGGCTCTTCATCATCGGCACGAGGCTGTGCCCCCCCGCGAGGAGCTTGGCGCTATCCCCGAACCGCGTAAGAAGCTCCGCGGCCTCGGCGACGCTGGTAGGCGCGTGGTAGTCGAACGAGCTTGTTACCATGACGTCCTCCTGTGAGAGCCAGTGGTGGCTAAGAGCTCATCTTTTCAGCGGCGTACTGAACGGCCTTTACGATGTTGTGGTAGCCGGTGCACCGGCACAGGTTTCCCGCCAAACCGTGACGAATCTCCTGCTCCGTGGGGTTCGGGTTCCGCTGGAGCAGGTCGTACGCGGATAGGATCATACCGGGCGTGCAGAAGCCGCACTGGAGGCCGTGCTTCTCCCAAAACCCTTCCTGAATCGGGTGAAGCTCGCCGTTGGTGGCCAGCCCTTCGATGGTCGTCACGGTGGCGCCGTTGGCCTGCACCGCAAACAACGTGCAAGATTTGACGGCCGCACCATTCAGCAGGACGGTGCAGGCGCCGCAGCTTGTCGTGTCGCAGCCGATATGGGCGCCCGTGAGATTCAGGGTTTCTCTAAGGTAGCTCGACAGGAGCAGACGGGACTCGACCTCGTTAGTATGCTGAGTTCCGTTTACGTTGATGGAGATGCCGTATGTCATGGTCAAACCCTCCGGAGCCGCTGAATTGGTGGCCTTGAGCCGAAGACGCCGGGATTATATCAGGATGCCAGGCCCTCGGCTACAACCCGCACGGCAGCGGCAGCACCTGCCGTGCGAGGCCGTAAACTCTCGTGCGCCCTCGCCGTCCGTGATGTTGGCGCGGAGCCGCCACTTGTGGTAGATTTGGCCAATCGTGAAAACGCGGAGCGCATGGCAGTGAGGGTCGAGGGCTCGTTCACAGTAGGGGCCGATCGCGGGACGGTGTGGGCGTCGCTGCTATCTTCAGAGATGCTGGCGTCGTGCATACCCGGTTGCGAGGGCCTGCAGCCCTTGGAAGACGACAGCTATGAGGTGTCGCTGACGGCCGGTGTCGGTCCTATAAGGGCGACCTATGCGGGCCGGATAGCTCTGTCCGACAAGATCGAGCCTGAGTCGTTTCGGATGCTCTTCACCGGGCAAGGCTCCGCCGGTTCGGTTCGCGGTGAGGGTACTGTGACGCTGGTCGAAGCCGGGGACGAGACGGAGATTCGCGTCGTCGGCGACGCCCAGGTGACTGGGGCGATAGCTCGCGTGGGTCAGCGGCTGATGGGCAGCGCGTCGAGGATGCTCATGAACCAGTTCTTTGCCTGCGCGAAAGCGAAGATCGAGGAGTCCAAGCAGTAGCGGGCCGGTGAACATGGGGGGTGGAGAGGGCGAAGGCGCCTTGAATCCAACCGCATGTTGGAGAACCGCGCCAAAAGCCCTAACAGGCTGATGAAAAAATGGGGAGTGCAGAGGGGCGAAGCCCCTTTGCCGGGACTCTGAGGGTGTCCCTCAGATACAATTTCTTCCCTCTCCTTACTGCACAGGGCGCCAGAGAGCCTGCCATGAGTATCGTCGAAGGGGACGGGCGAAGGAGTTTTTCAGCGCCTGCTAAGATCACCAGGAGCCCAAGATGGCATACGAGTACATCAAAGCAGACGAGGTCGGCGGAGTCCTGGTCATCACGATGGACGACCCGCCGACGCGCAACGCGATAGGCGATGAGATGGCCAGCGAGATCGGCGCCGAGCTCGATCGCCTGGAGGCCAGCCCCGACATGCGGGCTGTCGTAATCACGGGACGCGACCCCGCGTTCTGCTCCGGCGCCAACGTCAAGCGCATGAACCAGGCCAACGACGCGCGACAAGGCGAGCCGGGGATACCCGACGATCTGAGCCCAAGGGAGTATCTGGACCAGCGGTGGCGGGCGCAGCCTGCCGACTCGGACGCAGGCGGAGCGACCTTAGACGGCGTGCGCTTCATACCGCTGCGGCTCTACGAGCTTCAGAAGCCGTCCATCGCGGCCATCAACGGCCACGCGATGGGCCTGGGCATGGGAATCGCGCTGTCGTGCGACATTCGGATAGCCTCCGAGAACGGCAGGATGTCGGAGACCTTCATTAGAAGAGGGCTGATTCCTGCGGACGGCTCGTGCTGGCAGCTACCCCGCATGATCGGACTGGGCAACACCTTCATGCTCCAGTACACGGGCGAGGTGCTCGACGCCGCGGAGGCTTACCGGCTTGGTATCGTCAATAGGGTGACGCCTCACGGCGAGCTGATGGAGACGGCGATGGACCTGGCACAGCGTCTGGCCCAGGGACCCACCTATACCATGGGGCTGATCAAGCAGCTGGTGCAGAGGTCACTGCACATCGGGTTCGAAGAGAGCCTCAGGCTGGCGGGCCCCGCTCAAGAGATCGCCAGGGAGACGGAGGACCACCGTGAGGGAGTCAGGGCCTTCGTCGAAAAGCGGAAGCCTGCGTTCAAGGGCCGGTAGCGGCGCACACGCGCAGGGCCGGCCCGCAGGTGACCGGGCCAGGAGAGTGGGATGATGAGGATGAAAGAGGCGTTGGTCGGCACCTATCCCAACGAAATGGAGGCGCGTCTGCTGGCGAGCCGTCTCCAAGAAGAGGGCATCCGCTCGGTGATCAAGCCGCGAGGCGCGGGTTATGCTCTGGGGTATGGGGCGCAGTCGTTCACCCCGCACTCCCTCTACGTTCTGGAACGCGACCTGGAACGGGCAAGAAGTGTCGCCGACACCGCGTCGCCCGAGAGGGACGCGGATGCCGGTCTCGCCTGCTGAATCACAAGCCGTCAAGGAACCACCGGACGGTGCGCTCGAACGCTCCCGGGAACTCCTGGTAGAACCAGTGGCCGCCGCCCTCGAGCTCCGCGAGCCTCGACCCCGGAAGGGCCTCCCGCATCCGAACCGCAACCTCGTGGTTTAGCAGATCGCTCTGACGGCCGCGGATAATCAGCGTCGGGCACTTGAGCTCCGACCACTCCTTCCAGAGGTCCGGGCGCTCGTATCCGGCCAGCAACGCTGGATCCCGCCTCCACACCCTACGACCACCTTCGAGCTCTCTTGTCATGTGCAACGCTTGATGAAGGAGCATCTCGTCGTTCGAGTTCGGTTGGCGGCTCCTGAGGCGCTCCACGACCGCTTCGATCGACTCCCAATCGCCAGGCTCGCGGCCGTACCGCTCGAACATCTGGCGCGACTCGGGGTTGATCTCGTCCGGGTCTATGTCGACGATGATCAAGGCGCGTATCAGGTCCGGGTGGGACAGCGCGAACAGGAAAGCATTGCGTCCTCCGGCCGAGTGGCCCACCAGCACGCAGTCTCGGAGCCCGAGGTGCGAGAAGAGACCTTCGACGTCGGAAACGTAGTCTCGAAGCCGGTATCGGCCCTTGGGCGCCCAGTCGCTATCGCCGTGCCCTCTGTGGTCCAGAGCGATGACTCGAAAGCGCGCCCGGGCGCTGGAGGCAAACTGGTCCCAAGAGCGGGCGCAGTCCTGCAGTCCGTGCAGCAGCACGAGTGGGCGGGCTTCCTCATTCCCCCAATGGACGTAATGGAGGCGAAGGCCGCTGAGCTCGAAGTGGGAGTCGGCGGGTTCGGGCGAGATGCTCAAACGCGGATCCACTTGCCCCAGTGCCAGACACCATGGCTTTCTACGAAGGATGAGGCTACTGGACGGTCCAGTTCTCGGTCTCGGCGTAATGGATCATCTCGGTAAGTTTCTGCATCCAAGGCCCCGACCATGCCTTGCCTTGGGGGCTATCCGCCGCTTTTCTGTCGGCGGCCACTATCTCTTTGAGGCTTGCGCCTTCCACGCCCACCACTACACGGTCCGTCCGGCCACTGTGTAGGCCCTGCTAGCGCCGACCGGCTATACAGATTGCCTCATTCTCCATCCGGATCGTTCCGTCCGCCGTGGCGTACTGCCCCACGGCACCAGCGATAGCCTGCCAGACCTTCTCACGCAGGTCGGCGGGCTTGTCGGCCAGCGCAGCCGGGATTGGGGCAGCGGTATCCTGGATCATGCTTAAGTAGGCTTCGACCGAGGGAAAATCCATTTATACGCTTAGGCGTTCGCTGCGGACGTCGGTGAAGCCCGCCTGCTTTAGAGCCTCCTCGAGGGTACCGGCATCGGCCAAGCTGAACGGCCCGGGTGCCCCCGGCGGCGGTGCGGGCATATCCATCATCTGACGCATTACACCCATCGGCAGGCTGAGCATGGGTACGGCTTGAGGCTCGGCCCATACGGCTGCTGCGAGTCTCCCGCCCGAGGCCACCAGCCGATGGATACCACTCAGAGCGCCTGCCAGATTGGGCAGGAACATCAGCCCCAGCGGCACAGGACCCCATCGAAGGACTCTTCCGGCAAATCGAGGGCTTCAGCATCCATCTCCCGGAACTCGGCGAGGGGGGCCCGGGGCGCCAACATGGTAGCACCGGACGCCGGTCCCTTCAAGGCTGGCGCGGCGGCTGGATGCCGGTGCTCCGCGCAGCCGGGCCACTCCAGGGGGCCGGTTTTGTGCTATACTGATGGATGCGCGTCATTTCGCTGTCGCCAAAGCCACGCCGTGGAATACGTGCATCCGGCGGCCCCACCACGCAGGGCGCGCCAACTCAATCTCACCTCGAACGAAATGGTCTTACCCTGTCTAGCGACGTCGTCACCACGCCCATTCGCCATCGACTGGAGGAGCTCGAGCTGCGGCTGTCGCCCTTTGCCGTTCAGTCGGCCCGCAGCCGAGGGCGTGAGGTGTCCGAGAAGCCGTCGCCGATGCGCACGGAGTTCCAGCGCGACCGTGACCGCATAATTCACTGCAAGGCGTTCCGGAGACTCAAGCACAAGACTCAGGTATTCATCGCGCCACTGGGCGACCACTACGTCACACGCCTCACTCACACGCTGG
>JADFIF010000013.1 GCA_022566795.1 Chloroflexota bacterium
TAAGACCCATAGTAGGGGCCTCCGCTGGTAGCGCACACGCCCATCGAGATGACCCACTTGGGCTCGGCCATCTGCTCGTAGACGCGCTGGATGGCGGGCGCCATCTTCCACGTCACCGTGCCCGCAACTATCATCAGGTCTGCCTGCCTCGGCGACGGCCTGAACGCCTCCATCCCGAAGCGCGCGATATCGAAGCGTGACATGGCGCTGGCGATCATCTCGAAGGCACAGCACGCGAGGCCGAACGATAGCGGCCACACGGCGGACTTCCTGCCCCAGTTGACCAGAGCGTCGATGGAGCTAACCGCCAGGTTGCGTTTGAGGTCGTCCGGGATCTCGAGGACCGGCTCAGGCAGCGCCTCGGTATGGGTGGCCTTGAGGTCGTTGACAACCCCACCCTCCGTCCTGTCGAGGTCCCAGGTGGTCGTGTACAGGGGAATGGTAACCCCGCCTGCGTCAGAGCTCATGCCTACCTCCACTCCAGTGCTCCTTTCCTCCACGCGTAGAGCCAACCCACGACGAGAATCCCGACGAACGCGCCCATCTCCACCAGGGCGAAGACCCCGAACTTGGCGGACAGGACACCAAAGCTGGCAGCCCAGGGGAACAGGAACACCACCTCGACGTCAAAGACGACGAAGAGCAGTGCGATGGCGTAGTAGCGGAAGTTGAACTGGCTCCACGTTCCCGACAGCGTTTCGAATCCGCACTCGTAGATGCTCTGCTTGATCGCGCTTGGCCTGTAGGGCCTTATCCCAACCACCGACAGCATCCACGACATCATCAGCATGCCGGTCGGGACGACCACCGCCACCGCCCCAAACATGGCGATCAACCCGTACTGCCGAAAATAGTCGTCGAGCGCAATCATACCAGCTTTTCAGCCATCCGCTGCGGTGCGTCCGAACGGCGCATCCGTCCCATCGTGTTCCTTGTTTGGTTATCTTGCTAATTGGGCTGAAATATAGCACGCGCCGTCAGCGCGGCGCAAGTGAAAAATCCCACAATCGAGGCCCCCGAAGGCCGCCTCGATTCGCCGTCTCACCCTGCGCCGCCAAGCCTTGGCGCCGTTTTTCGAGGGCTCGCCACGCTCCTTTCCCTCCCACACGGTCGTCCGCGTTACCACCTGTATAGGAGGGGATATACTATCCCTTGCAGAAATTTGCGTCGCCTGTATTGACACGGAACAGGGCGGGTGCTAGGATTTGCCATCGTTATTCTATGTAGTCCTACCGCGGAACCCCAGTGTAGTGTGCCTTGGGGTCCTGAGGTAGGCCATCTGGCTCCGGCACAGCGCTGTATCAGGTCACTTATCGCGAGTGTCGGACGCAGCGTCGATGCCCGATAACGGCAGGTGTCGAAGCACCTGCGGGACTAGGTCTGAGGGTCGGCCGTTGACCAACGTGGATACGGTGGAGTCACAGTCGGCGGACATGCCGGGCATGTTCCGGCGTTACCGGCCTAGCATCATCCGCGGCTTGCGGCAGGGCCTCGCCAGCGGCCATCCCCAAGTCTACGACATACTACGCTACTACATGGGCTGGGTCGATGTGGATGGCAATCCCTGCGTTTCCCCGGAGGGAAAGGCCCTTCGGCCTACCCTTTGCCTCTTCGCCTGCGAAGCGGCCGGAGGCGCCCCTGGAATGGCCATGCCTGCCGCCGTGGCGCTCGAGTTCATCCACAACTTCTCCTTGATCCACGACGATATTCAGGACGGCGACGCCACGCGCCACCACCGGCCAACCGTTTGGGCCGTGTGGGGCGTCGCCAAAGCCCTCGTCGCGGGCAACGTGCTTCGAGCCGTGGCGGACATGTCGCTATCCGGCCTCCTCGACAAGGGGTTGGACCCTGACCGGACCCTCATGGTCACCGAGGTCCTTACGGAGGCATACCTGGAGATGATCGAGGGGCAGTACCTGGACATCTCCTTCGAGGGTCGGCCCGACATTGGGATGTCCGAATACCTGGCCATGATCTCCCGAAAGACGGGCGCGCTGATCCGCTGCTCCCTTAATCTCGGCGCCGTTATCGCCTCGCACGATTCGAGGACCATCGAGTCGTTCCGCGAGTGCGGCCGGTCCCTCGGCTACGTCTTCCAGATCAGAGACGACGTCATGGGCGTGTGGGGCGACTTGGAGCTGACCGGCAAGCCTGTGGGAGATATCCAGCGCAAGAAAAACTCCCTCCCTGTAGTACACGCCATGTCGCAAGCCAAGGGACAGGATAAAGACGCGCTCGTCGGCATATACGAAAAACAGCATCTGACCGACGATGACGTAGCCACCGTTCTGGACGTAATGGAAAGGGTAGACACGAGAGGATTCGCCAGCAGACTGGCAGCCGAGCACGGCGAGCAGGCGCTAGAGGCCTTGTCCGGCGTCGAGCTCGCACCCGAGGCGCGACGAGAGGTCGAGGACCTGGTTGACTTCCTGTTGGTCCGGGACCATTAACAGGCCGATGAAAAATGGGGAGTGCAGTCCCGGTCCGTCGGGATTGCCGGGAGTCTGAGGGTGTCCCTCAGATACAAATGTCTTCCCTTTCCTCACTCGAAAGGGCGCCAGAGGAATGGTTGAAGACGTCTTCAGCGCCCTGCTAGCGAGCCGATGAAGATCGAAGGCGTGTTTCGGCGCGGTAACGAAACGAGAGAGGCGTAACATGGGCAGACCAATTGAGATGGCGGCGCGTCTAGCCTGGTACATACTGAAGCAAAAGGTCTCCCTGAGAAAGCGGTTCCCTCTGGTGACGATGTTGGAGCCGCTGGAGAAGTGCAACCTTGCGTGTGAGGGCTGCGGCCGCATCCGAGAGTACGAGCCCGTCCTCGACCGGGTGGTAACGGTCGACCAGTGCCTCGCCGCTGTTGAGGAGTCCGGGGCTCCCATAGTGTCCATCGCCGGTGGCGAGCCCACCCTGCACCCGCAGATTCACGACATCGTCAACGGCATCACGGCTCGCAAGAAGTTCGTCTACATGTGCACCAACGCGCTGTTGATGGAGCGGATGATGAAGGCCATCCCGCCCTCGAAGTACTTCTGTTTCGTCGTGCACCTGGACGGCATGGAGGAGGCCCACGACAAGTCGGTGTACCGCAAAGGCGTCTTCAAGATCGCTGTAAGGGGAATCAAGGTCGCCCTCGAGCGAGGCTATCGCGTCACCACCAACACCACCGTCTTCAACGGCTGCGACGAGGACGACCTCATAGAGATGTTCCAGATGATGACGGACATGGGCATCGAGGGTTGCATGGTCTCCCCCGGATACCAGTACGATATGGTCCCCAACCAGGACCTCTTCATCTCTCGCCAGCAGGCACGGAAGATCTTCAAGAACGTCCTAGACCCAAAACGCAAGCTCCGGTTCTACAACAATCCCCTCTATCTGGACTTCTTGCGCGGTAACCGAGAGTACCAGTGCACCGCCTACGCCAACCCAACCTACACGGTGCTGGGTTGGAGGGAGCCCTGCTACCTCCTGGGCGACAGGCATACGCAGGACGTGAATGACCTGTTCGACGAAAAGCTCTGGGACCGCTACGGCGTCGGCAAAGACCCGCGATGCGCCAACTGCATGATGCACTGCGGCTTCGAGTCGGCTTCGGTCTTCGGCGCGCTCAGCAATCCCAAGGACGCCTTCAAAATGCTCCGCGAAGGCGCAGTCCAAAACTCGGGCGTTGGGGCCGGGTAGCAGGACACTTTGCTCGCCATCATCGCCGCACTAAAAGAGGAGGTTCGAGGCTACATCAAGAAGGCTTGCTTCACGCCGGTCGCGGAGCAAGGCTTCCTCAGGTTCTACGAGTCGGCATTGGAGCGCGACACCGTACTTGCCACAGGTGGCGTCGGTCCGCGCCTCGCCCAAGAGGCGACCAGCTACGTCATTGAGCGATACAGCCCTGAGGCGGTTATCTCCGTAGGATTCTCGGGAGCCGTAAGGGACGGCCTGGAAACAGGCGACGTCCTCATATGCGATAGGCTTCTGTCCGTTGGCGGCCCCGCCGTGCTCTGGCGGGCTGACGATTTCAGCGAGCGGCCGCCAATCGATATCGGAGTGATGGAAGAGCTCCTAACCGGTGCAGAGGAGACGTGGGATGCATACGAAACGGCTGGTTGTCTCTCCGTTCCCGAGCTCGTGTCAAACAGCTCGATGAAGGCGTGGATCGGACGCGAGTTCCCAGTCGGCGTCGTAGATATGGAGAGCTACTGGGTGAGCGAAAAGTGCGCCGAGTACGGAACCCCGCACGTCGCGGTGCGCTCCGTCTTTGACCGGGTCGATCAGACCTTGCCACCGTTTGTTGGAGAGGCCATGTTCGAGTCGAACGTCCGGCGCCTGGGACGGGCGATGAAGTATGTTGCGACGAAACCGTCGGAGGCGCCTCGGCTTTTCAACCTGGCCTCACAGTCTAAAGTCGCAAGCGCATCCCTGGGAGGTTTCTTGTGCTCCATCGGACACGGCGCCAGGTAGCCTAGAGGTTTAAATGGGTCCGCAACCAATATGGTCGAGATAACGCGAAAGAGCGATCGCCCGGCGAGGCTGTCCGAACTCGAGGACGCCGTTGAGCGGGCAAAAGAGTTCCTTCTGAACTCCCAATACCCCCAGGGCTACTGGTGGGGAGAGCTCGAGTCCAACGCCACGATGGAAGCCGAATTTCTGCTGCTGACATACTTCCTGGGCGCTGAAGATGCCGAGCGCTCTCGCAAGCTGGCCAATCACATCTTGAGCAGGCAACGGGAAGACGGCACGTGGGGCCAGTTCTACGGCGCCCCCGGCGATTTAAGCACGACCACCGAAAGCTACTTCGCCCTCAAGCTCGCGGGACTCTCGCCCGACGAGCCCTTTATGCGAGCGGCCCGGGACTTCATTCTCTCTCGCGGTGGCATTCCCAATACCCGCGTGTTCACCAAGATTTGGCTGGCGCTATTCGGCCAGTGGGAGTGGAAGGGCGTCCCCGTAATGCCCCCCGAGTTCATCCTCCTGCCCAACTGGTTCCCCCTCACCATCTACGACTTTTCCAGCTGGGCCCGCGCCACGATAGTGCCGCTGCTGATACTGCTGGACCGGAAGCCGGTGGTGGAGGTCCCAGAGTGGGCCCGCATCGATGAGCTGTACCCGGCGCCGATCGAGGAGACCGACTACTCTATCGTCAATCCAAGCCGCCTTATCGGCTGGGAGACCTTTTTCTATGCCGGCGACACCGTGCTGCGTCAGCTCGAGCGGCTGCCCTGGAACCCGGCCAGGTCGCAGGCCATAAAGAAGGCTGAGGAGTGGGTGCTCGACCACCAGCAGGAGGACGGTAGCTGGGGCGGGATTCAGCCGCCCTGGGTCTACTCGTTGATGGCGCTCCGGGCCCTGGGCTACTCGCTGGACCACCCTGTAATGGCAAAGGGGCTGGCCGGCTTCGACAATTTCAGCATCGAGGAAGATGACACGCTGAGAGTGCAGGCCTGCGTGTCGCCGCTGTGGGACACAGGGCTGGCCATGATTGCCCTGCTGGACGCCGACTTGCCGCCAGACCACCCGGCCGTGACCAAGGCCGCCGAGTGGCTCCTCCAGGAGCAGATACTCAAGTCCGGCGACTGGCAGGTCAAGGCGGGGGCCGTGCAGCCGGGGGGCTGGGCATTCGAGTTCGAAAACGACCTCTACCCGGACCTGGACGATACGGCCGAGATAGTGATGGCCCTTAACAAGACCGAGGCCAAAGCTGGGGGCGCCAAACGTGCGGCCGTGGACCGCGCGGTCCAGTGGCTGCTTGGAATGCAGAGCCGCAACGGTGGCTGGGCAGCCTTCGACAAGGACAATAACAAGCACCTGATCTCCAAAATCCCCTTCGCCGATTTCGGCGAGGCGCTTGACCCCCCCAGCGTCGACGTGACTGCGCACATTCTTGAGATGCTCGGGCAGCTCGGGTACGACGCGGGGCATCCCGCCATCGGTAGAGCCCTCGACTACATCGTCTCCGAGCAGGAGGAGGACGGCGCCTGGTTTGGGCGCTGGGGCGTTAACTATATCTACGGCACCGGCGCGGTGTTGCCCGCGCTGGAGGCCCTGGGCATGGACATGGATACCCCCTGGGTCAGAGACGCCATCCGCTGGGTGATCGAGCACCAGAACGAGGACGGCGGATGGGGCGAGAGCTGCGCCTCCTACGTCGACCCGGACTTCAGGGGGCGGGGCCCAAGCACCGCGTCCCAGACGGCGTGGGCACTGCTCTCTCTGCTATCGGCTGGAGAGGCCGACAACGAGGCGACCCGCCGAGGAGTAGCCTACCTCCTGCGCACCCAACAGTCCGACGGGTCATGGGACGAGCCGTACTTCACAGGCACAGGATTCCCAGGCTATGGGATCGGGCGGCGGCTGGACCGCTACCTAACTCCTGACGACGAGGGGTACCAGGGCACCGAGCTCCCGGCGGGGTTCATGATCAACTACCATATGTACAGGAACTACTGGCCCTTAACGGCGCTTGGACGCTATCGGCGGCTCTTGAGAGGCGAGCGGGCGGTTCAAACGCCCGGCGTCACACTGGGAAGGTCGTCCATGCCGCCGATAACATGACTCCAAAATCCAATTGAAAAAACGGCTACCCTTGTGATAGTGTCCCCCTGATAGTCTTTGATCGACCAATCGAAGGCATAGGCATAGTGAGGTTCCTTTATGAACGTTAGCGAAGCGCTAGTGCGGACGAACGCATACACCCTGCACGTAGAGTCGACGTCCGCGCCTCAGTTCATCGATATTACCGAAAAGGTGGAGGGCGTCGTCGAGGAGTCCGGGCTGCGGAGTGGCATCGTCGTCGTCTTCTCCAAGCACACGACGGCCGCCATTGTCATTCAGGAGAACGAACCTCTCCTGCTTCAGGACATGGAAAGTCTGCTCGAGCGGAACTCTCCGCGAAACGCGCACTACCGGCATAACGACTTCGACGTCCGCACCGTCCACATGCACGAGAACGAGTGCCCTAATGGCCATTCCCACTGCCAACACCTTACCCTGGGAACCAGCGAGACCATCCCGGTAATCAACGGCAAGCTGGCGTTGGGGGAGTTCCAGTGCCTCTTCATGGTCGAGCTAGACCACGTCAAGGCGCTCGAAGTCGCCCACCGCGAGGTGTTGGTACAGATCGTGGGAGTGTGACTGCGTCGATGGACGCGTTGCTCGCGGGCACGCCGTCCCGATGCACGGTGGAGGACGCTTACGCCCTGTGCGAGCGGCTGGCCAAGAGTCACTACGAGAACTTCACGGTCGGCTCCTGGCTCCTGCCCCGCGAAAGCCGCAAGCACCTCTACGCCCTCTACGCCTTCTGTAGATTCGTCGACGATCTGGGCGACGAGTTCGAAGGCAACCGCCTGGAGGCTCTGGACTTCTGGGAAGAGGAGATTCATAGCTGCTACGGCGGCACTCCGAAACACCCCTACACCATCGCGCTGCAGCAGACCATCTCTGCCTTCGACATTCCCAAAGAGCCCTTTCTCAGGCTCGTTCAGGCCAACCGCATGGACCAGGCCACCTCGCGGTACGCCACGTACCGGGACCTCGAACGCTACTGCCAGCACTCCGCAAACCCTGTCGGACGTCTGGTGCTTTACGTCGGCGGATATCGCGATCAAGAGCGCCAAGAGCTTTCGGACTACACGTGTACCGCTCTTCAGCTCGCCAACTTCTGGCAGGACGTGTCGCGCGACTATGCGATGGGCCGAATCTACATCCCGACGGAAGACCTGGAGCGTTTCGGGTGTAGCGAACAGCAACTGGCCCTTGGCGTCTCCACGCACGCCTTCCGGGAGCTCATGCGCTTCGAGGTCGACCGCGCCCGGGAGCTGTTCCGTCGGGGCCTGGGACTCGTGGGCACCCTTGACGGCCATCTTAAACTAGACGTTGCCCTCTTCAGCCTGGGGGGACTGAAGGTCTTGGATGCCATCGAGCGCCAAGAGTACGATGTGCTTCGACGAAGGCCCAAGGTCTCCAAAGCCGTGAAAATCCGGCTCATGCTGGGAACAATGCTCAAGCTCAGGCTTCTGGGCAGGGTCTAGGTGCTTGGTGAACCCGTAGAGCCCCTCATTCCCCAGCCCTTCGACCAGAGCCTGTCCAGAGCTCGTTGAAGGGCTCAGGACAGGGCTAAGCCTTCCTCCGTTGAGGCCGTAAGCGTCAGTCCAATCCGCTGAACCCGAATGCCAACGCCCACCGACCTGGACCTAGCCTACGACCACTGCCAGCGCGTAGCCAAGGAGCACGCGAGGAACTTCTACTACGCCTTCCGCACCCTGCCCACGAGAAAGCGAAACGCAATCTACGCCGCGTACGCCTTCTGCCGGCTCTGCGACGACATCGCCGACGGTGAGCTGCCCCTGGAGCACAAGCGACGGCTTTTCGCCGAGACGCGTGATAGGCTAGCGAAGCCGTCCGACAACGGCGGCCGCGACCCCGTCTTTCGAGCGCTGGCGAATGCCTCCGAGGTGTTCAACATTCCGGCCGAATACCTCGAAGAGATAATTCAAGGCGTGGAGATGGACCTGGCCTTGACGCGTTTCCAGACGTTCGAGGAGCTGCGGACCTACTGCTACAAGGTGGCATCCGTCGTCGGCCTCCTGTGCATCGAGGTCTTCGGCTACGAGGACCCAAAGGCCAAGGAGCACGCGGTCGACCTGGGGCTGGCGATGCAGATTACCAACATCCTTCGGGACGTCAGAGAGGACGCTGAACGGGGCCGCATCTACATCCCCCTGGAGGATTTGGAGCGCTTCGGGTACACGGAGCGAGAGCTCTTCGACGGCGTCGTCAACGACGCCTTTCGGGATCTTATGCGGTTTCAGGCGGCCCGGGCCCGCGGGTTTTTCGACAGCGGTAAGCTGCTTATTCCGCTCTTGTCCGCCGAGTCCCGGTCCTGTCCGGCGGTGCTGCACGGCGTGTACAGCGCCATCCTCGACCGCATCGAGGCTGAAGGATTCAACGTTTTCGAGCGTAGAATCGGGCTCACCACGACGCGAAAGCTCATCATCACGGCGAGGCTATGGGCCAAAAGCCTGATACCAGCGGTTCCGCACCTCGGAGGGTAATCGTCCTTGGCGGCGGCCTCGCCGGGTTGTCTGCTTCCCGCGCGCTGGTTGAGCGCGGCTACGGCGTCACCCTCATCGAGAAGCGGCCCTTTCTAGGGGGACGCGCGTTCTCGTTTCAGGATCAGCAGGCCGGTGTTCAGGTCGACAACGGCCAGCACGTCTTCCTGGGCTGCTGCACCTACTACATCGACTTTCTCGAAGCCCTCGGCGTGACGGAGCACGCGTTTCTACAGGACACGCTGCGCACCGAGGTCATCCGTAACGGCAAGCGCGGCGTCCTCTTCAGCACGCCGTGGCTCGGTCCGTTGCATCTGTTGCCCTCGTTCCTGCTCTACCCCCACCTCAGCCTCAGGGACAAGCTGCTGGCGGCATACGGCCTCGCCAGGGCCAAGCTCACCGATCGCGCGAGACAGGCGGGGGCGCTCGACCGCGAGACGCTGTACCAGTGGCTCCGCCGCCATCACCAGTCCGAGCGTGCCATCGACTACCTGTGGAACCTGATCGTACTTCCGACGCTGAACGACCACGTTCGCGACGTCAGCGCCGACATGGGGCTGATGGTGTTCCAGGAGGGCCTCCTCAAGGGGCCGAAGGACGCGACTGTCGGCTTTTCGCGCATCGGCCTGACCGAGCTCACAGGGGCCCCGGCCGGGCGGTTCCTGCAAGAGCACGGCGCGACTGTGGAAACGGGCAAGTCTGTCGAGGCGCTGCAGTTCGAGGATGGTTCGGTCGCAGGCGTCAGGCTCTCCGACGGCGCTTTGCTCCACGCGGACGCCTACGTGAGTGCCCTTCCCTACGACGTCTTTCTGTCGCTGCTCCCGGCGGACGTCGCTGGCGACGGCTTTTTCGCCAAGGCGGCCGGCCTGACTTCGTCGCCCATCGTCGGCGTGCACCTCTGGTACGACCGCCCCATCATGGAGCAGGACTTCGTCGCCTTCCTCGATAGCCCGGTGCAGTGGGTCTTCAACAAGAGCCGAATCCAGGGCTCAAACGACGCCGGACAGCAATACGTCTGCGTATCCGTCAGCGGGGCCTGGGACTACATCGACATGCCCAAAGACCAGCTCAGGGAGCTGTTCGCGCGGGAGATGCAGACGCTCTTCCCGCGCGCCAGGGAGGCCAAGATCGACAGGTTCCTTGTCGTCAAGCAGCCACAGGCTACCTTCCGCTCCATCCCCGGAGCATCCGTGCATCGACCCTCTCAGCGCACCCCGATCGCGAACCTATTTCTCGCCGGCGACTGGACCGCCACAGGCTGGCCTTCGACGATGGAGGGCGCCGTCCGAAGCGGCGTCTTCGCCGCCGAAGCTCTCGACTCGGGAGCCTGATGGTGCGCGCGCTCATTCTCGCCCCGTTTAGCCATCGCCACGTGCAGCGTCTCGCCGAAAGGCTCGACGTGACCCACGAGAGCTGGATGGAGACTCGCCGTCTCATCGACCCCGAGGAGCTGGCCACTCGCATCCTGGATGACGCCATCGAGATCCTGGTGATCGAGTCCGACTTCGTGTTCGAGGAGGTCTTCGAGGAGGCTAAGAGCCTGAAGTTGGTCGGGGTATGCCGCGGCACGACGAGCCACGTCGACGTCGGGTCGGCCACGGAGCACGGGGTCCTGGTCGTCAACACCCCCGGCCGAAACGCCCAGGCAGTCGCCGAGCACGCTCTCGGCCTCATGCTGGCGCTCGCCCGAAGGATTCATACGGCGCATCGGTACGTAGCTGAGGGAAGCTGGAACAATCCAGCGGAGCCTTACATCTCGATGAGGGGCATCGAGCTGGCCGGCCGCACCCTGGGTATCATCGGCTTGGGGGCCATCGGGAGTCGACTTGCCCGCCTCGGCTGCGCCATCGGCATGAAGATCATCGCCTACGACCCCTACGTTAAAAGCGCTGCCAAGAGCGTCCGGTTGACAGACCTTGACGAGGTGATGGGTAAGTCCGACTTCGTCAGCATCCACATGCCACCGGTCCCCAAGACCGAAGGGATGATCGACGCCCAGCTCATCGGCCGCATGAAGGCCCAGGCGTTTCTCATCAACACCACCGGGACCTCCGTCGTGGACATGAGCGCGCTGACGGAGGCACTGCGGGCCCACCGCATCGGGGGAGCCGCGTTCGACGTCTTCGAGACCCACCCGTTGGCCCCTGACAGTCCGCTGCTCGCGCTCGACAACGTCGTGTTGACGCCTCACATCGGCGGCGCCACCGACGAGACGATCGAGCGCCACTCGGAGGCGATGGCCGACGACGTTCTGCGCTTCGTCGACGGAAAGCGCCCGCGAAATCTGGTGAACCCGGAGGCTTGGGAGCGTCGTGGCTAGCGGAAACGTCGTTGTACTCGACGCCGGAACGAGCGCCGCCAGATGCCGGGTGTTCGCCGAGACCGGCGAGATCATCGGCCGGGCCGCAATCCCTTGGAGCTACGTGGAGGACCCCGAGGCGCCCACCATGGCGCGGGCCTTCGACCACGAAAGGCTCTGGCAAAGCATGTGCGGTCTGATCCGTTGCGCCGTGCGGGACTCGCGCATTCGGGCCGACGAGATCGCCGGCGTGGCCGCCACGAGCCAGAGGCAGGCTGTCGTGTTCCTGGACTCCGACGGCCATGAGCTGTACGCCGGCCCCAACCTCGACCTCAGAGCGGTCTTCGAAGGCGCAGCCATTGACGATGAGCTGAGGGACCGCGTCTACCGGACCACCGGCCACCTGCCGTCGTTCTTCTTCACGCCCGCCAAGCTGCGGTGGTTCAAGCTCCACCGGCCCGAGGCGTATGGCAGAATTGCCAGCGTCCTGCCCCTGGCGGACTGGATCGTGTGGCGGCTCACGGGTCTCCAGGCGACGGAGCCGACGCTGGCCGGCGGGGCAGGGCTCCTCGATATCGGCAGCCGGCAGTGGGCGTCCGAGCTACTGAACAGCCTCGAGGTCGAGGCACCACCGCTGGACGTAGGTCGGGCCGGAACGGTCGTGGCCGAGGTCAGCGCGGATGCGTGCCGCGAGACGGGGCTGCCGGCAGGGACGCCCGTGGCGACGGCGGGGGCCGATACACAGTGCGGCCTGCTTGGTCTCGGCGTCGCCAGGGTCAATCAGGCCGGCGTCGTGGCCGGTTGGAGCGCGCCCCTGCAGATGGTCACATCGGCGCCCGTGCTGTCGCCGCTGGGCCGGACATGGGCGGGGTGCTTCCTGAACGATGACAGATGGGTCCTCGAGAGCAATCCAGGCGATCTTGGCAATTCGTACGGCTGGCTGGCAGGGCTGCTATTTGGCGATGCCGACGACAGGTTCGACCGGATGGACCTGCTCGCCGGCTCCGCACCGCTTGGGTCCGAGGGCGCCAGCGCCTTCCTCGGCCCCAAGCGCATGGATATGACAGCCCTGGGCCTCCGATGGGGAGGCATTATCCTCCCGGTGCCCCTGACCTTCGGCGAGGTTGGCCGAGAGCACCTGGCCAGGGCGTTTCTTGAGAGCTGCGCCTACGCCGTCCGAGCGAATTTGGAGCAAGCGGAGGAGATCGCCGGTGTCGCGGCGGTGGACTTCGCGGTCGGCGGCGGGATGACCCGGTCCAGGTCCTGGGTGAGGATTCTCGCAGACGTCCTGGGCAGGGAGATCGAGGTTCCCGCCAACCCGGACGTCAGCGCGTTGGGCGCATACCTGTGCGCACGGACCGCGCTGGGACATTTCGGGTCGCTGGACGAGGCGGCCTCCAAAGCGCGCACGGCGCTGAAGGTCGTCGAACCCGACCCGCTGGCCGCCGCCGAGTATTCGGACCACTACCAGCGCTGGGTTGAGATGTCAGATCACCTGGGGCAGCTTGAAATATGAGTATCATCAGACGGACACACTCCAGCAGACTGATGAATAACGGGGAGCACAGGCGGGCGCAGCCGCGACCGCGTACCTTAGGCATACACAAAGAGGGTTGGAATGACTCAGTCAAGTATTGGATCGTTTCCGTCAGACGTAACGCTAAAGCTGAAGAATTATGTCTATAGACTCATCGACCCGCGAAACGGGGAGACCTTCTACGTCGGAAAGGGACAAAGTAATCGTGTGTTTTCCCATGTACGCGACGAGCAGAACCTAGAGGGCGATGATATCGACAATAAGTTGAAGCGCGTCCGGGAAATAAGCGTTGCCGGATTTGAGGTCGCCCACGTTATCCATCGCCACGGAATGGATAACAAGACGGCGATCGAAGTTGAGGCGGCGCTCATAGATGCATATCCGGGACTTGATAACGTTGTTGCTGGAGCAGGTAGCAACGACTACGGTGCCATGCACGCCAGGGAGATCATTAGCCGTTATGCTGCCGAGCCGGCAGTGTTCCGCCACAAGGCGTTGCTAATCAACGTCAACAGAAGCGCCACTGAGACCTCGCTATACGAGGCTACCCGCTACGCCTGGAAGGTAAGCAAATTTGAGGCCGAACAAGCTGAAGTCATTCTCGCCACCCGCCAAGGCCTCATCGTCGGCGCCTTCATCGCAGATGACTGGATTGATGCGACAGCATCGAACTTCCCGGGACATGATGACGCGCCGGGACGCTTGGGCTTTGTTGGGCACGAGGCACCCGCCGATGTAAAGAACCTATACCTTGGAAGGCGTGTACCTGACAAGTATCGCAAGCGCGGTGCTGCGAATCCTATTAGGTATACTTGGGGTCGCTAGAGCACGAGGTGCCAGGGTCTGTATATGACCCGACGAAGCATGATTGATGCTCTGAACGACTAACCATCAAGGACGCGTGAACCGTATATGAGCAGCAGGTGGAGCGCTGAAAAGAGCGCGGTGCTTGAGGCCGCCCAGGAGATGGCCGCGCTGGGCCTCGTAACGGGCGCCAGCGGCAACGTCAGCATGAGGCTCGGCGCGAATGAGCTCTTGGCCGTCACGCCGTCGAGCGTGCCCTACGGCGACCTCACCGAGGACAGCATCGTCGTCACCGACTTCGACGTCGAGCCGGTTGAGGGCGAGCTACCCCCGTCCTCGGAGACGCTGCTGCACGTGGCAGTCTACAGGGCCCGGCCTGACGTCGGCGCCGTCATCCACACGCACTCGGTCTACACGAGCGTGGCCGCCGTCGCCGGCCTGGAGATTCCGCCGATCATCGACGAGATGGTCATCGCCGTCGGCGGGCCCGTCAAGGTGTCGGCCTACGCCTTCCCCGGCTCCGAAGAGCTGGCCGACAGCGTGTGCGAGGCGCTGGGACCTCGGAGCGCGGCGCTCATCAAGAATCACGGCGCGGTCGGCGTCGGCAAAGACCTTCGTGAAGCCCTGAGCGTCTGCGCGCTGATCGAGCGCGTGGCCCAGATCTTCCTGCTCGCCAGGACGCTCGGCAGGGTAGATGAGCTTCCTCCGGACGTCGTCAAGGCCGAGCAGGCAATCTTCGAGATGAGGAGCCATCAGGCCGAAGTCTAGCCTTGAGTTCTGCCTCCCGAGGGAACGCCTTCATGTCGGGAGGCCCCGACGATCGGCTAGCCCTCCGCTGCCTCATCCCTAGCAAGAACGGTCACCTCACGATCCAGGCGCTCGCCCAACCGATCCTTCTCCGTTTCCACCTCGTAATGAGCCTGAAGGTTTACCCAGAACCTCTCCGACGTTCCGAAATACCTGGCCAGACGTAGGGCCGTATCCGCCGTGATGGACCGCCGACCGTGCACGATCTCATTGATCCGCCTCGGCGGCACGCCAATGTCCTTGGCCACGCGATACTGACTGACACCAAACGGCTTTAAGAACTCCTCCAGCAGGATTTCTCCCGGATGAATAGGTGGTAATTTGCGATCATCCATGGCTTCCTCTTCAGTGGTAACGGTCGCCGTACCAAGTCGAAGAGCTTTCTGGCTAGCCCCGTTGAGACCGGGACGACGATCTACCGGACAAGGCCTCGAGGCAGGCGCCGTGCGGAACGCTACTTAGGGCCGTTCAGCCGATATGATGGCATCAGATCAGGACTTGTCGGAAGTGTTCATCGCAGACGGTGGCATCGCACTCTCTCAAGTCGGAAGCCATTAGCTCAAGCTCTGTTTTGATTATACCGAAACATTCCGTATAAGATGGGCGCAATGATGGACACAGGAGACGCCCCAATATGGTAAGCGTGCCCGGATTTCTGCTCAGGAGACTCTACGTCAAGCAGAGCCTGCGCAACACGGAAAGAGGCATCGAGTTCGAGCTCCGAAACCGCCTCGGCTCCGGCTACGCCCACACGATGCTGCCGCTGACCGTCGACGGCGAGGAGCTTCCCCTGGAGGGCAGCTACTTCGTCGTTGACGGCAATGAGACCGCGTTCAGCATGGTGTCGAAGACCAGGACATTCACGCTGGCAATGAACAAGTCCATCACGATACAGGCCGACGGCGTGAGGCTGGAGCCGGGTCCCCACAAGATCGGCATGGGCTTCGAGGTGCCTGGGTTGGGCGCTATGAGGTTCGACTTTACCGACGTGGTCGGGCCGAGCTGAGCTTCAATACGTACTTCGCGAGCTCGGCGACCTCCGCGGTTTCGAGATGGCGGTCAAGGTATGCTTTCGACTCATGACGTTTGAATCTCGCAGACTGCCCTCTCGCATCGCCGTAACGGGCTCGTCGGGCTACGTCGGACGCGGTCTGATCGAGCGCCTGGAGCGAGACGACGCGGTCGAGGAGATTCTCGCCATCGACGTGCGCCCGCCCTCCCGCGAGCAGTCGGCAAAGGTGGTTTTCAGAAGACACGACGTCGCCGAGCCGCTGGGCGATATGCTTCGGGAGCACGGCATGGAGGCGGTCGTCCACCTCGCTTTTCTCCTCAACGCCGGCCATCGCCAGTCCGCCGGCCATCGCGTAAACGTCGGCGGGATTGCCAACGTCCTGGAGGCGGGCGCTCGGGCCGGCGTGTCTTACGTTTTATACGTCAGCAGCTCGACGGTGTACGGCGCCCACGCCGACAACCCATACGGGCTCATGGAAGAGGCGACGGTACATCCGGTCAAGAGCTTTCAGTACGGAGAGAACAAGGCGGAGGCCGAGACGCTGCTTGCGAGCTTCATCGAGCATCGGCCATCGATGACGTCGACGGTGCTGCGAGTATGCCCCGTGATGGGGCCGAACGCGGACAACTTCATATCGAAGGCCTTCTCCAAGCCGGTGTTGGTGAGCGTCAGGGGTTACGACCCTCCCATGCAGCTCGTCCACGAAGACGATCTCACCGACGTATTGGCCACGTGCCTCACGGCCAGGCCCTCGGGTGTCTACAACGTCGCGGGGCGGGGCACGATCCGGTGGAGCGAGATGGCTACCGCCTACGGACGCCGGCTCATTGCTCTGCCCGCGCCGCTTCTCTACGGCCTGACCGAGCTCACCTGGCGGCTGCGGCTCCAGTCCGATTCGCCGGCGTCCGGACTCGATTTCATCCGCTACCCGTGGACTGTGAGCACGGAGAAGATCGAACGCGAGCTTGGCGTGAAGTTCCGCCACTCCTCGGCAGAGGCCTGGGAGGGCTTCGTGCGGCGCCGGTCGCAGACCGTGACTGCCACCGATACGAGAGCGCCGTAGGCGGCAGCTACCGGTCAGCCTCAGGGAGGCGACATCTGTTGGTGGATACCATCAAGGCCGTCATCGATACCGACCCCGGCGCCGACGATGCCCTGGCGCTGATGATGGCGCTCGCCGCGCCTCGACTCAACGTCCTCGGCCTGACGACGGTCGGGGGCAATGCGTCGCTGGCGAACACTACCCGTAATGCGCTGCGATTGCTGCACTACCTTGGCCGAGGGGACGTGCCTGTGTCCCGCGGTGCAGGCCGCCCTCTCGAGGGAGCATTCCAGTACGCGCCCTACTACCATGGCCGGGGTGGGCTTACGGTGCGTCTTCCTCGAGCCGACGCCGGCGTCGTGGGCGTCAGAGCCGCCGACTATCTGATCAGCCTGGCGTCGGCCTTTCGCGGCGAGCTGACGATAATCGCGCTGGGCCCGCTGACGAACGTCGCCAGAGCCATCGACAAGGAGCCTAGAGTGGCGCGCTGGGTCAAAGACGTCGTGGTCATGGGCGGCGCGGTCGAGGTGCCGGGCAACGTCACGCCCCACGCGGAGTTCAACATCTTCAACGACCCGAAGGCGGCCGACGTCGTCTTCTGCTCGGGCGTTCCGGTGACGCTCGTCGGTCTCGACGTGTGCAACGACGTCTACTTCGAGACGCGGGACATCGATCTGCTCGACTCCAGTACCGCCAGCGGCAACCTGCAGCGGCGCATCATCAGCGCGTGGTTTGCGCTCCATCCCGAGAGCGAGCGGTTCTCGCTGTGCGACCCGCTGGCGGTGGCGGCAGCCCTTCGGCCGGACCTGATGACCTATCGCACCGCATCGGTCCGTACAGAGGCGACCGACCAGGCGAGGCTGGGCAAGACGACGGCGTCATACGGCTCCGGTCCCGTAAAGGTCGCCTCCGCGGTCCGCGCCGAGGAGGCCAAGTCGGAGATCATCGCGATGCTCCGGCGACACCCCGCATGACGACGGAGCTGCGGAGGGGCGCGCCCTCGCGACAGGTTAGGAGCGAGCGAGGCCCAGAAGCCTCCTCTCCCCGCGGGAGAGGATTGAGGTGAGGGGGAGCACACGCCGCGGTGCGACGTCCACCTCGATTCAGGCTGAGGGCGAGGGGATTTATTGCGCCCTCTCGATTGAGGCAAAGCGGGGTGGAGATTGCCACCTGCGCGCCTCATCCCCCGCTCCCAAGCCGGACCTCCATGACGCCGCAGCGCCTTGTGATTGCGAGCACTATCGCTTCTTATGCCATTTGGGGTAAAAACTGTTGACCCGCTATCGGGCCGGTGTTATAGTACCCATGTATTGTTGACCAACTTAATCAACAAAGCCACGAAGGCTGAGGAGAGCACAGCTTAATGGCCACACAGAAGGTCATATCGAGACAGACCGGAGTCGAGGACACTCAGTACAAGTGGGGCTTCGAGTTCGACTACGAGTCGGACGTGGCTCCCAGGGGCCTGAACGAGGACATCGTCCGGCTCATCTCATCCAAAAAGGGCGAGCCGGAGTGGATGCTCGAGTGGCGGCTCAAGGCCTTCGCCCATTGGAACAAGCTGGGCAACGAGGAGCCCACGTGGGCCAATATCTCGCACCCACCGATAGACTTCCAGGACATCATCTACTATGCGGCGCCGAAGTCGCAGAAGGACGGCCCCAAGAGTCTCGACGAAGTCGACCCAGAGATGCTTGAGGCCTTCGCCAAGCTGGGTATCCCTCTCGAAGAGCAAAAGAAGCTGAGCGGCGTGGCGGTCGATGCCATCATCGATAGCGTCTCGGTGGCAACCACCTACCAGGAGATGCTGTTGAAGGCAGGCGTCATCTTCTGCTCCATGAGCGAAGCCATCAAGAACCACCCCGACCTGGTCCGAAAATACCTGGGCTCCGTGGTCCCCTACACCGACAACTTCTACGCGACGCTCAACTCAGCGGTCTTCAGCGACGGGTCGTTCTGCTACGTCCCGCCCGGAGTGCGCTGCCCGATAGAGCTGATGACCTACTTCCGCATCAACGAGCTGGACACCGGGCAGTTCGAGCGGACGCTGATCATCGCCGACGAGGGGAGCTACGTCAGCTACCTGGAGGGGTGCACCGCCCCCATGCGCAAGACCCATCAGCTCCACGCCGCTGTGGTCGAGCTCGTGACGTTGGACGACGCCGAGATCAAGTACTCGACGCTCCAGAACTGGTACCCCGGCGACAAAGAGGGCAAGGGCGGCGTGTACAACTTCGTGACGAAGAGGGGCATCGCCCGCGGGAAGAACTCGAAGATATCCTGGACTCAGGTCGAGACCGGCTCGGCGATAACCTGGAAGTATCCCAGCGTTATCCTGCAGGGCGACAACTCGGTCGGCGAGTTCTACTCCGTCGCCCTGGTCAACAACTACCAGCAGGCCGACACCGGCACGAAGATGATCCACATCGGCAAGAACACCAAGAGCACCATCGTCGCCAAGGGGATCTCGGCCGGCCACGCCCAGAACACCTACCGCGGGCAGGTCAAGATCATGCCCACGGCGGACAATGCCCAGAACTTTACCCAGTGCGACTCCCTGCTCATCGGAGACCAGTGTGGGGCGCACACCGTGCCCTACATCGAGGTACGCAACTCCACCGCGCGAATGGGCCACGAAGCCACCACGTCCAAGGTGAACGACGATCAGCTCTTCTACCTGCAGCAGCGGGGCATCTCACTCGAAGAGGCCAACTACATGATCATCAACGGCTTCTGCAGGGGAATCTTCAAGGAGCTGCCCTTCGAGTTTGCCGCCGAGGCCTCGCAGCTTATGCGCGTCAGCCTGGAGGGGGCCGTCGGATAACACGTGTTCGCTCCGTCCGAATATCGTCCTTCCGCGGAGGGACACCCCCCAGCAGCCAGCCAGCGGGGTTGGCACAGAGGTTTCTTCAACACGCCGCTAGCCGCTGCTAGCTACTAGCAAACGCCGGAGTAACAGACGCAACCATGACACAAGCGCACGAGCGAAACGGTACAGCCCTGCTCGAGGTAAAAGGCCTTCGCGTATCCGTCGGTGAGACGGAGATACTGAGGGGCATCGATCTCACCGTGAGGAAGGGCGAGGTCCACGCCATCATGGGACCCAACGGCTCGGGCAAGAGCACCCTGACCAACGTGCTGGCCGGCCGGCCGGAGTACATCGTCACCGAAGGCCAGGTGCTATTCGAGGGCAAGAACATACTGGGGCTTCCTCCCGTGGGCATGGACCCGGAGACGCGGGCCCGCGAGGGAATGTTTCTGGCCTTTCAGTACCCTGTGGAGCTGGCCGGTGTACGCACCTGGCAGTTCCTCAAGGCCGCCGTGGACGCGACTCGCGAATACCGCGGCCTCCCGCAGCTGAAGATACGGGAGTTCGACCGGCTGCTCGAGGAAAAGCTCGAGCTGGTCGAGATTGCCCCGGAGCTCATTAAGCGGTCGGTCAACGAGGGGTTCTCGGGTGGCGAGAAGAAGCGCAACGAGATACTGCAGATGCTGCTGCTGGACCCGAAGCTCGCCATGCTGGACGAGACCGATTCGGGACTCGACATCGACGCCCTGCGTATCGTGGCCAACGGCGTCAACCAGTTCAAAGGCCCGTCAAAGGCCATCGTTCTCGTCACGCACTACCAGCGGATTCTCAACTACATCACACCGGACTTCGTCCACGTTCTCGTCGATGGCCGAATCGTGCGCTCGGGCGGCAAGGAGCTCGCCGAGCAGCTTGAGGAGAAGGGGTACGACTGGGTAAGGGAATCCTCAGATTCCCCAGCGGCCCCCCCAGCAGCCAAGGTCGGAGCGTGAGGACGCCGCGAGAGAGATGACACAGACGCTCGCCCGATACGAAAGATACCTGTCCGACCTGCGGGGTCTTCCCCCGGCAGGCCCGTCGTGGCTGCAGCAGACCCGCAGCGGTGCCGTGGAAAGATTCTCCGAGCTCGGGTTTCCCACGGCGCGCAGGGGCAACGAGAAGTGGAAGTACACCAACGTTGGCCCAATTGCGAACACGCCCTTTGTCTACCCCTTCGAGGCGTCGGCGAACGGCTTGGCGCCCGCGGACATCCAGCGCGTCGTGCCCTGGGACGACGCGTGGACCAACCTAGTGTTTCTAGATGGCCGCTACTCGGAGCTCTTGTCGTCGCCGCGGTCTGCCGATGGGATCGCGGTGATGAGCCTCGGTGAGGCGATAGCGTCGGGCGACCCGGACGTCGAGCGGCATCTGGCCAAGTATGCGGACTTCGATGACGACGGCTTCACAGCGCTGAACACAGCCTTCGTGGCCGACGGGGCCTTCATCCGAGTTCCGGACGGCGCCTCGGTCGACACCCCGATACATCTGGTGTTCCTGTCGACGGACCGCGGCGAGCCGACCGCATCGCACCCGAGGGTCCTAGTGGTGGCCGGCGCCGGCAGCAAGTCGACCATCATCGAGAGCTACGTCGGCCTGCAATCCAATCGCTACTTCACCAACGCGGTAGCGGAGACTGTCCTGCTGGAGGGGTCCCAGATCGACCACTACCGGCTTCTCCTGGAGAGCGACGACGCTTACCACGTCGGGACCGCACGCGTGCGCCAGTGCGCAGACTCCACATTCACGTCCAGGACATTCGAGAAGAGCGTGGGCCTCGGCAGGTACGATCTTTCGGTCCTCATGGACGGGCCCAACGCATCGTGCAACCTGAGCGGCCTCTACATGACATCGGGCACTCAGCACGTCGACAACTTCATCACCGTGGACCATGCAAAGCCCTACTCCACCAGCCGGCTGCTGTACAAGGGCATCCTCGCCGGCAAGTCTAGGGCGGTGTTCGGCGGCACGGTGTGGGTACGGAAGGGCGCCATCAAGACCGACTCGATGCAGTCGGACAAGAATCTCGTGCTGTCGCCCGACGCCGAAGTGGACAGCAAGCCGGCCCTCTTCATCTACGCCGACGACGTCAAGTGCGGACATGGGGCGACGGCCGGGAACATCGACAAAAACAGCGTATTCTACCTGCTGAGTCGAGGCATCGACCTGGAGACGGCCAGCCGCATGCTGATCTACGGGTTCGCCAGCGAGATCATCGACTTGGTCCGAGTCGACTCCCTGCGCGACCAGCTGGAGAGGCTGTTCCTGGAGTCGCTGCCCAGCTTCAAGTTCGAGTTTTAGGCTACATCTGGATGTACGACCTGAGAGACCTGTATCAGGAGATCGTGGTCGACCACAGTCGGAGGCCGCGCAACTTTGGCGAGCTTGAGGAGGCCAACCGCACGGCCGAAGGCTTCAACCCCCTGTGTGGCGACCAGCTGACGATCTACCTGAAGGTGAGCGACCGCGTGGTAACCGACGTCAAGTTTGTCGGCACGGGCTGCGCGATCTCCAAGGCATCGGCATCCATGATGACCGAGGAGATCAAGGGCAAGACGGTAGAGGACATCGAGAGCATATTCGAAAGTTTCCGACGCATGGTCACGCGAAAGCACGGCGAGGATTTTGACTCGAGCGACCTCGGGGACCTAGAGATCCTGTCAGGCGTTTCGGAGTACCCGGCCAGAATCAAGTGCGCCACGCTGTCTTGGCACGCGATGCAGGCCGCCCTATCGGACAAACGAGAAGCCGTGTCGACGGAGTAGTTTTTCCGCAGGGTGAAGTTGGGTACGTAAAATGGGGAGTGCAACGCGGCTAAGCCCCTTTACCGGGAGGTTGAGAGCCTGCCCTGAGCATCGTCGAAGGGGTGTCCCTCAGATACAAATCTCTTCCCCTTCCTCACTCGAAAGGGGCGCCGGGAGCCTGCCTTGAGCAAAGCCTGTGGTGAGCTTGTCGAACCATCGAAGGGGATGGTCGAAGGAGTTTGTCAGCGCCCGGTTGGTCACACGGATAAATAGCTCGGAGGTTACCGACACGCGTCTATTAGGACGCCCCAAACAGAGTCTGGAGTATCCATCATGCACATTCCAATAAAGGTTGACTACGGAGTGCGGGCGCTGGTCGATCTGGCGAGGAACACGGGCGACAGGCCGGTCCGTGCCACGGAAATCGCGGCACGTGCCGCGATCCCGGAGCCGTATCTGGCGCAGGTGCTGAATGCCCTGAGCAAGAAGGGCCTGATTCGGAGCCAGCGCGGCCCCCGGGGCGGCCACATGTTGGCCATGCGGCCGGCCGATATCCGCCTCAGCGCGGTGATGGCATGTCTCGGGACGACGGAAGGGCTCGTCGGCTGTCTGGACGGCTCCACCAGCTGCATACACACGCCCGGATGCGCGCAGAGGGAAGTATGGCAGGCAGTCGAGAAGGCCGTGTTCGATATTCTCGACTCGACTACCGTGGCTAACCTCGTGGCGCGAACTGAGGCAATTCAAGACGAGCGGTTTAGGCAGAATCTCGCGGTGCCCACGGCCGCGACGTAGGCGCCGGGCAGATCGTAGAGCCGATCGGCGAGAAAACAATCACGAGGGGTTGGACTTATGGCATACGTCAAGGTCGGTAAAGTGAGCGATGTCCCCGAGGGAACCGCGAAAGTGTACGAGGTGAATGGGCGTGCTATCGCGGTCTGCAACGTGGACGGTACGTTGTACGGCGTGGACGACGTCTGTACCCACGACGAGGGGTCCCTGGACCAGGGCGACCTGGAGGACTTCGAGATCGAATGCCCGCGGCACGGCGCCCGGTTCGATGTCCGCACCGGCGAGGTCAAGGCTCTCCCCGCTGTCCTTCCCATCGACACCTTCGGCGTGCGTGTCGATGGCGACGACATAGAGATCGACGTGGCGTAGCGCTTGCCCGCCGGGCGCCCGCTGACATCACCATTCGGACGAGCCACCAAGGCACAGCCCAAAAGGATTAGAATGCTCGACTCAGGCAAGATCAGAGAGGACTTTCCCATCCTCTCCAAGAAGGTGTACGGCAAGCCGCTGGTGTGGCTGGACAACGCCGCTACCTCTCAGAAGCCTCGATCTGTCATCCAATCCCTGGTGGACTACTACGAGGGCTACAACGCAAACGTCCATCGCGGCGTTCACGCCCTCAGTATCGAGTCCACCGACGCGTTCGAGCTGGCGCGGCAAAAGGTCGCGGACTTCATCCATGCCGACGCCGCCGAGTCCATCGTCTGGACTCGTAACACCACCGAAGCCATCAACCTCGTGGCCAACACGTGGGCACGAGACAACATTGGGGCTGGAGACGAAATCCTCTTGACTCCGATGGAGCATCACAGCAACCTCGTTCCCTGGCAGAAGGTAGCTCAGGAGAATGGCGCTCGTCTGAAGTTCATCCCCATGCACGAGGATGGCACCCTCGACCTGGAGAATATCGACGCGATCTTTGGCCCGCGGACGAAGCTCCTGGCCATTGTGCACGTGTCCAACTCGATGGGCACGATAAATCCAGTCAAAGAGCTCGCCGCCAGGGCCCATGCCGTCGGCGCAATGGTGCTCGTGGACGGCGCGCAGAGCGTGCCCCACATGCCAGTCGACGTCAACGACCTCGACTGCGACTTCCTGGCCTTCTCCGGCCACAAGATGCTCGGGCCCACGGGTATCGGCGTCCTTTACGCCAAGCGGGATGTGCTGGAGGAGATGGACCCGTTCCTGCGCGGTGGAGAGATGGTCCTCGAGGTGTGGTACGACCGGGCGACGTGGAACGCCCTGCCCATGCGCTTCGAGGCTGGTACGCCCAACATCGCGGATGCCATCGGCCTGGGCGCCGCCGTCGATTACCTGCAGGCCCTCGGGATGGAGAACGTCCGGCAGCACGAAGTCGAGCTGACCGGGTACGGGCTAAAGCGCTTCGAAGAGCTGGACGAGGTCGTCGTCTACGGCCCCCAGAACCCGGACGTCAGGGGCGGCGCCATACTGTTCAACGCCGCCGACATTCATCCTCACGACCTTGGCACGATCATGGACCGCCAGGGCATCGCCATCCGCACCGGGCACCACTGCACCATGCCTCTGATGCGTACCCTGGGAGTGGCCGCCACGGCCAGAGCGAGCTTTTACGTCTATAATACGACGCAAGAGGTCGATACTCTGGTGGACGGCCTCAAGGAGGCATTGGAGTACTTCGCGCATGAGGTTCGAGGAGCTTGACGACCTCTACCACGCGACGATCCTAGAGCATCGCCGCCATCCCCGAAACAGCGACAGGCTGGAAGACCCCGACATCACCGCCGACGGAGTGAACCCCTTCTGCGGCGACGAGATCCATATCCAGATCGCCCTGGACAGCGAAGGCCGTGTCTCGCGCGTCGGGCTGCAGGGCGTCGGATGCGCCATAAACCAGGCCACGGGCTCCATGCTTTCGGACGCTATCCAGGGTAAGACCCTCGACGAGGTCGCGGCGCTTTCCAGGTCGTTCAACGACCTGATGACAGGCGGCCCCCACTCCGACGGCCTGGGCGAGCTCACGACCCTGGAGAGCGTGCGCCAGTTCCCCATACGCATCAAGTGCGCCCTGCTGGCGTGGTCCGCCCTCGATGAGGGCATCGAGGACTATGCGCCGGCTCGCTCCCGCTAGTCATATCAAACGAAGACGGCCTCATCGTCCCGGGTATGAAATTGTCATTCTGAGGCCGCAGGCGAAGAGTCTCAGCCGCCCAGGAAAGAGATGCTTCGCTCCGCTCGAGCATGACATACTGTCCCGCGTGGTACGCCTTCAAGAGACCCCAGCGTGACGTGAAGGGAGAGGAAATGCATCGCAGCAGGCTCAGAGCGATAATGATCGACTGCCTAGCCAGCCCGCTCCGAACTGCTGTCGTCTATCGGTCAGGATGGGGGCACATGACGACGGGACCAGCGCTCTTTGCTGCTGCGAGGCCTTCACACCAGGTCATATGCCGCGTCCCATCCCGCGTCGCGTCCGGGCTCAGCTACCGCTCCACCCACACGCGCGACCAGTGCGAGTACTCTGACCCGGCGAAGTTGGGATGGAAGTTGCGGACCCTCGGCCACCAGGTCCAGATCGAGATGCGCGTCGCGGGCATGAAGCGGTAGGCGTTCTCGAAGACCCTGCGCTGAATGAGCCGGACCAGCTCCGCGCGAAGCGCGGGGTCGTACTCCCCTGCCTGACGCTCGATCAGCGAATCCAACCCTGGGTCTCGAAGCTCGGCGGTGTTCCAGACGCCCTGGCTGTGCAGTACCGGCAGCAGGTATCCGTTGGCCGTGGCCATAGGAGCGATGGGACCCGCGAACATCTGATAGTCGCCGCCGAGCCAGACCTCTTCGCCGAAACGTCTGCGGTTCACCAGATCCAGCTCCGGCGCGAACCCGACGGCCCGCATCTCCTCGGCCATGCGCTCGGCGTGGGATAGAAACGCCTGACCGAAGTCGCCCACGGTGATTTGCACCGGCACCGGCAGCTCAACGCCGGCCTCTTCGAGCAGATCGCGCGCGGCGGCGGGCCGCCCGAAAAACTCCTGCATCTCGTCTCGCGAGAGAAGCCAGCCGGCGTCGACGGGCACCAGACCCAGGGATACGAAGGCACTGCCCAGCCAGATGTCGTCGATGGCGGACCAGGGGTCCGTCGCCAGCAGCGCCGCTCTCCGCACACGAGCGTCGTCGAACGGCGGTGCGGACGTCTTGAGTGCGACCTCCAAGCCTGTGCCAGCGTCCGGAACTTTCAAGAACGGCACCCCGGCCTGCGCGGCGCGAAATTCCGCCCACTCCGCCGGCTCCATCTGCTGCACGTCGACAACGCGTGTCCGGAAGGCAGCGGTCCGCGTCTTCTCATCCTCGATGACGCTGACGTTGAGCCTGTCCAGGAACGGAAATCCCGCCTCGAAGTAGCCGGCATTTCGCTCGAAGGCGTGCGACGAGTCGGCTTGCGAGCCGGTGAGAATCCACGGGCCGGTGCCGATGGTAGGCCCGTCCTTCAGGTCGCCGTTGAGCTCGACGGCCTCCCCCGCCACCACCTTCGAGTGGCCGTCAGCCAGTGCGGCCAGAAAGTCTGCGTCGGGAGCCGACAGCGTGATGCGCAACAGCAGGTCTTCAGTGGCCTCCATTTCGTCGACGATAGCCAGAAGCGGTGCGTTCGGCCAGCCGGGCGTACGCTGTCGCTCGTAGCTAAAGACGAGATCAGCCGCCACGAGCCGGCGTCCATTCAGGGGTGAAATATCTTGCCACAGCACGTCGTCCCGCAGCCGGAACAGGAAGGTCGTTTCGTCGGGCATCTCCCAGGACTCGCACAGCTCGCACTCGACGGCCAGGCTCGGCAGGACCACGTCGGGCCCCGTCTTGAAGCGGAGGAGACGGCTGTAAGCTAGACCCGGCCCCCAGGTGGCAAGGGCCGGCGACACCTCCTGCTGCACGTCCTGATGTGCAATCGCTTGCCTGCTCACTATGGTCAGCGCGCCTCCGCGCACGCCGGCGATGGGGGCGAGCACGCTCGGCTTAGGGGCGTTGGTCGCCACCGGCTCCGGCGTCGAGATCAATGGAACGACCGTCGGCGCAGGGGGTTCCGCCGTCGCGGCAGCGATCGGTGTCTCAACGGCAGCGATGGCCGTTGGCGAGGCGTCAGAGGCCGGGACCGCAATGGGTGTCGAGGTCGGGGTCAGGTCCGGAGTATTCGAGCATCCCACAATCGCAAGCGTAGCCAGCAACGGCACGACGAGCAGGGCCGGCCTCAAAGCGATGTTCAGCCGGCCGAGGCCTGGCCGGGGCCGGTCTCGGCTGCGGTCAGCGGCGCTGATGCGCCCGCGCTCTGGCCGGCCCGCGCTCGACGGGCGGCCGACCTGCGTCGCAAGCCTATCGTCAGAATGCCCTCACGCGGCAGGAAGATGGCCGCGATGATCGTGGGTGGCAGGAAGAAGACGGCGTGCGTGATCACCGCGAACCCGAAGCCCGCCTCGCGCTCGACGTCGAAGAAGGCCAGGACGTATAATACCGCGAACTCGAAGGTGCCTATGGCACTGGGCGCGGCGGGTATTGCCGTGGCGAAGAAGATCGTGCCCATGATTACCAGCGTCGCGGTCATCGGCGAGATCGGGAGGTCGATGGCCAGAGCGATTATCCATGCCGTGACGCCCACGAGAAGCCAGTAAAGGACACTGATCAGCATGGACGCCGTCAGCCTGGCACGCTCTCGCTCCAGGTCCTTTACGGCTTTGGCGAACGCCGCGAGAAAAGGCAGCCGCCTGAAGAGCGCCATGCCGTCGCTCCCCCACGCCAGGAATCTGACCATGGCCAGCGCGACAACGGTGAAGCCGGCGGCGCCCCACACGTACAGGGTAAAGTTCTTCATCTCGGGCACGAGGAAGAAGGCGACGCCCAGGATCAGCGTGCTGGCGACCACGTCTATGACGCGCTCCATGCCAAGGGTCGCGAGAGCGGTCGCCCCACGCACTCCATCGCGCATCGTGAGGACAGCAAGCTGAGTGGCCTCGCTGGCCACCCGGATCGGGAGGAGGTTGTTAAGGCCAATCCCTTCGTTCTGGATGAGGAAGAGGCGCCAGGTCGAGATCCGCTCGGTGACGAACAGAATCTGCCATCGGTACGCCCTGAGCCAGCTCGCCAGCATGAAGACGGCCACGGCCAGCAATATGAGAGGGAACGACACGCCTGCGAGGGAGTCTCCGACGACACCCCAGTCCAGGCCGCGAGCGGCCACCCACCCCAGACCTCCGCTGGCACCCAGCCCGATGGCCAGTTTGCCCACTGCGAGAAGCTTGTTCTTCATAGTCGCCGCGCCGCCACCCTCGCACGGTAGAGCCTTGGTCAGTAGCTTCTTCAGATGAGAGCGTAGTGGTAGGCCGGGCCCCCGGAGAGGGGTCAAGACATCGTGCCGGCCCAGACGCCCGATACCCGGCTCGAATTCGCCAGGTAGTATAATTCAGCCTACTTGAGATTACTAGCGCGGGGGCGCCTTGTGCTGGTCGACTGTCACGCTCACCTCGACCCCTTTTCGGACGGCGACGTTTCTCAGATTCTCGACAGAGCGCACGCTGCGGGGGTCGGCGCGGTGATATCCGCGGGGACCACCGTCGAGTCGTCGGCCCGGTCGGTGGAGCTATCAGCCCGATTTCCCGCACTCTTCTCCGGCGTCGGAATCCATCCGATGGACATCCGAGAGCCCTTCGACGACTCGGCGGCCGAGCGGCTACGGAGCCTGGCCACCTCGACCGCAAAAGTGGTGGTGTTCAGCGAGATCGGACTGGATTTCATGGAGGGCGCTCCTGACCGCGCGGTCCAGTACGACGCGTTCCGCCAGCAGATCAGGCTCGCCCGCGACCTGAAGCTCCCCATCGTCTTCCACAGTAGAGAGTCGCACGACGAGGTGATTCGCGTGCTCCGCGAAGAGCGGGCGTACGAGGTCGGCGGAGCAATGCACTACTTCCAGGCCGACGCACCAACGGCTCGAAAGGCCATCGACCTCGGCTTTTACATATCGCTGGCAAGGCCCTTGCTGCGGCTTCCCCACCTGCAAGAGGTCGCCGCCGGCCTGCCGCTGGAGAGCATCGTGCTGGAGAGCGACGCCGCGCCGCAGCCCTTCAAGTCCAAGCGCGAGAGCTGGACGGAACCCCGCCACGTGAAGACGGTAGCGGTGAAGCTGGCGGAGCTGCACGCCCGGCCGGTCGAGGAGATCGTAGAGGTCACCACGGCAAACGTTCGGGCGCTGCTGGGCGAGCGCTGGGAGGCCGTCGAGACCTACGTGTCAAGTCGCTCAGCCACCCGAGCTGACTCTGGGCCCTAGAAACACGACTGGCAGGACAACCATCGCTACAAACCAGCCGGCGAGAGAGGGCAGAAGCGCGCGGAACCAACCGTGACCCAAGGTCTCGCGGATGGCGACCATTCCAGACGCCAGTACCCACAGGGGGCCCAATAGGCTGACGGGACCACCAACCCCAGGAGTGCCCGCCAGCACCATCACGATGCCGGGAGCGTACGCAATGCCAAGGCTCCGCAATAGCATCCTGTGCGTGGCCTGTCCGCCCAGCGCTCGCGATCCCACGATGTAGGCAATCGTTCCCCACAGAAGCCAGCCAAGCACCATCGTGGTAGAGGCCACCAGGAGCACCAGCATCGGCGAGTCCGTAATGCCCTCGAAGTCTGCGTTCATCAGGCCCAGGCCAAACGCGACGGCCGCGGCGAGCACAGTCCCCAGGGCCCGAAACATCGCCCGAGGCTCCTCGCCGATTTCACGGTAGATGCGGCCATCGAGCAGCGCCGCTCTCATCGCAAACGCGAGCACCAAAGACTCTCCTTCCCTTCGTCAGGCCCGATTTTATCGGACGCGACTTCTTAGTCAAGAGGCGGGCAGCACGCGACCATGGGTCTGTAAAGGCAACGATTCTCGTGCTGTACGTCGAAGGCTGGGGCTGCGAGCGGTTAACGGTCTGCCGCGACGACAGGCACATTCCAGCGGCCCACCGTGAGCTCATAGGTTCTTTCAGGACGAGAGACCCTTCCCCTACGTGCCGTGAGGCCTGGTAGCCCGATCAGGCGGCTGAGAATGTTCTAGTCGTCCCGCAGCGGCAGGACCTCTCGGACCTGTGGATTTACCAGGTGAAGGGGCATCCGGCCCGTCAGCACCCTGGCGACCTCCTCGCCGTACCGCCTTGGCCTCCTGGCTATCGATGCGTCGGAGAAGTGGCCGACGTGAGAGGAGAGGACCACGCTGGTCATGCTCAGCAGCGGGTTGTCGGCCCGCGGAGGCTCCTCCTCCAGCACGTCTAGCCCCGCGCCGGCTATCCATCCTTCTTGCAGCGCCCGAATCAGTGCGGCCTCGTCGACCACCGGCCCGCGGGCGGTGTTGATGAGGTACGCCGTCGGCTTCATCCGCCTCAGGGCCTCTTCATTCACCAGGTGCCGCGTCTCAGCCGTCAGCGGACAGTTGACCGATACGTAGTCGGATTTTTCGAGCAGCACATCCAGCGACACGCCGGTCACTCGGAGCTCGTTGAATCGCTGCTCGGAGACATACGGGTCTGAGGCGATGACATTCATGTCGAAGGCGGCCGCGCGGCGGGCCAGGGCGCTCCCTATCTGCCCCACGCCGATCATGCCGAGGGTCTCGTCGTACAGCGAGCCTACCGAGACGGGGATCCGGTCGTCCCAGTGGCCCGACTTCACCAAGCGATCGAGCTCGGCCACTCGCCGATTGCACGCAAGCAGCAGGCTGAACGCCTGGTTGGCGACCTCCTGGGTCCACATGTCCGGGATGTTGACCACCGCCATCCCCAGCTCGGTCGCAGCCTCGACGTCGATGACGTCGTACCCGACGCCCGTGCGCAGCACGACCTTGCACCTCTTGAGCGCCGACAGCACCTTGCGGGTCATCGGAGCACTGGAGACGATTACACCGTCGGCGTCTTTGGTGCGGCGGACTATCTCGTCTTCATCCCTCAGGAAAGGCAAAATCTCAAGAGTGGCCCCGGCCTTTTCGAGTGCGTCTCGGGCATCGCTCAAGTCGTCGCCCTCGCGCTCGCCGATATAGTAGACCTTGAAGCCCTGTGTCGACATGTTCCCTCCTGGTTTTTGCTCCCGCCTCGTGCGGTTCGTGGAGTATAGCATAGGCGTTTGGACCCGCCCGACAGTCGGCTAGCGCTTAGTCAGCAAGAAAGCGATACGTACTTTTTCCCACCCACCCGCCCGTGAGGCTTACCGTCTGGGGGACACCCATTCGACGATGCTCAGGGCAGGCTCCCAGACCCCCGCCAGTCCCAACAAGTCGGGACTCGGAACCCCGGGGAGCCCGAGGGGCCTATCCCCTCGGAGCCTTTCGAGGGTGGCGGGCAGGATGTATTCTGACTTATGCACCCAAGCACTAGACGAGCGTCAACGGCTGCTCGGTGGGGCGCGTATCAGGGACTTCCCAACATAGGTATAATGGAAGCGCCGGCCCCGGCCACGCCCGGCCGAGGTCCCGCCAAGAAGGTTGACTGGAGGTCCCATCGATGCTTCTTCCGCCCGATTCCAGCCTCGCGCTGAAGGAGTGGGCCGTCGCGGTCGGCGCTCTCGCGGAGGGGAAGCAGATCCTCATCCTCAGAAAGGGCGGCGTGCACAAGGACGACAAGGAGTTTCGCGTCGTCCACCCCGAGTTCCTGCTGTATCCCACGTACGAGCACCAGAAGGCCGAGCTACTCAAGGACTCGTACCGCGAAGATCTGTCCAGGTCGATTGCGGAGAACGACATCCCCGGCCTGGTGATGCTGGGCTACTGGTGCCGCGTCACCGACACCTTCGAGGTCCGCGACGAGAGTGCCCTGAACAGCCTCTCAGAGCACCACATCTGGACCGACGACTACGCCCAGAAGCGGCTTCACTGGAGGCCCAAGCAGCCGCTGACCGTCGCGCTGCTCCGCGTGTTCGAGCTGCAGCAGCCTCAGGCGCTTCCAGTGCTGGACGAGTATGTGGGATGCAAGTCGTGGGTCGAGCTGGGACAGGACCTCCCCCTCGGCTACATGAGCCCGGCACTCTCTGACGACGAGTACGAGTCCAGGGCCGAGGTCATTCGCGAAACCATCGCGGCCGTTTAGCCGGCCCGGCCCTACCTCACCCCTCACGGACGCGTGAGCCGGACGGCGGAGATGTTCGTTTGAAAGGACCCCTCGCGTGAAATACAGAAGGCTTGGCAACACGGACCTGAGCGTCGCCGAGGTCGGGTTCGGCGTTTGGACGGTCAGCACGAACTGGTGGGGCAAGATCGATGAGGGCCAGGCCATCAGGCTGCTGACCAGCGCATTCGACCTGGGCATCAACTTCTTCGACACCGCCGATACGTACGGCACCGGCTACGGCGAAGAGATCCTGGCCAAGGCGCTGAAGAACCAACGCCACGAAATGGTCATCGGGACGAAGTTCGGGTATGACTTCTATGCCAACGTCGAGCGAGAAGGTCACCAGGAGCGGCCGCAGAACTTCACGCCGGAATTCATCCGCTACGCCTGCGAGCAGAGCCTCAAGAGGCTCGACACCGACTACATCGACCTCTACCAGCTCCATAACCCGCGCATCGACACCATCGAGGACGACGAGGTCTTCGAAACACTGGACGAGCTCGTCAAAGAGGGGAAGATCCGGCACTATGGCGTGGCCCTCGGGCCCGACATCGGCTGGTTCGAGGAGGGCGAGGCCTCCATGAAGGAGCGAAAGATCCAGGCGATGCAGATCATCTACAGCATCCTGGAGCAGGAGCCGGCAAGACGCTTCTTTCCCATCGCGGAGGAGGAGCAGACGGCCCTGGTCACGCGAGTTCCTCATGCGTCGGGGATGCTGGACGGGACCTACACCAAGGACACCGTTTTCGAGCCCACGGACCACCGAAGCCACCGAAGGCAGGAGTGGCTCGACACGAGCCTCAACAAGATATCCCACCTCGATTTCTTGATGGAGAACTTGGATGAGACTATCGGCCAGATCGCCATCCAGTTCGCCCTATCGGGGCCGAACGTGGCGTCGGTTCTGCCCAACATGACCAATGAGCCCCAGCTTCGAGAGTTCGCGTCCGCCTCCGAGGCTGGGGCGATTCCCAAGGAGTTTCTGGATAGGCTCCTGGAGCTCTACGACGAGAACTTTTACCTGGAGGAGGCCGCCGAGCCCAGTCCCGCGGATTAGTGTTCGGTGACGTCTGACTCCTGACCCGAGGGCTGGCCAGGACCTTCTGGCTCCGCGTCGTCCGGCTCCCGATTCCAGGGTTGCCCACGTTCCGCCGGAGTCTGACCAGCCTGGTAGGCATCGGCACCAGGCTCGTCGCCAGGCTGCTGCTGGCCGGAACCCTCCGGGTCCGCGAGCCCTTCAAGGCCGTCCTCATTCGTGTGCTGCATCCCCGCAGGGGCGATTGCCTGCGCGCCTTCAGGCTCCTCGTCGCGGCGCCCATCGGCGCTTGGCGCTTGCGCCTCGTCGGCCTGGCCGTCGCGTTCGGCCATATCCCGCGGTTCAGATGTTTGCGCCTCACCCGCCTGACCCTCGTGTTCGGCCATATCCCGCGGTTCAGAGTGAGGCCACTGGCGCATCCCCCCTTCTGCCCTTGTTGACTACCCGCTTCATCTCGCCTTCTATGAGCCTGAAGTCTCGCTGCGGCAGCAGGTGAAGCCGGTCGAAGAAAGCCAGAGGCCAGTCCTCTGGCGCCCAGCGCTTTACGTAGTCCAGACGCGGCGCCAGAATCAGCGCGTCGATGTAGTCACTCTCGTCCACGACGATGTCCGGCGTCAGGTTCACCCGGTACGGATAGCCATTGTCGCGACCCACCGACTTCCAAATCGGCGTGCTGTCTTCGAAGTAGCGCGACGTGATGGTAGCCGTCGCGGTCCACTTGCGAAGTCCGGAGACGTAGAAGACGACGCGGTCATCCGGCCGCATGCGCTCAGCGCGTCGCCTGTACTTCGGTCCGAGGCCGTGAAGCGTAAATCCAAGGTCCTTGGTGATCGCAAAGTTCTCCAGCGATTCGACGAACATCCAATAGTTTTTTGCCATGCGCGCAGCACCACGATCGGCGAAGGTTTACTGAATTTATTTTACCACTTCCGCGTCCCACACGGTGCACGGGTCACCGAGCCGGGGGAAAATGGCACTATGAGAGCTCGCGCAGCACGTTGTACATATGCATGAACAGCTTCGACGCCTCTCGTACGTAGCCGAGAGGACCGACCCCCCCACCCCCATCGACGTGTACCTGAATATCCCCCTGGAAGGACGAAAACTCCGTGTAGTAGACGTTGGAGCCTTCCCCGAGGGCGTCTGCAAGCCTCCGAGACTCCTCCGAAGGCACAAGCCGGTCGGCGCGATCGTGCATTATCAGCACTCGGGCCTTGAGCCTGTCGATGTGGGTGCTGGGGGATATGAGTCTCAGCGACTCGAGCAAGTTTGGCGGCAGCTGATCCATGAGCGAATCGACCTCGTCGGGGGGCACGCCTTTGGCGAGCTTGTAGACCGCTAGTGCCTCCGACGATAGCCTCGGGTCCGGCGCCTCTGCGCTTAGAGTCCGCTCTAGCAGCGCGCGGTCGGTCTCACTCCGAATGCTATCGACGAGGTGATCGACGAACAGGCGCAGCGTCAGGCTATTGGGCTTCCAGGGCGCCACGCCGCCATCGTAGAACCGGCTTCGGCCGCCTATGGCTTTGAATAGGTCTCGAGCGTCGTAGTAGCCGGCGAAGGAGTTGATGAACTTCACATCGTCCGCGATGCGGGGGTCCTGGGCGGCCACCATGGCCAAGGAGGCTCCGGTGCAGATGCCGCCCATGCCTGCCCTCTCCGCATCCACAGTCTCCAGCGCGCTCATGTACTGGAAAGCGCGCACCAGCCCGTCGACGTCTTGAGGGGCAACGACGCCAAGCCGCTGGCTGTCGAGCCAGGGGATCATGACGACCATCCCGGTCCGCGCGAGGCCCTCGGCGAAACGCACGATCCGCTTCTCGTCGCGATCGGGTGGCACGACTCCCATGAAGAACAAGACCGCGCTGTGCTTTCCGGAACCCGCCGGAAGATACAGGTCAGCGGACCCGCGACGCCCATCCGACAAAGGGAACTCCACTGCGCGCCTGACAGGGTCAGGCGTAAGCCACTGTTGAGGACGCAGGGGCAGTGCAGGAAGGACCTGGGGTAGAAATAGCGCCGTCCGAACGGCCACGCGGCCCTGCGGCGTAATCGACGCGATCAACAGGAGCCCAATGACGGTCAGCCCAACGGCGAGCAGCACTCTTCCAAGTCGACGGACCATAAGCCTTCGTCACCCGCTATCCACAGCGCTCTTGCCCGCTCGGTTACCCCAGCCCAACGGTGCATGCCCCCCCTGTGGGGCGCTTCCGGACACGATTGGGGAAGAGGCGGGCGTACCCCCCCAGGACTTTGACACCCTGCATCCCCGGATGGTACCCTGAGTATAGATATTATCCCATCTGACAGCGCCCGCGTTCAGGGCATTGAGCGCATTTTTCTTTTTTCGCGAGGGGATGTGAGGGGGTGGTCTCATCGTTGCTGAGACCGTGCCACGGTTCGTCGGTGGCGCGATTCTCGCCACCGGGGGCTGGCGGCTAGGAGAGTATATCAGCGACACCTGGGGACCTGAGCTCT
>JADFIF010000186.1 GCA_022566795.1 Chloroflexota bacterium
TCATCGCCAAGAGGAGGCCAAACCCGAAGGCGGCGAACGTGATGAACCCCGCCAGCGCCTCTTCCCAGTTGACGAAGTCGCCGAAGACCGCCTTGAGCACCACGATGCCTATGGCGACCAGGTTGCCGGCCAACGCGACGCCGACCGCAGTGTTATTCGCATCGATCTGATCGTGTATGTTGAACGAGGTCGTGAGCTCGTAGAACAGGGTATATAGCACAAGTATCAGCAGGCCGAGAGCGGCGAAAGCCAGCGAGGTCTCGGGACCCCCACCCTCGCCGGAGACGGACCCCGCGATGACGAGGGCGGCCGCGATGTACACGCCCGCCTCGACGGCCCCTGTGCCGGCGTTCTGGTCGTCAATGATCTTCCGCTCGGTGCTGAACCGGTGGAGCACCAGCTTGTCCACCACGAGCCTCGCGAGGTTGAGCGCCGCGATCCCGGCGAGGGAGGTCAGGAAGACCTCCAGGACATCCTGCCAGTAGTCCGTCGTGAACCCCAGGCCGTCGGTTATTATGGGGTTCGAAAAATCCTGGTAGACAGCGCCCACGAATACGATCACGATGCCCAGGTAGTAGCCGGTAATGCTCAGACCGAGAGCGACGTTGTCTTTCGTACGAAGCTGTCGGTTGATCTGGTACGGCGTGAGAAGCTCCTGAACCAGCTTCCCTATCACCAGCACCGCTACACCGATCCCGACGTAAACGAGACCTCTCGGAAATAGCTCCAGGGTGTCTATGAAGGCATCAACCATCTTGTCGTCTCCCGTCGGGCTCGTTAAGGATCACTTCTTGAAAACGCTCACCAGGTCTGGGGACAGCGCTTCTGAGGCGTACGCCTCAAAGGGCATCCCCTCCCATTTGACCACCGCGATCGTCTTTTCCCGGCCCGTGGTGAAGAACTCCCACAGGTAGAAGCCTTCGCCCTCATCGCGGTCGTCCTCGAAGCGGAAGACCTCGTAGCTATTGCTGTAGAGGTACCGCTCACCCTCATACTCGAGGAAGTTGTCGAGGGACTGCTCCTCGTCCATCCGGACAAGCTCGTCGTCGGTGAGGCCCACGGCAGAAAGCGCCATCGGGGATTCCTGCGTGGACACGAATATGGTCAGGCCCCCGTCGTCGGACCACTCCATAGCTATGGGCCGGTCTCCGTCCGAGCCCACCAGATCATACCACTTACCAAAGGAGCTCTCGTAGCGGTTGATCTTCTCCGTGACGACGTAGGCGTCCTCGAGAGATGGAGAGAAGCCGCTGATGACCACGACATCCCCAACCCTGGCCGACCTAATCGAGTCGTCCCCTCGGGCAGACTCCGAGCCCGATTGGCGTCTCCCCTTTTTCCCTCCAAAGAGCGAGCGGAACATCCCTTCTGCCTCCCACCCTTCCGGGCGATAGGTCCGCGGTGGACGGTGCTATTCTAACTGGGGCTCGTGACGGCGGTCAACGCTCCGTGACGTCGGGCTCTGTCCGAGGGCAATTCCGGTAGCCACAATTCCACGAAATTGGAGCGTCCAGCCCATCATCACCCACGTACGGATGAGGCCGTAGGCTTCCGCAGATCAGCCGCGTGAACCCCTTCCCAGCGCCAGGAGAGGGCCACCATGAGCCAGAAAGGAGGGCGCGCGCAACAACTCCTACCTTCGCAGGCTGGCCGCCGACTGTTCCTTCTCCCTGGGCGACTGGCCCAGCGCCCTCAGGTACGCCCACGAGGCGGCCACGCTGAATCGCCAAGAGCTGGGGAGCGCCCTTGTTCGACCGCTCCTACAGGAGGCGGACGCCCGCCTCTGCTTGTGCGACCCGACCGGTGCGTGGGAGCTGTACGCTGAAGCCCGCTCGCGAGCTCCAACGCATCCCGCTGCCTCACTACTACCGGGGTCGGGGTCTTCTGTTGCTTGCAAGGCTCCTGCGTGTGTTCGAGGACGAGAGGCGAGGGGATGCAACCTCGGATGCGGTCGAAATGGGACAGATCGAGGTGGTGGTCAATACCCTGGTCAACGGGGCCATGGACGACCTGGCGGCGGCAGCGGACCTACTCGACCGGTGGGGACTGATTCCAGAATCGTATCGGTACCGCAACTTCCACCTGGTTCCCACCCTGATGGCACAGGGGGACGGCTACATGCTCACTCGTTCGCCGGGTCCGGCAGCCAGCAGGTTACAGAGCGCCCGCAGGTCCTTCCCGAAAGATGACCTGTTCTTCCGTGAGTACATCTTCGCGAAATGCTGGGAGCAAGCGGTTCAGAGGTGTGATATTTCGGGAGGCCGTAGATGCTGGTCCCCTCGGGGCCTTTTCGAGGGTGGGCGATGGGCTGTACCAAGGCTTGTGCAACGAAGCACTAACAGGCTGATGAAAAATGGGGAGTGCCGAGGGGCTAAGCCCCTCTGCCGGGAGACTGAGGGTGTCGCTCAGATACAATTTCTTCCCTTTCCTCACTCGAAAGGGCGCCAGAGAGCCTGCCCTGAACATCGTCGGAGGGGATGATCGAAAGTGGCTTTCCGCGCCCTGCCAGCGATTTCGGACCACGAGCGCCACACGCTACGCGAACCGTCTGGAGCGGTATGATGGGCAGGCACCCCGGCCCACGGCACAGGGGCGAGAGATACTGGGCGGGGCCTCAGCGATGGTTAGCCGCTGGGTGGCCGATATCCCGCTCCGGCGGCCTTGCGCATAGCCTCCATCCCCTGAGATGTGGTCATGAGGGGCGTCGTCTTGATCGACTTGACTGCCCCGCCAGAAGTCGCCGCCAGGGAGATCGCTGCAGCACTCTCGTTGTCTGGAAAATCGGCGATGAGCACTAGATCGTAATCTCCAAAGGCGTAGTAAAAGGTCTCGAGCCGGCCCCCGAGCCGTTGCACCACTTCTCCAATCTG
>JADFIF010000101.1 GCA_022566795.1 Chloroflexota bacterium
GCATTCCGCAGCGCTTTGGCGTCGACCAGGCGGTCGGGGATACCATCGGACCAGGAGGCGTCATCAAAGGCCTCCGAACAGTCCCCGTGCTGCTCGACATATGCCGAGACATGGAGGAGCTCTGCCCGCAGGCGTGGTTGCTGAACTACACCAACCCCATGGCCATCGCTTGTTGGGCCATCAGCGACGCGACTTCGACCCGTACCGTTGGCCTGTGCCACAGCGTCCAAAACACGGCGCATCGTCTGGCGGAGTACATCGGCGCGCCGCTCGAAGATATCTCTCACTGGACCGCGGGCATCAACCACATGGCGTGGTTCCTCCGGTTCGAGCGCGATGGACGAGACGCCTATCCGGAGCTGCTGGCAAGCATGGATGAGCAGGGGAACTACGCTCGGGACAGCGTCCGCTTCGAGGTGATGCGACAGTTCGGGTACTTCGTCTCCGAATCGAGCCGGCATATGTCCGAGTACACGCCGTACTTTCGCGGCGCCAACGCGCGAATGGAGGATTTCAACCTGGCTCCTTTCGACGTCGACGCCCGAGAGCGCGAGCAGCGAGGCGAGGCCCACTACGCCTCCATCCTGCGGGAGCTCGAAAGCGACGCTCCGCTGCGGCCGGTGCGCACGAATGAGTATGCGGCCTACATCATCGACTCGATGGAGACGGGCACGACCAGAGTCGTCAACGTCAATGTGCGCAACGAGGGCCTCATCACCAACCTCCCGGAGGGGTGCTGCGTCGAGGTCCCCTGTGTCGTCGACAGGCTGGGAGTGCACCCCTGCCATGTCGGCGAGCTGCCCGCCCAGTGCGCGGCGCTCATCCAGACCAACGTCAACGTGCAACGCCTGGCGGTCAAGGCCATCCTCGAGTCCGACCGGGAGGCCGCGATACACGCCGTAATGCTCGACCCGCTGACGTCGTCGATTCTCCCGCTGGCGGACATCCGGGCGATGGTCGAGGAGATGTTCGCCGCCCAGCCGGACTATTTTTGAGAAGACAGTCAGACCGCGCACTGCCGGAAAGCCCCGTGTGTCGGGGCGGGTCAAAACCGACCCGCTCTCCCGGTCGGAGTCAACCGGAATGGCTCCCCACGAGCCCTAGAGAGGCCGCAAGAAGATGATACGGATCGCGTTGCTGGACGACTACCAGGGTGTGGCGCTCCAGTCGGCCGACTGGAGAAGCCTGCCCGGCGGGACCGCCGTCGAGGTCTTTCATGACCACCTGGCGGAAGAGGACCTTCTGGCCGATCGGCTGAAGGAGTTCGATGTGGTCATGGCGCTTCGGGAGCGCACCGCCTACCCCCGGTCGCTGCTGGAGAGGCTTCCCAACCTCAAGCTCCTGGCCACCGCCGGAATGCGAAACGCCGCCATCGACGTGGAGGCGGCGACCGACCTAGGAATCCTCGTCTGCGGCACGTCGGGTTCGAGCCGAACGACTATGGAGCTGACATGGGGCCTCATTTTTGCCCTGACGCGGCACATTCCCGAGGAGCATCATGAGACTCGCGCGGGCGCATGGCAACGCACGGTAGGCATCGGCCTGGAGGGAAAGACCCTCGGCCTTATCGGGCTGGGCAACATCGGCGGGCAGATGTCCGAGGTGGGCCGGGCGTTCCGTATGCGGCTCATCGCCTGGAGCCAGAATCTGACCGAGCAGCGGGCAAGCGAGTGCGGCGCGGAGCTGGTCTCGAAGGACGACCTTCTTTCTCAGGCCGACATCGTCACCATCCACCTCAGGCTAAGCGACCGCACACGTGGCCTGCTGGGCTCCCGGGAGCTGGCCCTCATGAAGTCCAGCGCGATTCTGATCAACACGTCCCGAGGGCCGATAGTCGATGAGGCCGCCCTGATCAGCAGCCTGAGCTCGGGCGCAATCGCGGGAGCCGGCCTCGACGTTTTCGACCGCGAGCCTCTGCCCGAGGGCCATCCGCTGCTGGGGATGGACAACGTGCTCCTGACGCCGCACCTCGGCTACGTGACCCACGAGACCTACGCGACTTTCTACGGGCAGACGATCGAGAACATCCAGGGATTTCTGGACGGGATGCCTCAGCGCGTTCTGAACCCCGAGGTTCTCGAGCATCTACGCCAAATATGAGGACGCACCTCACGGCCGTGCGTAAAGACACACTGAAGAGGAGGAGCAGATGGTAAACGTCAGGAAGAACAATATCTTTGAGAAGAACCGCCAGGGCAAAAAGGGTCTGGGTTTCGGACTCGTCTTCCCGAGCGCCGAGCTCATCGAGCTGGTTGGTATGGGCGGAGGCTTCGACTTCATCAACCTCGATGGCGAGCACGGCCTTTTCTCCCCCGAGTCCATCGACGCCATGTGCCGTGCGGCCGACGGATACGGCCTCACCGTCACGGCGCGAGTCCCGAACATCTCTAGCTCGACGATCAACCTGTTCCTCGACAGAGGCGTGATGGGCATCCTTGGTCCGCACATCGAGACGGCCGCCGACGCCAAGGCCCTGGTCGACGCGTGTCGCTTCGTGCCCGACGGGAACCGGAGCTGGGGAGGCGGCAGAGGCACCTTCTACAACGATGCCAGTCTGTTGGACTCGCCGGCAACCGAGCGTACCGAGTTCATGGCTCTGACCAATAAGGAGATGCTGGTCATGGGCCAGCTCGAGACGGCCAAAGCCTTCGAGAATCTGGACTCCATCCTTGCTGTCGAGGGCATCGACGCATTCGCGTGGGGCTCCAACGACCTTGCCCAATCGATGGGCTTCCCCGGGCAGCCCGACCACCCGGAGGTCAAGGAGGCGGAGCGGGGGGTGGCCGAGCGCATCCACGCGGCGGGACGCAAGATGTCGTTCGACATTTCGACGGCGGTCAACGCCCCGTCCCTCATCGTCGAAGGGGCGCGGAGATTTCTGGCCGCCAACCAGTAGCCCGGCCCTCTTCTCCGGAGGTACGGTCCTGCCCCGATCATCGTCGAAAGGGTGTCCGCAGCGCAAGGACTCGCGTAGATTGGAGACCCTGCTTCGCTGAGGTCAATCGAGAAGTCCAGGGACGCCCCTCCGGCAAGGGGCCCGGGAGATTCACTCGGAAAAAACATCTGGAGGGTGGGTCAGATCCGCGGCGATACCCGGATCCCGAGGAACTCACCTAACAGACTGACGAAAAATGGGGAGTGCAGAGGGGCTAAGCCCCTCGCCGGGAGTCTGAGGGTGTCCCTCAGATACAGATTTCTCGAAAGGGCGCCAGAGAGCCTGCCCTGAGCATCGTCGAAGGGGATGGTCAAAAGAGTTTTTCAGCGCCGGCTAAGCCTGGCCCAAGACTGGAGGAGCACCATGCCAACGATGACCGCCGCCTTGCACGACGGCAACGGCCACATGCGGATCGCCGACGTACAGGCGCCGGAGGTCGGGCCCGGCGACGCGGTAATACGCGTCCGACAGGCAGGAATCTGCGGCTCCGATCTGCTCAACTACGGCGTCAACACGACACCCGAGTTGACGCCCGGCGGACACGAGGTGGCCGGGGAGATCGTCGAGGTGGGGCCCGGTGTCGACCCGTCGCGTGTCGGCCAGCGAGTGGCGGTAGACACCATCGCACACGGCCGTGCCTGCGGCGTCTGTTGGTACTGCCGCATGGGGCAGGTCCGCCAGTGCCTGGACAAGTCGGAGGACGGCGGCGGCGGTTTTGCGGAGCTGATGAAGCGCCGCGCCAAGGGCTGCTACGAGCTGCCCGATGACCTCTCATGGGAGGAGGGCGCGCTGGTGGAGCCGCTGGCGGTGTCCGTGCACGCCGTTCGCCGTGGAGGCATGGCGCCCGGCGAGACCGTCGTGGTCCTCGGCGCCGGCACCATCGGGCTGACCGCGGTGGCGGCGGCCAGGGCGCTGGGAGCGGGCAAGGTGTTCGCCACCGCGCGCCACGAGCACCAGGCCGTCCTCGCAAAGCGGCTGGGCGCCGACGACGCCCTGCCGCCGGATGGCCCAGGGCTTTGGGACGCGCTGGCAGACGCCACAGAAGGCCGCGGCGCCGACCTCACCATCGAGACGGTTGGCGGCAACAGCGACGCCACGCTGAAGCAGTCCATCAAGACCACCCGCATGCAGGGGCGAATCGTCATCCTCGGAGGCTTTCGACAGCCCATGACGATCGACTGGATGGAGCCACTGCTCAGCGAGCAGTCCATCATCTTCTCCTCATGCTACAGCATCATGGATGGACGCCACGACTACGAGCTCGCCATCGATCTGATGGCGTCGGGCAGGGCTCCGCTGAAGCAGATGGTTACACACAAGTTCCCACTTCGAGACATCCAGAAGGGCTTCGATACCGCCTCCAACAAGTCCACCGGCTCTATCAAGGTTCAGCTGGATGTGTAGCGACTGGTGATCAGGCTTATACCAATTCTGTTTGAAAACATCCTAAATTGCGAGCGGTTGTCACGCCCTGGACAAGGTCGTGTCTCGTAGGGGCAGGCCCCTGTGCCTGCCGTGACCTTGGGCAACCACAGGGGGGTTGCCCCTACGAATAAACGGCGCTGATTAGGGGAATCGGTATTAGCGCATCGGCCAGCTCGGCTCACGACTTAGCAGGGCGCTGAAGAACTCTTTCGACCATCCCTTTGGCGCCCATTGAGGAAAGGGAAGAAATTGTATCTGAGGGACACCCTCAGACTCCTGGCAGAGGGGTTAAGCCCCTCTGCACTCCCCACTTCTCATCGCCTGTTAATTTTCTGACGCCCCGCGCGTGGTAGAGGCGGGTCTGAAACCCGCCCGCTAAAGTCGAGAGAGGAAATCCATGCAGTACCGCAACTTCGGCAACTCAGACCTGGTCACGTCGGTCATCGGATTTGGCGGCTGGCCCATGGGCCGCGGGCACTACGGCGCCTTCGATGAAGACGAGGTGGTCCGCGCCATTCACGCGGCGATCGACAGCGGCATCACGCTTTTCGACACGGCCGCCGTGTATGGCTGGGGCGAGGGAGAGCGCCTGTTGGGCAAAGCCCTGGAAGGCAAGCGCGATCGGGTGGTGCTGGTCAGCAAGGGCGGCCTCGAGTGGTCCGAGCCCGGAGCGGGCTCGGAGCGGAACAGCTCCCGCGAGCACCTGACGCGGGGTTTGGAAGAGTCCCTCCGCAATCTGAACACCGACTACCTGGACCTCTACCTCATCCACTGGCCCGACGAGTCCAGGCCCTTCGCCGAGCCGATGGAGGCCTTCGCCGATTTCCAACGGGACGGCAAGATCAGGCACGGCGGCGTCAGCAACTTCAGCGCCGAGCAGCTGAGCGAGTCACTGGAGACCTTTCCCATAGCATGCGACCAGGTGGGCTACCACCTTTTCGACTTCCGACCCGAGTCCGAGACATTTCCCTTCTGCCGGGAACGCAGTGTCGGCGTCATGGCCTACGGCTCGCTGGCGCACGGCCTGCTCACGGGCACGATGACCCCCGACACGACCTTCGAAGCCGACGACTGGCGTCGAAACCTGACCGCGTTCGGGCAGCCGCTGTTCGAGGGCGACACCTTCCTGGAAAACCTGCGGAAGGTCGACGACCTCAAGGACCTCGCGGCCGACACAGGCAGAAGCGTCGCCCAGCTCGCCCTGGCCTGGGTCATCTCGAACCCGGTCGTAACCGTCGCGCTGGTGGGCGCCAGGCGCCCCGAGGAGATCGAGGAGAACGTCGCCGCCGCCGACTGGGTCTTGACGGAAGAGGAGGCCGAGGCCATCCGAGCCGTGCTGGTCGCCGAGTAGCAGGATGCCCTAGGCAACGGTGACTTCAACCAGCGCAGCCGCAGCTATATTCTGACTTAGGCCCTGGCCAATCCTGACCAAGCCTCCCTCCCGCGAAGAAGTCTTAGTGACCAAGCCTTCCTTCAGCGAAGAAGTTATAGTTGCGGCATGTCTGGCAAGGTTGACACATTTATGTGCTCGCTATATGCTTTTATGCGTGCGAACGACACTTGACATCGACGATCACCTGTACCAGGCCGCCAAGGTGAAGGCCGCCAAGGAGGGCAAGACCCTGACGCGCGTCGTCGAGGAGGCCCTTATGCAGCACCTCAATCCACCGAACCCTTCGAAACGCTTCAGTCTGAGAGTCATTACGAAGCGCGGAGAGCTCCTCCCGGGAGTCAACATAGACGACCGTGACTCCCTCTACGAAATCATGGAAGGCCGGGCGTGAGGGCCTTAGACACCAATGTGCTCGTTCACTACCATCGAGAGGAGATGCCCAAGCATTCGGAGGCAGTAGCGCTGCTCCGCGAGCTTGCCGAAGGTCAGGTTCCCTGGGGCATCCCGGTCTTCTGCATCGGCGAGTTCCTGCGCGTCGTCACCCATCGAAGGGTGTTCAACCCTCCGACACCGTTGGAGGAAGCCCTCTCCGCGATCGACGCCCTCCTGGAGAGCCCTACCGTTCGCCTGCTCATGCCCGGTGAGCGCTACTGGACACTCCTGACCGACACGGCGAGCCGGGCCCAGACGACGGGGAATCTGGTGTTCGACGCGCAGATCGCCGCTGTGTGCCTGGAACACGGCGTCGAGGCCCTCGTGTCCGAGGACCGCGACTTCACGAGGTTTCAGGGCCTGAGCGTGGTCCCGATCTGACAGCCGCCCCGATTCCGGCACGCCGCGAGACGGCCCCGCGCGTCGGACTTGGATTGTCTACGGAGTGACCGCGGCCTCCGCCACACCCTCCGCCCGCAGGAAGTCGAAGTCGCACCCCCGGTCCGCGCCCAGAATGTGCTGGGCGAATAGCCATCCGTAGCCCCTGGCATAGTGCGTCTTGGGCGCGGGCCGCTCCGCAAGGCGCCGCTGGACCTCCCGCTCGTCGACCAGCAGGTCGAGGCGTCTGTTCGGCACGTCGAGCTCGATAAGATCGCCGTCTCGAACCGCCGCCAGCGGGCCGCCCGCCGCGGACTCGGGCGCTACGTGGACGACGACGGTGCCGAAGGCCGTCCCGCTCATCCGGGCGTCGCTCAGGCGGACCATATCCCTGATGCCCCGCTGAAGCAGCTTCCGAGGCAGGGGCAATAGTCCCCACTCGGGCATCCCCGGCGCTCCGATGGAGCCGCCGTTGCGCATGACCAGAACGTCCTCCGGCGTCACGTCAAGCTCAGGGTCGTCTATGCGCCGTCCCAGGTCGTCGTGGTCTTCGAACACCAGGGCCCGACCGCGATGCGTCAGCAGCTCCGGCGAGGCAGCCGTGGGCTTGATGACGGCCCCTTCCGGCGCCAGCGAGCCGTACAGGACCGCCAGGCCACCCTCTGGACTGAGTGGAGCGTCGGCGCTCCTAATAAGCTCGGCGTTCTGGTTGTCCGCCGCGTCCAGGTTTTCGCCGAGGGTCCTGCCCGTAATCGTGGGCGCCTCAAGGTGCAGCAGAGGCGAGATCTCCTTGAGCACCGCCGGAATCCCTCCGGCGTAGAAGAAGTCCTCCATGAGGAACCGGCCCGAGGGCTTCAGGTCCAGGATGAACGGCGTCGTCCGGGACAGCTCGTCGAACAGCGCCAGCGGGAGGTCGATGCCAAGCCGGCCGGCGATGGCGGCCAGATGGATGATCGCGTTGGTCGAGCCGCCGATGGCGTGGAGCGTCCGGATGGCGTTCTCGAACGCGCGGCGGCTCAGGACGGCGGACGGTCGAAGGTCGCTCTCGACGAGATCGACGATCTTACGGCCGGCCGCCTCGGCCAGCTGCATCCTCCGAGAGTCGACCGCGGGAATAGCCGCGTTGCCGGGAAGCGCGATGCCCAAAGCCTCGCCCATCGACGCCATCGTCGACGCCGTTCCCATCACCATGCAGTGGCCGGGGCTGCGCAGGATGCAGCTCTGAAGCTCGGCCCACTCCTCGTCGGTTATGCGGCCGGCGCGGAGCTCCGTCTCGTAGCGACGGCAGTCGGTGCAGGAGCCCAGCTCCTCGCCCCGCCAGTTTCCCTTGAGCTGCGGCCCGCCGGTCACGAGAATGGCGGGGACGTCCGCGCTGGCCGCGCCCATGAGCAGGGCGGGCGTCGTCTTGTCGCAGCCACCCAGCAGCACGACGCCGTCCAGGGGGTTGGCGGTGATCGACTCCTCCACGTCCATACTCATGAGGTTGCGGTACAGCATGGTCGTGGGGCGCATGTTGTACTCGCCCAGGGACATCACCGGGAACTCCAGCGGGAACCCGCCCGCCTGCCAGACGCCGCGTTTGACGGCCTCGGCGAGCTGGCGCAGGTGGGCGTTGCAGTGAGTCAGCTCGCTCCAGGTGTTGCAAATGCCGATTATGGGCCGCCCCTCGTAGGCCTGCTCTCCGAACCCTTCGGCCTTGAACGCCGCGCGTCTCAGCCACCCGTACAGCTCGGGTGTGTCGAGCCAGGCCTGGCTGCGGCGGGGTTTTCCGTTGGTGGACATAGGCACACTCCGATCCCACAAGTTGACAGGGCTCAATGCGAACACGGGGAGCTGCCCGCGGCGCCCACACGCGGCGATTTTGTCGAGGGCAGCCGCCGCTACTGACTCTGCTCGGCTGCGGGTGTAGCGCCGTCCTCGTCCGCATCCTCCGGCTCAGCGGGACTATCCGCGGCGGTGGCCTGGTCTTCCGGCTGACCGGTCTCCTGGGCTCGTTCGCCGGCCTGAGCCGCCGGGCGCACCTGAGCATCCATCCACCGCTTCAGCGCATCCAGTCCCGGCGGCGCTACATAAAATACCTGGATGTCGGACGGAAACTGGATGCTGTGGTCCTCTCGCACGAAGAGCACCCCGACCTCCCCTTCGCCAAGAGTCTCCTCGATACGGGAGCCCATGTGCTCGAAGCGCTTCTGCGTGGTCTCACGGTATCCGTCCAGCGCCGCCGAGATCACCTTCTGACTCATCAGTCCAATAGATATACAGCGCTGCCAGTCGGAGTTCTCCTCCACCAGGTCCCTGTCCTCGGTGGCTTCAAGGGAGGCGGTCGAGCGACACATCGCCTGTACGAAGGCGGACACCCCGGGGTTGAGCGCCTCGACCATCTTCAGCCCCTCGTCGCCCTCGCTGAACACCGTCTCATGGAAGACGTGGGAGACGGCTCCAAGCGATCGCTCGAGGTTGGTGACGTGGTCCCTCACCTCGGACCAGTACCGCTCCAAGAGCTTGGTCCCGTCCTCGGGTACGCCCGGAGGCAACGCGAACAGCGGGACGAGGAAGAGCTTGCGGCGCCCGGCGTACTGGCCCGCCTCAGGTCTCGGGAATTGGCTAAGTGTGGTCATTGCCCTCGTTCCTCAATAGTCCATTCCCACTCAGTGTTGGGAAGTTTAGGAAGGGGGTGAAGCTTACGCCATTGGAACCCATCGCTGCGTCCCCTCTGTAGCTCTCCCCCGCGTTGAGGAGAGGATTTTCTGCCCACTCTGAGTCTAGGCTAAGCCTTCCGGCGCCTTCTGCCGGAGCCGCCGGCGGCGCTCTCGACCCCAATTTTCTCCAGGCGCACGGCGCAGACCTTGTACTCCGGTATGCGCGAGTTCGGGTCCAGCGCCGCATTTGTCAGGAAGTTGGCTGCATGGTCTTTGAGCTTGACGAAAGGCACGAAGACCTGGCCCGGCTGCATCTTCTCGGTGTAGAGCACCCGGCCCTCGAGGTCGCCGCGCCGCGACCGCAGCCGCACCCACTCGCCGTCGGCGACGGAGTACCGGTGGCCGTCCTCGGAGCTCATGGCGATCTCCAACTCCGGTGCTCTCGCCAGCAGCTCAGGCGCCCGGCGTGTGAGCGTTCCGCCGTGCCAGTGGTACAGAACTCGGCCCGTGTTCAGAAGCAGTGGAAAGCGTGCGTTCGGCATCTCTTCGGCCTGCGGCCCCTGGTCGAAGGCGACGAACTTCGCCCTCGGTCCCCGAGGAAAATCGCTTTCGTAGAGGAAGCGGGTGCCCGGATGGTCGTCTGACGGACAGGGCCACTGAATCCCGCCCTCGTCGTCGAGTCTCCGATACGATATACCCGCCATGCTCGGCGTCAGCGCCGCCATCTCGTCCCAAATCTCCGACGGGTGAGCGTACGAGAACTCGCCTTCGACGTCGATACCCAGACGCCGGCCGACGCGCCGGGCCAGCTCGGAGACGATCTCCCAGTCCGGCCGGCTCTCGCCGATGGGCTCGATGACCTTCCGCACCCGCTGCACCCGCCGCTCGCTGTTGGTGAAGGTCCCGTCCTTCTCGGCAAAGCTCGTGGCCGGCAGCACCACGTCGGCGATCGCCGCGGTCTCGTGCATGAAGATGTCCTGGACCACCAGCAGCTCCAGCTTCTTGAAGGCCTCCTCGGCGTGGTGAAGATCCGGCTCACTCAGGAGCGGGTTCTCTCCGGTGATGTACATTGCCTTGATCCTGCCGTCGAGCATGGCTCCGACCATGTCCGTTATCACCAGGCCTGGCTCGGGAGGCAGGGGATGGCCGCCCCAGGCCGTCTGGAACTTGGCGACGGTCGAATCGCTGAGCGTCTGGTATCCGGGGAAGGCGTTCGGCAGACATCCCGCGTCGCCACAGCCCTGAACGTTGTTCTGGCCGCGGAGAGGGGATATGCCCGAACCCGGCTTGCCCATCTGCCCGGCCACCAGCGCCAGGTTCAGCAGGCCGTGAGCGTTGGCCGTCCCGTTGGTATGCTGAGTGATACCCATGCCCCAGATGAGGCAGGACCCGCTGAAGGGCGGCCGCGCGTAGATGCGCGCCGCGTTGGCTATGTCGTCGGCGGGCACGCCTGTGATCTGCTCGGCATATTCCAGGCCGTATTTTTCTACCACCTGTTTCCACTCGTCGAACCCCTCGGTCCGGTCCGTGACAAAGCCCTCGTCGGACAGGCCTTCGTCCAGGATGACTTTCGCCATCGCGTTAAGGAGGGCCACATCGGTGCCGGGGCGCGGCCGGAGCCAGAGCTCGGCGAAGTCGCACATCTCGATGCGGCGAGGGTTGATGACGATAAGCTTCGCGCCGCGCTCGATAACCGCTCGGCGCATCCGAGACGCCGCGACCGGGTGGTTGGAGTTGGCGTCGGAGCCGATGATGACCA
>JADFIF010000102.1 GCA_022566795.1 Chloroflexota bacterium
CACCTCGAGTTCGCCCGTTAGAGCCTCCCAGACCGTACCTCGCAGGGCGATCCTGCCATCGCTACCGTAGATCATGGCGTCGTTCTCGGTGTCGGGCATGCGACGCCCCACACAGATGGTCCCTACCATCCCATCCTCGAAGCGAATGGCCACGGCGGCGGCCTGCTCGAGCGGGCGCTCTGCCGTCTGCCCGTCGGTGATGGCGGCCACCTCAACTATCGGCTGTCCCATCAGAAACTGAAGCAGGTCCACCACGTGAACGCCCGTGCCCATCAGCGTCGAGGCGCCGCCCGTCATCTCGGGGTCTCCCCACCAGGCGCTGAGGCCGGACCGCGGTGGAGGGTCCACCATACCCCTTCGCCCTAGGCACCACTGCGCCTGGACCATCGAGGCCACTCCGACGACTCCCTGCTCCATCAGCTCCCGGACTTTCTTGTGGCCCGGGTGATGCCGAAGGTGGAAGCCCACGCCGAGCTTCACGCCGTTGTCCTTGGCCGCGCGCACCATATCCACCGCCTGCTCCACGCTCACGGCCATCGGCTTCTCAACCAGCACGTGCTTTCCCGCCTGGGCCGATGCGATAGCGTGAGCCGCGTGGAGGGAGTTCGGGGATGCGATGAAGACCGCGTCCACGCCTGGATCTCGCAGCAGGGCATCTACCGAGTCGTAGGCGTTGGGGACGCCGTGCCTCTGCGCGAACGCCTCCGCCCGGCTCACGTCCCGGCTGTAAACGGCCGCTATCCGCGTATCCTCGGCCAGCTTCATCGCGGGCGCTACCTTGACGTCGGGATGCCGTCCGGTGCTGATGATACCCCAACCAACAGTCAAATCCATGACCTCCACTCGATCTCTGGGCGAGCCCCGTTGACGCCGTGCAAGCAGGGCTTGTGCGTGGTTGCATAAGTCTTGATACAGCCCACCGCCCACCCTCGAAAGGGCTCCGAAGGGCCAAGCCCCTCGGGCTCCCGGGGGTTCCAAGTCCCGACGAGTCGGGCTGGCGGGTGTCTGGGGAGCCTGCCCTGAGCATCGTCGAATGGGTGTCCCCCAGACCTTAAACCTCACGGGCACGTGGGGGGGAAAAAGTACGTATCGCTCTCTTGCTGACTAAGAGCCTCTAAGTACTAGACGATCGAGGGACGGCCCGTAGCCGTTCGAGACTGGCGGAGGCGGGCGGGTCACCCGCTCGTGTTGAACAGCCCCTCTTTGTGAAAGACCTCGGCCAGCCTCGAAATACCCTCGTGAATCTCTTCGGGGCTGTTGTGGCTGTAGGTTAGGCGCAGGAAGTTGTGGCCGTCGCGGTTGGCGCGGAAGACCGGCCCCGGGTTGTACTTGACGTCGGCCTCGACGGCTCTGTCGAGCGCGGCCCAGGTGTCGGCTCCCTCGGGAAGCCGCACCCAGATCATCATTCCCCCATCGGGCTTGTTCCAGGAGCACTCGGGCGGAAAGCTCTCGCCCAGGGCCGCCAGCATGGCGTCGCGCTTGGCTCTCAGCGAGAGCCCCACGCGCTCGATATGGTCGTCCTTGTGGTCCCGCAGATACTCGAACACGGTCATGGCCGCCAGGTGGCTCGGAGACGTTCCGAACCGGATCTTGGCCAGCGTATCCCGCACCGCGGGGGGCACGACTCCGTAGCCCAGCCTCAGTCCGCAGCCCAGGAGCTTGGTGTAGGCCGAAACGTACATGACCGAGTCCTGGTCGTCGATAGCGCTCATGGCCGGAGGCAACGGCGGGCCCTCGATGCGAAAATCGGCGTAAGACTCGTTTTCGAATATGGGCACCCCGTACTGTTGCGAAAGCTCCACCATGCGCTTGCGGCGCTCGATGCTCAGGGTCATGCCCATAGGGTTCTGGTAGACCGATATGGTGTAGATGAACTTGGGGCGCTTGCCCTTTGCGGCGAGTTGCTTCAGGGTGTTCTCGAGGGCATCGGTGTCCATACCCTGGTCGTCCGTCGGGATGTGGATCACATCGGCCCTGCGCGCCAGCAACATCCCGAGGGTGCCCAGATAGCTGAACTCCTCGACGAGCACGATGTCGCCGGGGTCTATGAAGGCGTCGAGGACGGTCTGAATCGCGCCACCCGCGCCGGCGCTGAGGAACATGCAGTCGATATCTGGCTCGAAGCCGCGATTCTCGCTGAGGTTATGAGCGATGAGCTCCCGCATGCCGACGTGCCCCTGTGGCGGCGGGTACATCGCGAGCTCTCGGCCCTCCCGGAGCAGGGCTGTGCGCATCGCGTCGGCGAACTCGTCCGGCGGCAGAGCCTCGGGATCAGCGTAGGTCACCGAGAAGACGTACTTCGTCTGCGCGCGTAGCCCCGCGGGCACGTCAACGGGCGCCGGCAGGTTCTTCGAGAAGATGTCGTCGTAATTCAATATCTTGTTGGGTCTCCTCTCATGTCAGCTTCTCCGCTAATAGGGTGCTGAAAAACTGTTTTCGACCATCTCTCTGGCGCCCTTTCGAGTGAGGAAAGGGAAGAAATGTATCTGAGGGACACCCTTCAGACTCCCGGCAATCCCGACGGATCGGGACTGCACTCCCCATGTTTTCGTCAGCCCGCTAGAGGGGCAAAAACACCGTCTCCGCGGTCTGGAAGCTGCGGGTCACGGCCTCCGTGAACTCCATATATCTGACGCCGTCGTCGAAGTTGGTGTGCGTTACCGGCTCAATGCCTCGTATCGCGTTGATGAACTCCTCCTCGACGCGCCAGGCGCCCTGCTGCGCGGAAGGAATGGAGATCTCCGAGAGCCGGCTGTCGCCGCGGCGGCCGCCGCGCAGAGTCATGTTGGAGGCGTCCAGTGTCAGCGTTCCCTCGGTGCCGGAGAACCAGACGCCATCGCCCGGCGCCAGCCCCGTGACGGTGCTGAACCGCATGTGGACCACCGGCCCCGACACCATCTCGCAGATGGTCTCCACGTGATCGGGGATGGTGATGAACCGCCGAGCGCCGGAGCCGTCAACCCGCGTCTTGACGTGTACCCTGGCGACGGTGCGAACGCTTTCGGCCGGTCCTATCCACCGCATCATCGCCTCGTACCAGATGCCCATCTGCATGATGTTGTAGCCGCTGAGGTCGCGATTGTGTCGCCAGTGCAGCGGTCCGTCGTGGTCTATGAAGTCGCCCTGGTGCACGATCATGTCCACCGACAGGATGTCGCCCAGGTAGCCTTCCGCGATCAGCTCTTTGATCTTCGCGTCGACCTTCAGCGTGTGGGGCGCCGGCACGATCTGAGCGATCAGCTCGGGAGAATCTCGCGAGACCGCCAGCATCTCGTGGGCCTCAGAGGCGTCCATGCACATGCGGGCCTCGGTGATCACGTGTTTGCCGGCCTCCAGCGCCGCGATCACCATGGTGCGGTGAGTGTAAGGCCACGTGCCGATGCAGATGGCGTTGGTATCCGGGTCCTCGATGAGGTCAACCCAGCTATCGTAGACGGTCGGAATGCCGTACTCGTCGGCGATGCGCTGGCCCGACTCACGGCTGCGGTTGGCCACGCTGACCAGCTCGACGCCATCGATGGCCTGAAAGCCGGGGATGTGCCGGAGGCGGGTGTTGGCGCCGGCGCCCACCAGCCCGATGCGGATCGTCTCGTTCGTCATTAGAAAAAAGGTCCTTCCTGAGGTCGATTTCGCCCCAGATTATAGGGGACGCGATGGGCGCAGTCCAGTTTCCGCGCTCGCTGGGCCGGCGCAAGGGTGGGCTGGGAAGCCCGGCGAAATATCGCGGAGATGCCCAGGCGCTAGCCGGCATCGGTTACGCAGCGCGCCGGGTCCGCCTCGGCCAGCGGCTGCGGCATGTGCCCCGAGTGGATGTAGTCGGCGAGCAGCTTGCCGGCCATTGGGCCCCGTCCGAACCCGGAGGACGCCAGACCCGTGACGACGTAGAGGTTTTTGCGAAGGGGTATTCGACCGATGATGGGCTTGCCATCCGGTGAGAAGGGCATTAGCCCCGCCCAGGTCCGCTCGATGGGGAGCCGCGATAGGAACGGCAGGACCTCGACGGCCTGGCCGCGGTTGACCTCGATGCCGTCGGTGTCTACCGCCTTGTCGAAGCCGGCCGACTGCCTGTCTCCCCCGAAGACGATCTCGCCCTGGCGCGTCTGACGCCCGTAGAGGTGCCGGGTGACGCGTCTCCCATCGCGGTGGGTCAGGTCCGGCGGCGTGCCGTCGCCCGCATCTCCGTGCCATTGAAGCTCGGACTCGGCGGCCGATATCGTGTGGTACACCGAGGGGCTAACGCTTCCGGTAGCCCACATCTGTCCGCGCACGGGCACGATGGGAATGCGGAGTCCCAGCATCTCGCCGATCGGGCCGCACCACGCGCCGGCGGCAATGACCAGGGCGCCCGCGCGGAGCTCCCCCTCCGATGTCCCGATGCGGTACGAGCCATCTCCGGCCTCGCGCAACGTCGTGACCTCGCGGTGCGTGAGGACGACGGCCCCTTCCCGGCGGGCGACGGCGGCGAAGGCCTGAGTAGCCTTGACCGGATCGGCCTGAGCCCTGAACGGCGAGAGGGCGAAGCCCAGCATGTCGGGGCTGGCCTTTGGCTCGACGGCGCGAGCCTCCCGTGTCGAAAGCAGCTCGATCGAGTAGCCCTCCGACCGAAGACGCAGCACCTTGTCGCGGATGAAATCGTACTGCGCTTCCGTCTGGATTGCCTGCAGCGATCCGGACTGGCGGAACTCGATGTCGCAGCCTGCGTCGAGCTGCAGGGTCTTGAAGATCTGGAGGCTGCCCATCGTCAGGTACGATTGCAGGTCGGGCTCGTCTCCCCAGCCGATCGAGCCGATGGAGCCTGCGTTGACCCCGGATGCCTCCGACGCGATGCCGCCTCGCTCGACGAGGGTGACGGCGCGTCCGTGCCGAGCGAGATGGTAGGCGGTGGAGGCGCCCGCAATGCCACCGCCGATGACCAGGACCTCAGTCTCGTTTTTTTCGAGAACCGGCACTACCTGGTCATCCTGAGCATCGTTTGTTTCGAGAACCGGCACTACCCGGCCATCCCCAGCATCGTTCTTTTTCGAGCTCCCGCATTACCCGGCCATCCTGAGCATCGGGAGTGCGGGCCGGTCAGCTCTGTGGAGGGTACAGCAGCCGCCCTCGCCGCTCGGTAAACGCCCGAAGCAGATGCCCGTCCCCCGTCGTGACGTACAGGGTCGTAAGGTCGGGGCCGCCGAAGGAGCAGTTCGTGGGCCGGTCGACCTCCAGCGGGTGCGTCTCGAGAACCTCGCCCGACGGCGCGAAGACGTAGATCATCGGACCGGGGCCGCCCTGACGGTAGCCGGCCGTCGCGACGATGTTGCCGTCGGTGTCCAGGACCATGCCGTCAATGCCGCGATACTCGCCGAAATCGTGCAGCACCCTGCCTGGGCCCAGGCTGCCGTCGGCCTGGACCGGGTAGCCGCGCAGCTGCCTCTTCTCGTCCGGGTTGCGGCCGCTCTGGGCGACGTACAGCGTCGAATGGTCGAGGGAGAAGAGCAGCCCGTTGGGCCGGGTCGTGTCGAAGGTAACTCGCGCAATACTCCACGAGCCGCCCGGTTGGGGGTCCAGCCGGTACACCGAGTCGTGGTCAAGGTTCTTGTTGGCCCGGTCCTGGCTCCAGGCGCCCGCCGCGCCCTCGTAGTAAGGGTCGGTGAACCAGACCCTGCCCTGGAGGTCGATGGCCAGGTCGTTGGGTATATTGAAACGCTTGCCCTCGAAGCTGTCGGCCAGCACCGTCACGCCGCCGTCCGGCTCGTAGCGAACGACGCGGCGAGCGTCGCCCTCACACGCGTAGAGGTGTCCGCCGGGGTCGAGCATCAGGCCGTTTGCGTGGTTCGTGTCGGACCGGACCACCGAGGACGACCGGCTGGCCGGGTCGAAGCGCATGATCCGGCTGGTCGGGATGTGCGTGAACAGCAGGCCGCCCCCGTCCCATGCGGGGCCTTCCGTGACCCCGCCGTACGGGCCGTTGACGTTGACGAAGTCCCAGGTCACGTTAGCCTCCTCGGTTAGCGGGCCCCCCATCCCTTCGGCTTCGCTCAGAGCCTGCCCTGAGTTCACCGAAGGGACAGGCCTACCCTTCCCCCACGGGGGAAGGGACTGTCCGGTTGTATAGCGGCGCTAGATCACCTCTTCCGACTCGCCGACCTCCTCGGATGCGCCGCCTCCCAGCTCGTCGCCGACCAACTTGATGGCGCCGAACTCCTCGCGGAACCCGTTGTGCATCGTGCGGGCGTCGCTGCTGTACAGAACGAAGCGAGCGCCCTCCCTGAGCCACTTCTGCGTCAGCGGTATCGTCTGATGGTGGATCAGCGTCGGGGTGTCGTGGGCCTTGCACTTGCTGAGTATCTCACGCAGAGCCGCCTCATAGTCGGGATGGTCATACTGGTCGGGATGGCCCAGACAGATGCTGAGGTCGTTGGGGCCTACGAAGATGGCGTCGATACCGTCCACCTTCAGAATATCGTCCAGCTTGGCGATGCCGGCAGGACTCTCGATGCCGACGATGCAGACGGTATTGCGGTTGCGATTCTCCAGATACTCCTTGGTGGCCGCGCTGGGGAAATCACCCGTCTCGATAACCCGCCGGACGAGGGCGCCCTTCAGAGGCCGCCATTTGGCCGCCGAGACGACCTCCTTGGCCTCCTCCACGGACTCACAGTACGGCGCGAGGATTCCCTGCGCTCCCGCGTCCAGCGCCATGGTCACGTAGTGGGAGTCGGGTATCGGAATCCGGACGATGGGGACCACGCCGCTGAAGTTGAACGCGGCGAGGAAGTCCGCGATGTCGTCTCTGCCGCGGGGCGAGTGCTCGGTGTCGACGATGACGTAGTCCAGCCCGAAGGCGGACATTGGGGTCGACCATCGGGGGTTGCGGCTCATGCTAAGCATGGTGCCGTAGATGATTCCGCCGCCGTGGACCTTCTGCTTCAGCTCTGCTCCGTTCACGACTCCTCCTCACGGCGGGCCTTACGAGGCACGCCTCAAGATTACCCAAGGGCACTTCATCCAAGTCGGTCAGTGCGCGGTGTAAAGATCCCTCTTACAGCCAACCAGCACGCGAGAGCACCTCACGTGCCACGTCAGTAATAGAGCACCCTGCTCCGTTGTCGACCGTGAAATCCTCGGCTCGCGTTCGCCTCAAGATGCCGGCCAACGCCGCTGAGCGGGCGACTCCTTCCGCTTGGAACATCCCTGGCTCACGGCAGCGTAAGCGCTCCTGCATCGTGTCAATCGACGCCTCTAGCCGGCAAACGACCGGCTCGTCGGCTCCGGGTACCGCGTCGCGGTATTGCTGAAGCTCTGACCGATCTTCTACGACACGCGCAACGACCAATCGCTCCGCTCCAGCGGCCGCGTAGACCGGCCATACGGCGGCGAGATTCGCGAACATCAATCGCTCCCCGTGTTGTCCTTGCGATGGATGCATAATTGAGAGCCAGTCCAAGTCGATAGCCGCGTGCGCCACATTCGCCTCCTCCAGCAGGTCGGACAGCTCGGAGAGGACCGTGGTTTTTCCGGACCCCATCGACCCCGAGATTATTAGCACTGGCACCGTGGCTCTCATCTCAATCCAAAACCACTCCTACTGGTTCAAACGCGACCGAGCGTCCGCTAAGAACGCCGGCTTGGCCTGGCGAAACTCCGAGGTGGGGTCCCGGGCCCGAGGCGGTAGCAAGGCCGTGGGGCGCACCGGAATCGGGCTCGGAGACCGCTCGGAAGACATTGCTGATTGTAGCCTCCACCGGTGCGGTGTCAAGGCCGGGTCGCCGTTGACTCGGGTGGCACCCGGTGCTAATCTGGCGCGGCCGCCGAGACTGCCGAGATTGGAGAGGAAGTGCGCCGCTTCGAACGCAGCTGGGTGATTCTCGCCACCGGATTCGCGGTGCTCTTCTTCAGCGGGGGCTCGCGCTTCGCCTTCGGCCTGATGCTGAAGCCGATGACCGATGACCTGGGCTGGAGCCGGTCGTCGGTCACCTTGGCGGTGACGACCTTCATGTTCGCCTCCGCGCTGGCCATGCCCGTCGTCGGACGGCTGGTGGACAGGTACAGCATACGCTGGGTCATGGCCATCGCAGCCGCCGTGGCCGCCGTGGGCATCGGCCTCGTCTCGCGAGTGTCGGCGCCCTGGCACCTGTTCGCGCTCTACGGCCTTGTCTACGCCATCGGTCAGGCTGGCACTAGCGTGGGACCGGTAAGCGTGCTGATAACGCGTTGGTTTCCTCACCGCCGAGGGCTGGCGGCGAGCTCGGCGATCTCGGGCAATGCCATCGGGCAGCTCGTGCTCATCATGCTTCTGGCTTCTCTGCTGACCTCCCTGGGCTGGCGGAACTCCTTCGCGGCGCTGGGGATAGCCAGCTTCGCCATCGTCCCGCTCGTCCTGGTAACCGTCAGGTCGAGACCTGCGCCGGCCGATGCACCGCGCGGCCCTGAAGGCACACCTCCGCCAGACGGCCAGGGGGTCAGCCTGCGCGGAGCGTTCGCCTCGCGTCAGCTCTGGCTCCTGGTGGCCATCTACGGCGTGTGCGGCTTCCAGGACTTCTTCGTCGCGACTCACGTCGTGGCCTTTGCGGAGGACCAGGGCGTCGGACCTCTACTCGCGGGCAACATGCTGGCGCTGATGGGACTCCTGGGCCTCTTCGGCGTGATAGCGTCCGGGCTCCTGGCCGACGCGTTCGGCGCCGCGCGGCCGACCGCCCTGTGCTTTGCGCTTCGCATCGCCATCTTCGCCGGAATAATCTACTTCCAGAGCACGCTAGGCATCCTGGTATTTGCCCTCGCCTACGGGTTCACGTTCCTGATCACCGCTCCGCTGACCGTCGTGTTCGCCGGGAACATATTCGGCACGGCGCGCCTGGGGGCGATAAGCGGCGTCATCTCCATGGTCCACCAGGTCGCCGGCGGGCTCGGCGCCTTCGTCGGCGCCTTCATCTTCGACCAGCGGGGGAGCTACGACGGCGCATTCGTGCTCATGCTCTTGCTGTCCTTCGTGGCGCTGGCGTTCACAGCTCTGCTCCGGGAGCGATCGGCGGTCCCCGCCGTCGCCACGTCGTAGCGATGTCCGGCCGGCCAGGCGATGCGCCGCGGCCAGGACTGTAATATCATGTCGGCACACCAATCGCAGCGACGAACGTCAATCGGAGTAACGAACGCCGATCGGAGTAACGAACGGAGGAGCGCAATGGACTACATGATCTGGCTCAATGGGGAGTACATTCCCAGGGGCGAGGCCAAGATCAGCATGCTGGACCGGGGCTTTCGGCTGGGCGACGTTGTCTTCGACACCTCGCGGACCTTCGACGGCAAGGTCTTCAGGCTTCGCGACCACCTGGACAGGCTGTACAGGTCCCTACAGTTTGTGCGAATCGACCCCGGAATGACCATCGACGAGATGGAGCAGACGACGCTGCAGGTGGTGGCGCGCAACGAGGCTCAGCGGTCGAAGGACGGCGACGACTACATGATCACCCAGATCGTCACGCGCGGAGAGGGCGGCAGCCGCGGTGACGCCGTGGCGCGGGCAAACGTTTCCATCTGGATCGACCCTATGGGATTCGAGCGCTATGCGCCCCTGTACGAGACGGGCGCCCACGTGGTGATAACCAAGACGCGAAGCTACTCCTCAGACCAGCTCGACCCCAAGGTCAAGCACTACAGCCGGCTCAACTTCGTCATGGCCGACCTTGAGGCGGCGGACGTGGACCCTGACGCCTTTCCGCTGCTGTTGGACGCCGACGGCAACATCACCGAGAGCATCGGCGCCAACTTCATGGTGGTCAGCAACGGCGTCCTGAAGACGCCCGTCGATCGGAGCACCCTGCAAGGCGTGTCCCGGATGACTCTGATGGAGCTGGCCGAGCAGCTTGGCATCCCGACGGAGGAAGCCGACCTGCAGCCCTACGACGTCTACACCGCGGACGAGGCCTTCCTCTGCAGCACGCCCTATTGCCTCCTGCCCGTGGGACGCGTCGACAACAGACAGATCGGGTCCGAGGTCCCCGGCCCCATCGCGAAGCAGCTGCTGGCCGCATGGAGCGAGAAGGTCGGCCTGGAGATCGTCGATCAGATGGCGACGAGGGCCAGAGCGTAGCAGCCTCGGGCCGGCGCTGGCAGAGTGCGGAAAAACCTTTCGACCCCGCTCCCCGATTCGGCATCAGCTCGCTACTCTTGCGCCAGTGTCGGCGCAGGTGTGCGGCGGCCGCCCAGGGCGAAGCCGGCCGCTCCGACGACCGCGCTGGCGGCCACGATGCCGAAGGTGGAGGCGACGCTGAGCGCCGCGGCCACCGGCCCTAGAATGAAGGCGCCGCCCGAGCCTCCAATATCCCACGCGGCCTGCAGAGTCGCTACTCCCGAGGCGCGCTCTCGAGGGGGCACCCTGTCGACGACCCACGACTGCATGCCCGGCTGCAGCAGTCCAAAGCCAGTACCGGAGAGGAGTGCCGCGGTCAAGAACACTGCCTGGTTCGAGGCGACGGATAGCAGGACCATCGACAGCGCGGCCATCAGCAGACCGGGGATTATCACCGCCGAACGCCCCAGCCGGTCGGCTACCATGCCCGACCAGAGCATGACCGCCATCGTCGTGAACGAGAAGACGGAGAAGAACAGCCCCGGGTTCCCAAGCCCTCGGTCTTCCGCGAGCAGGGGCAGGAACGTGTTCACCGGGGCGGTCGTAAGCGTGTAGCTTAGGAAGACGGCCGTCGGAAACAGCGCGCCACGACTTATGAGAGGGACTCGTGTTGTTGCGGCGGCCATGTCCGGAACGCGCGTCCTCGCGGAGGAGATGCCAGTAGCGATTGCGGCCGCCAGCAGACCGGTGGCGCCTGAGAACAGGAAGCTGGCCGGGAACCCGAACCGGCCCATCAGCCAGAAGCTGAGCACCGGGCTGTAGAGCGACGCTATCGCGATGGAGTTCCCCATGATGGCCATCCCCTCCGCACGTCGCGC
>JADFIF010000103.1 GCA_022566795.1 Chloroflexota bacterium
CCGTCTTGGCGTTGTTCTTACCGGCGACCGCACGGCAGGCATCCACACCCATCTCGTCCAGCACCAGCAAAGTCCCCATTGCGACGAACGCGACGTCCGCTATCTCCTTCGAGGCGTCGCCAAGCTCGCCCCGGTTGAGCTCCTTGGCATGCTCCCCGGTCTCCTCTATCAGGAAGGCCAGCCGGCTGCGTAGGGCCCCAAGGCCGTCCGCCGATGGCGCTTCCTCGGCAGGAGGCAGGTCGATGCGCGGGACGTCGAAACGTTGGTGAAAGTCGTAGACGCTACCCGCCATCTCCGAGAGCGCGGCAACGAACTCATCCCTGGCGATCGGCCCTTTTTGGGGCGGTGCACCGAGCACGGTCTTGCCTTGCCTGGGCGCTTCAGCCGCAGGGCGCCTTGCCGGAGTTCGTCTAGAGGCGTTCATTCCGTCGACGTCACGTACTTGTAGGCCGCCTCGACCCATGGCACGAGGTCCGGAACGTCCTCTGCCAGAAGGACGACGAACTGAATCCAGCCGTCCACCTCGCTGTCCTCGTTCGGAGGTCGAAAGGGGGATACCCCGGCCAGTGTCAGCGCGCGGGCCAGCAGCTCGGGCGGTAGGCGGGCGGCAAGCATGCCTTCGAGCAGAACGGCGAAAGGCTCGCCGTTGGCCTGGTACGATACGCCTCCGTACATGTGACCCGCGGAGGTGTTGGGCCACGATAGGACCTGGCCATCCAGGGCGGCCTTGACCTCCTCATCGATGGCGACCTCGTCATAGAGGGTCATGGCTACTCCCACTCGATGGTGCCCGGCGGTTTGCTGGTGATATCGTATACGACCCTGTTGACCCCTGGGACCTCGTTTGCGATGCGGTTGGATATGCGGGCGAGGACGTCGTACGGGAGCCGCGCCCAGTCGGCCGTCATCGCGTCGTCGCTCGTCACGGCGCGGACCGCGACGACGTACTCGTAGGTCCTGAAATCGCCCATGACGCCGACGCTATGAGTGTCGGTGAGGACGGCAAAGCTCTGCCACAGGTCCCGATAGAGGCCGTTGGCCTTGACCTCGTCCATGACTATCCAGTCCGACGCTCGAAGCACCTCGAGCTTATCGTGGGTCACCTCTCCTATAATGCGGATGGCGAGGCCCGGCCCGGGGAACGGCTGCCGGTACACCATCTCCTCGGGGAGACCCAGCTCCAGTCCGACCTCGCGGACCTCGTCCTTGAAGAGGTACCTGAGAGGCTCGACAAGGGATAGCCTCATACGCTGTGGCAATCCGCCGACGTTGTGGTGGGTCTTGATCTTGGCGGAGACGTTCGACTCGGCGGTCTTGCTCTCGATGACGTCGGGATAGAGCGTGCCCTGAGCGAGGAAATCGACCGTCCCGAGCCGCGCAGCCTCCTCCTCGAAAACGCGGATGAACTCCTCGCCTATTACGCGGCGCTTCTGCTCCGGGTCGACGACGCCCTTCAGCGCACCCAGGAAGTACTCGGTGGCCTCGGCATAGACCAGGTTGACGCTGAGGTACTTCTCGAATGTGTGCCGGACGCGTTCGGGCTCCTCGCGCCGCATAAGGCCGTTGTTGACGAAGATGCACGTGAGCTGGTCGCCGACGGCCCGGTGCACCAGCGTGGCCGCCACCGCGGAGTCGACGCCACCCGAGAGGGCGCAGATGACCTGGCCTTCTCCCACCTGCTCGCGAATTCGCTCGATGGCGCTCGAGACGAAGTTGCCCGCCGTCCACAGACCCTTGCAGCCGCAGACCCCCAGCAGGAAATTCTCGATGATGGCCTTGCCCTGAGGAGTGTGCGCGACCTCTGGATGAAACTGTATGCCCAGCATGCCCTTGTCGTTTCCGACGACTGCGATGGGAGAGTTGTCGGTGAACGCGATAGCAGAGAACCCTGGCGGCATCTCCGTGATCCGGTCGCCGTGGCTCATCCAGACGGGCATCGACGGAGGAAGTCCCTGGAAGAGCGGCGCGTCCGACCGATTCTGGTGGAGTACGGCATGGCCGTACTCTCTTTTCGACGAAGGGGCTACCTTCCCGCCCAGCTGATGGACCATGGCCTGCATTCCGTAGCAGATTCCCAGGACCGGGAGGTCGCGCTCGTACACCCAGGGTGGAGCGAGCGGCGCATCATCGTCGTAGACGCTCGCCGGGCCGCCGGAGAGGATTACGCCTTTGAGATTGAGGTCGGCCACGGCCTCCCACGGCGCATCGTGGGGGATGATCTCGCAGTAGACCTTGCTCTCGCGGACCCGACGGGCGATTAGCCGGCTGTACTGGGAGCCGAAGTCGACCACGACGATGGACTCTTGCTGCACCGGGTGCGGACGGTCCGTCCGGGCCTCTTGGCCGCCCTTTTCGCGGGCGATCTCGAGGTATGCCGAAACCTCCAGATCGTCGCTGGCGGCAACCCTGTGTGTCGTGGTCGGACGCGGGTTCTGTGTCATGTTTGAGCGGCTCCCAGGCTAACACCTATGATATACTTCGGTCAATAAAATTTCGAACGAAATGCGTAGTCGCAAGCCTGCTGAACACCTCGATGACGAGATCCTGCTCGCCTCCCAAATCCTCGCCTCTGGCGGCGTCGTGGCGGTGCCGACCGACACCATGTATGGCCTCGCCGCGGACGCGTTCAACGAGGCGGCTGTCGAGCGCGTCTTTCGCCTAAAGGGGCGCCCCGCGGGCGCGCCGCTGCCATTGCTTCTGGCGACGACGGAGGAGATGTCGGAGTGCGCAGCCGAGGTCCCCGAGCATGCGTGGAGGCTGGCCGAGCTCTTCTGGCCCGGCCCGCTTACGTTGGTTCTGAGGAAGGCAGCGAGGGTTCCCGCCATCGTCTCGGGCGGAGGCGACACCGTGGCGTTGCGAGTCCCCGGCCACGAGGCGCCAAGGAGAATCGCAAGCGCGCTGCGCCACCCCATCACAGGCACGAGCGCCAACCGTTCTGGGAGGCAGGCGGCGATCACCGCCGACGAGGTACGGCGGGCCTTTGGCGACGAGCTCGACCTTATTGTCGTTTCGACGGTGCCGCCGAATGGATTGGCATCGACGGTACTGGACCTGTCCGAGCGAGTGCCGCGAATCGTTCGTACAGGCGCGGTGACGCCTCGGGAGATCGAGAAAGCCATCGGATGCGACGTAACCGTCGATTGACACGGGTCGAGGCAGGTTGAGTACCGGGGCGAGCAGCGGGAATAGGGGGTAGCGGTGACGCGTCCTTTGGCAGCCGCGGATCTGGCGGCCCGCGTCGATGCCGAGCTGAGTGACATCGTCGCATCGCGCGACATGCCCCTCTACAAGATGATGGCGTACCACATGGGTTGGAGCGACGAGACCGGCCGCTCCGCCGAGCCAATCCCCAGTGACCGCACCTTGGGCGTGTTGAGCCTGCTGGCCTGTCGCGCCGCGGGAGGAGACCCGGAGATAGCGCTGCCGGTGGCCGCCGCGGTGGAGCTCGTCTACAACTTCTGTCTGATACACGACGACGTTCAGGGCGGAATCCCCAAGCGCGGCCAGCGGGACGCCGTCTGGTGGGTCTGGGGACCAGCCCAGGCCATTAACGCCGGCGACGGCATGCACGCACTGGCCCGTCTCGCCATGTTCCGGCTGCTGAAGAAAGGCGTGTCCTCGGCGACCACCTTTAAGGCTGTACAGCTTCTGGACGAGGCTAGCCTCGAGACGTGCGAAGGCCGGTTCCTGGACTTCGAAGCTCAAGAGCGCATCGACTTGACTGTCGAGGCCTACCTCAAGATGGCCGCCAGCAAGACGGGTGCCCTGGTGGCTTGCGCCATGAGGCTCGGGGCGCTGGTAGCCACCGACGCCCAGGAGGTTATCGACGCGATGGGGGCCTGCGGTGCGAAGATCGGGGTGGCCATGCAGCTCCGAGCCGACAACCGCGAGCTGTGGGATGAGGAAGGCAGCCCGGAGGTCATGAACAAGAAGAAGCTTCTGCCCGTCGTCTATGCCCTCGAGCAGTCCGACATCAGCGCCAAGAGGAGGCTGGGCGACATCTACTTCAAGCGCGTGCTGGATCCCGACGATGTGGTGAAGCTGCGCGAGCTGCTCGATGAGATGGGCGCGCGGGAGGCGGGCGAGCGGCTGGTGGCCGGATACCTGAGCGAGGCGGTGGCGGCGCTCGACGTGGCCGGCATCTCCCCCGAAGGCAAGCGAGACATCGAGCGCCTTGTCGACGCCGCCCCATGACCGGCCGGCTGTCAAAAAAGAGCGTTCGCGACATCGACGTGGCCGGCAAGGCGGTGCTCACCCGGGTGGACTACAACGTACCCTTCGAGCCGGGGACCCGCAAAATCTCGGACGATGGCCGGATTCGCGCGTCGCTTCCGACGTTGCGATACCTGAGGGACCGAGGGTGCAAGATCATCTTGTGCTCCCACCTCGGGCGGCCGAAGGGTCGAGTGGACGAGGGGCTGCGCATGGCGCCCGTTACCGAGAGGCTGTCGCAGCTGCTGGAAGCCCCGGTGAGGCAGGCCGACGACTGCGTGGGCGAGGGCGTGCGGAGAGCCGTGGAATCCCTCTCATCCGGCGAAGTCATCGTCCTGGAGAACCTGAGGTTCCATTCGGGCGAAGAGAGAAACGACCCGCGGTTCGCGTCCGAGCTGGCCTCGCTGGCCGAGGTCTACGTCGACGACGCCTTCGGCACGGCCCATCGCGCACACGCGTCGACCGAGGGCGTGACGCGCTTTCTGCCCTCCGTCGCCGGGTTGCTATTGGCCAAAGAGGTCGAGATGCTGGGCAGGGTCCTCGAGTCGCCGGAGAGGCCCTGTGCCGCCATCCTCGGCGGCGCGAAGGTTTCCGACAAGATCGCGGTGCTGGAGAACCTGGCGGGTAGGGTGGACGTGCTCATCATCGGCGGAGGCATGGCGGCCACCTTTCTGAAGGCCAAAGGGCTGGAGGTCGGCGACTCGTCGGTAGAGGACGATTGCGTCTCCTTCTCCATGGAGCTTTTGGCGCGGGCGCACCATGGAGCGCCCAACCTGCTGATTCCCGAAGACGTAGTGGTCGCCGATTCGTTCGACCGGGAGGCCGACTGTCGCACGGTAGACGCTACGAGCATAGAGCCCGGGTGGCGCGTCATGGACATCGGACCCCGAACCGCGCGGCGCTACGTCGACGAGATCGGAAAATGCAAGACGGTGGTGTGGAACGGGCCCATGGGCGTCTTCGAGTGGGAGCGCTTCGCGGAGGGGACCGTCGCCGTCGGCAACGCGGTGGCGTCGCTGACGAACGCGACCACGGTGGTCGGCGGCGGTTCGACCGCCGAGGCGGTGCAGAAACTGGGCCTCGCCGGTAAGATGACCCACGTCTCGACCGGCGGTGGCGCATCGCTGGAGTTCATGGAGGGCAAAGTCCTCCCTGGAGTGGCCGCCCTCATGGACCGAGAGTGAGTAGGACTTGGCTGTATGGCTGCCCAATCCGTGAGGTTCCAGTAGACCCTTGATAGACCTCCCCTACCTGAAGGACGTCTGCCAGGCGACGCCTTCCAAGATAGTCATGCTCGTCGTGGACGGGCTGGGCGGCGCTCCGCATCGGGAGACCGGCAAGTCGGAGCTGGAGTCGGCGCGCTTGCCGAACCTCGACGCGCTGGCCCGGCGCAGCGCCGGCGGCCTGACTACGCCGGTGACGCCGGGCATCACTCCCGGCAGCGGCCCGGGCCACATGGCGCTCTTCGGCTACGACCCGGTGAAGTACCTGATGGGGCGCGGTGTTCTGGAGGCCCTGGGGATAGGCATCGACCTCGGCAAGGGAGACGTGGCCGCCCGAGGCAACCTCTGCACCGTAGACGGCGATGGCCTGCTCGTCGACCGCCGGGCCGGCAGGATTCCGACGGCCGAAAGCGCCCCGCTCGTCGAGATGCTGGACCGCATCGAGGTGCCCAACGTCTCCCTCTCGGTCTACCCCGTACAGGACTACCGCTTCGTGTTGGTTCTAAGGGGCGACGATCTGCGGGACGACGTCGGAGAAACCGACCCTCAGAGAAACGGAGCGGCACCGGTGGACGCTGAAGCCCTCTCACCACCTGCCGAGAGGACGGCCGAGGCCGTCAACGCGTTCGTGGCCGCCGCTCGCGACGTTCTGGGAGGCCGCGACAGGGCCAACATGGTGCTGCTGCGCGGCTTCTCGGCCCTTCCCCGGCTTCCCGATTTCGGCGGTAGCTACAGCCTCAATCCCGCGGCGGTGGCCGCGTATCCGATGTATCGTGGACTCGCCGAGCTGGTAGGCATGAAGGTACTGCGGACGGGCCAGACCTTCGATGACGAGCTCGATACGCTGGAGGCCCACTTCGCCGATCACGACTTCTTCTTCCTTCACTACAAGCCCGCCGACGCCGCGGGCGAGGACGGCGATTTCGACGCCAAGGTCGCGCGGCTGGAGGAGCTCGATGCCAGGATCCCGCGACTGCTGGAGCTTCAACCCGACGCGCTGGTCGTGGCCGGCGACCACGCGACGCCCGCCATCATGGCGGGCCACAGCTGGCATCCGGTGCCGCTCCTAATCAGCTCGGGCCTCACCGCCGGCGATGGCATCGACGGATTCTCGGAGCGGACCTGCGCGGCCGGCTCCATTGGACGGATACCTGCGACCAGCGTTATGATGCTGGCGCTTGCCCACGCGGGAAAGCTGGCCAAGTTCGGCCCTTAGAACCTATCAGGCTGTGAAGAATGGGGAGCGCAGTCCCTATCCGTCGGGACTGCCGGGAGTCTGAGAGCCTACCCTGAGCAAAGTCTGTGGTGGGATTGTCGATCCATCGAAGGGGATAGTCTAAAGGGTTTTCCAGCACCCTGCTAGTCTAGGAGTGGTTCAAGAAGCGATCTGATCGCGCCGATAGGTCCCTACGGCGCGTTGAGGAGCGGCTAATACAATGATTGTGGCGGGCAACTGGAAGATGAACACCGACCTCGAGGAGGCCACGCGGCTCGTGGCCGCCCTCAGGCCACGGCTCGACGCCATCGAAGGGGTGGGCAAGGTCGTCTGTCCGCCATTCGTCTCATTGTCGGTGGTGGCGGAGGCTCTGCGGGACTCCACCGTGGCCGTTGGCGCTCAGAACATGCACTATGAGGCGAAGGGGGCCTTCACCGGCGAGATCGCCCCGGCCATGCTTGCCGGCCTGTGCCAGTACGTCATCCTGGGCCACTCCGAACGGCGGCAGCTCTTCGGAGAGACCGACGACGCCGTCAGCCTGAAGGCGCGGGCCGCGCAGGATGCCGGACTGGTACCCATCGTGTGTGTCGGCGAAACCCTCGACGAGCGCGAGGCCGGCCAGGCTGAAGCCGTCGTCCAGAGACAGCTGACAGACAGCCTGGCTGGGGTGGACGCTCCAGCCAAGCTGATCGTCGCCTATGAGCCCGTGTGGGCTATCGGCACGGGAAGGGCAGCCACCCCTGACGTCGCCCAGGACGTGATGGCCGTGCTCAGGTCGACTCTGGGCAGGCTGTACGGCGCCGGACCCGCCGCGGGCGTCCCACTGCTGTACGGTGGCAGCGTCAACCCCGACAATGCCCTCGAGTTCATGCGCCAGGCCGACGTCGACGGCGCGCTGGTTGGCGGCGCTAGCCTCGACGCGGACGCCTTCGTTGGCATCGTCGAGAGAGCCGCCGAAGCGGCCACCTGACCCGTGCCGGCCGTCGACCGCCGAGACCGCCTGGTCGCCATCGTGGGGCCTACGGCCACCGGCAAGAGCGCACTGGCCTTGAGATTGGCGCAGCGGCTTGGTGGGGAGATCGTCAGCGCCGATAGCCGCCAGGTCTACCGGGGTATGGACATTGGCACCGCCAAGCCCTCGGCCGTCGAGCGGGCGGCCGTTCCGCACCACCTCATCGACGTGGTCGACCCCGACGAAGAGTACAGCCTCGCGGTCTACCTGCGCGATGCCGCCACGGCGATCGGCGACGCTCACCGACGACGCAAGCTCCCGATTCTGGCGGGCGGCACGGGCCAATATGCGTGGGGCCTCATCGAGGGCTGGCAGGTGCCCGAGGTGCCGCCTGACCGCGAGCTTCGCAAGAGGCTGGAGGCGCGCGCCGCGGTCGAGGGCGTGGAGGCGCTTCACGCGGAGCTGGCAAAGGTGGACAGTGAGGCGGCGTCCAGAATCGATAGCCGAAACCTTCGGAGGGTCGTGCGCGCCCTGGAGATACGCTCGATTCAGGGCGACACAGTCGCGCGGTCAAAAAAGCCTCCAGAGTACCGGATCACCGTGCTGGGCCTCACGCTGCCGCGGGACGCTCTGTACCGGCGTATCGACGATCGGGTCGATCGCATGGTCGAGGCGGGCTGGGTGGACGAGGTACAGGAGCTGCTGGACCTGGGGTATGGACCGGAGCTGCCTTCGATGTCCGGTGTAGGGTATCGCGAGCTCGCGGACTTCCTGCGCGGCGAGCTCGATCTCGACGGCGCCGCCGAGCGTATCAAGCGTCGCACCCACGGATTTGCCCGGCAGCAGCACAACTGGTTCAAGGCGGCCGACGCGCGAATCCAATGGCTCGATGCGTCGACATCTCTCGACGAGCTCGAGGACCAGGCCATCGACGGGCTGAAGGCGGGCCTATGTTAAAATGGGCGGGGCAAGCGCCGGTCTGGCGGCGTCAAAGGTCTTGTTCCCACCCACGTGCCCACTGAGGCCTCTCTGGGCTAGCTCGATGCCGGAGGATCGGCATGAAGTTCACGAAAATGCACGGCGCCGGCAACGACTACGTCTACATCGACGCACGCGTAGAGGACCGAGACTGGCCCGCCCTATCCGTCGCGATGAGCGACAGACACACCGGGGTAGGGTCGGACGGCATCATCCTCGCATGGGAGTCCGATAAGGCCGACATCAAGATGAGGATGTTCAATGCCGACGGCTCCGAGGGCGAGATGTGCGGCAACGGCATTCGCTGTCTCGTGCGGTTCGCGATGGAGCGTGGAATCGTGCCGGCGGGCGCCTCGCCTATCTCAGTCGACACTCTGGCCGGAGTCAAACAGGTAACTCCCCTGTGGGAGGGCGGAAAGATGGCCCGCGCCAAGGTGGGCATGGGCGAGCCGTTGCTGCGCGCCGAAGACATCCCCGTCATCGCGCCAGGCCACGAGGTCGTGGTCGACTATCCGCTCCAGGTCGATGGCCGGACCTTTTCGATCAGCTGCGTTTCGATGGGCAATCCCCACGCCGTCGCCTTCGTGGACGAGCCAGTCGCCGAGGTCCCGCTTCACGAGCTCGGGCCGATGGTCGAGCATCACGCCATGTTCCCGCGGCGCGTGAACTTCGAGATCGTCAACGTCGTCGACCGCCGGCGTCTCGAGGCGAGGGTCTGGGAACGCGGCTCGGGCCTGACGATGGCCTGCGGTTCGGGAGCCAGCGCCCTGGCGGTGGTGGCGCGGCTCCACGACTACATCGACGACGAGGTCGCGGTAGGCCTCCCCGGCGGCGAGCTCATCGTGCGCTGGGACGGGCACGGCCCAGTGGAGCTCGAAGGCCCTATCGAGGAAGTGTTCAGCGGCGAGTGGCCGGACTAGCCTCTCGGAGAGCCCATGAAATTTGCCAGCCGAATCGACAAGGTGCCCCCATACCTGTTCGTGGAGATCAGCCGCAAGATAGCCCAGAAGAAGGCTCAGGGCATCGACGTCATCAGCTTCGGCATCGGCGACCCGGACATCCCCACGCCTGAGAACATCGTGGCGAGGCTGCGCGAGGCCGCGCTCGACCCTGCCAACCATCGCTACCCAGAGACCGATGGCCTGCCCGAGTTTCGGCATGCGGCGGCGGGCTGGTACCAGCGACGCTTCGGCATCTCCCTGGACCCGGACACAGAGGTCCTGCCTCTGATTGGGGCCAAGGAGGGCATTGGGCACGCCGCCCTTTGCTTCGTGGACCCCGGCGACATCGCGCTGGTGCCGGACCCGGGCTATCCCGTCTACTCGGTTGGGACCTGGTTCGCGGGCGGCGAGTGCCACTGGATGCCTCTCCTGGAGGAGAACGGCTGGCTGCCGGACCTTGGCGCCATCTCCTCGGAGGTCGCCCAACGCGCCAAGGTGATGTGGCTGAACTACCCCAACAACCCGACGGGGGCGGTGGCGACCTCGGAGTACTTCGAGAGGGTCGTCGAGTTCGCCAGGGAGAACGACGTCGCGGTCATGCACGACGCCTCGTACTCGGAGGTCGCCTACGACGGCTACAAGCCCATCAGCTTCTGCCAGGTCCCGGGGGCGATGGACGTGGGCTTGGAGTTTCACTCCCTCTCCAAAAGCTACAACATGACGGGGTGGAGGCTCGGGATGGCCGTGGGCAACGCCGAGATGATTCGGGCGTTGATGGTCGTCAAGTCGAACCTCGACTCAGGGGTGCCGCAGGCCATTCAGCACATGGGCATCGAGGCGCTGAACGGCCCGCTGGACTCGATCGATGCGCGTAACGCCGTCTATCAGAGGCGGCGCGATCGGGTGGTCGAGGTAATGCGGGGTATGGGGCTGAGCGTCGACCCACCCAAGGCAAGTCTTTACGTTTGGGTTAGGATACCCTCCGAGTTCACATCCGCTCAATTCGCCGAGAAGCTTCTGGAAGAGGCTGACGTCGTCGTGACGGCAGGCAACGGGTACGGCAGCCATGGCGAGGGCTACATCCGCCTGTCGCTGACCATCGGCGACGAAGACCTCGAACGTGGGCTGGAGCGCTTGGCGACTCTCAGTATCTAGTTCAAGGCGGCGGCGAAAGGGTCTACTATCTCAAAGCGCCCAAAGTACACTCAACCGAAGGCTGAACGGGCCATCGTGACCGGCGTGGAGATCAAAGGCCGGCGAAGCCTATGGCGTGGCTGCGACTCGCTCGACGAGCTCGCGGAGCTCGCCCGCAGCGCCGGCGCCCGCGTCGTAGGCTCGCTGATGCAGCGTCTGGACAAGCCGACTCAGGCCTACCTCGGCAAGGGGAAGATCGCTGAGCT
>JADFIF010000104.1 GCA_022566795.1 Chloroflexota bacterium
AGCACAACCGGGTTTTTATTATCGTCTCGCGTCACGATCAAAGAGCCGGAGTCGCCGCCCTTGCTGAACTTTCCCGGCGTGATGAGGATCTGGTCCACAAACCTTGCGACCCCGGGATCGCCATAGTTGACGTTCACGGTGGCGTTGATACCGTCAATCTTCCCCTTGGTCAGCCCTGTCGTCCGGCCGTACTTTTGCACTTCCTGGTCGATAGTCGCCGCGACGGTGGCTGAGTTGGGAGTCCCGTAGCCGTCGGAGGGTGTGGCGTTTCCGAGATTGGCGGTGGAGGAAAGCGCAATGGCCGCGTCTATCGTATTATCGGACCCGTCAAACTTGATGGGCTCGAAATCCGCCAGGGTGCCGATGTCGTCGGCTGGGCTTGAACCCCCATCAAAATCTCCCGGCTGGATCACAGCGTCGCCGATGTTGGCACTGTTGGTTGCCGCGTAGACGTGGTTGTTGCTAAGGGCGAACACGTTGCCAGCAGCGTCCGTCACCCGCGCCCCGATGGTGCCCGCGGTGATATCTGGGTGGCCGGTTGAAACGCCGATGGGCACCGGCCGGTCAAACCGCGCAGTCGGATCCACGGCCTTCGGCTTCCCCTGACCCTCTGGACGTTCCAGCGCAAAGATCTCTCCCGTGACCCTTATGACCGCCGGAACGCCGTTCAGGCTGTCGGGAAGCCCGGCGACGCCCGCCGTCTCGGTGAGTATCAACACGACAGCGCGGCCGTTTGCACCCAGGCCAACGGCCGTGCCCACGACGCCTGGTCTGGCGAGCAGGGCATTGGTATGGGACTCTTGGGCCGCGATGGCCCGGTCAAGCCCCGGCGGATCACCTTGCCGTCCACCCGCGAACACAGGCCCCACCATCAGTAGCGCCAGGATGGTAGCTAATACGGCGATAAGTCCCCATCGTCTCGTGTTCATCTCTGTCCTCTCACCTCATCCGCCCTGGCGCCCCTCAGGTAATGATCAAAACGCCGCTTCCTGAACGCCACATTATACCATCGCAGGGGAACGTCCGTTCACGTGCCCCAGCCCGGTAATGTCGCCCGAGCTTCAACCCCTAGTTCACCCTGACTGGGCCTATAACCAAATAGTACATCTCGTCGTTGGGGCTCTGTCTAGGGGTTGGGTTAGTAAAAATCCTTACTTAGCGAAAATCCTTACTCTTGCGGGGCGTCGCAGCCGGGCGGTACAGCCACCAAGTCTAACCCTATCGGCTCGCCGTCGAACCGTCCGGAAGTCCCACCCGCGATAGGCAATTCGTGCTAGTTCTTAACCGACGCTCAACAGCTTGTTTACGATCTCTACGTCTGGTCGGTTTCTGAGATATCCTCTCGGGGGAGGCCGGTTCGGCCCCTCTGCGTTACAATCCAGAAACCTCTAGCGGGGCAATGAAAAACTCTTTCGACCATGCCTCTGGAGCCCTGTCGAGTGAAGAAAGGGAAGAAATTGTATCTGAGGGACACCCTCAGACTCCCGGCAGAGGGGCTTAGCCCCTCTGCACTCCCCATTGTTCATCAGGCTGCTGGTTGAGGCGGCCAGCAGAGCTATCCTTCTCGGGGGAGGCTGAGTCAACCGCTCTCGATGGCACCACAATCCAGAGAGGCTGCCCGCTCTAGTACCTGACTGCGGAAAACCGGGTCATTATGTCTGCCCCGCATTGGGGACGCACTCGTGATCTGCGACACACCGAACCATCCCCCTGTATCCCCCTTCCTTTCCTGGAAGGGGGATGATGATTCTGGGGGACACCCCCAGACCCCTGCCAGGGGGCCGTGCCCCCTTGGAACCCCCGGAGAGGCAGAGGGGCCAAGCCCTTCTGCACTCCCCATTTTTCATCAGGCCGCTAGCTGAGGAGGCCAGCGGAGCTACGAACTTCAGGGGTCTTCTGAGATATGCGTCTCAGGGGCGGGCCGAACTCGGCCCCTATGGTTGGCACCACAATCCAGCCACCCGGCTCACTTTGAGCTTATCGAAGGGGCACCATACAGGCCGTTGCTCACCGTTGGACAGGGAGTGTCCTGAACTTGTCGAAGGGCTCACCCTGAGCGGAAGCGGGCGGGGCGAGACCCTTTGTCGCTTAGGCGTCCCTTAGGTAGAGCCAGCCAGTGGGAGACGTTAGCCCACCTTCTGAACGGCCTTCTTTCGCGATCGTGCCTTGGGCTTTGCCGCTTGCTCCGTCGCGGGTTCGATCTCAGCCGCGTCTTGCTCAGTCGCATCTGGCGCGGGCGCCTTGGTGGCCTGGATGCTGGCCCGCAAGGCCTCCATCAGGTCGACGACCTTGCCCGGAGGAGGCGCCGGCGCCGCCGTGACGGGCGCACCAGAGCCCAGCTTAGCCTCGATGACCCGCTCCAGCGCCACCCTATACTCATCCCGGTGCTGCTCCGGCTCGAAGGGGCCGGTGAGCTGATCGATCAGGGTATTGGCCATGGCCATCTCCTGATCGTTGATGAGCTCCTCATCCTCCGGCAGCTCAAGGTCCGTGTTGGCCCTGACCTCATCGGGATAGAACATCGTGGCCATGGCGATGCCACCGTTGTAGGGCCTCAGGCAGCACAGGTGCTCCTTCTGCCTCAGCGATACCTTCGCGATGGCTACCCGCTCGCTGCTTTGCAGCGCGCGCTTCAGCAGAAAGAAGGGCTTCTGGCCCACCGTCTCGGGCTCGAGGACGTAGCTTCGCTCGAAGTACACCGGGTCGATGCTGGCGAGGTCCACGAACCGCACAATCTCAATCGTGTGGGTCGAAGGAACGGGCAGGTCCTCGAAGTCGGACTTCTCCATTACGACGTACTGTTCCTTGGAGTACTCGTACCCGCGGACCGTCTCGTCCAGGGCGACGTCGACTTCGTGGTAGGGGCAGTACCGCTTCTGGCGGATGCGGTTATGGCATTCGCTATGCAGCGTGACGAAGGCGATGTCCTTGCTCTGGGTGGCCGGGTACAGCTTGATAGGGATCACCACCATCCCGAAGCTGATGGCCCCCTTCCAGATTGCCCTCGGTGCCATCTTTTACCTCCTCATGGACCCCGCGTGCCTTGGTAAGCTGATATGTTGGCCCTGATCCAGAGCGCACCCGACTGAGAAGCGTCATATTAGACCAATGACGCTACGTTTTCAAGCACGCAGCGCCTCTTGATGAGTCTTCGCTGCAGTGATGGCCAGTCTGGGCTCAGGCAATGTGGCGCAGCTCGCTGGGCCAGCCGTGGGCATCGACGATGCGGCAGTCGATCGGCGGCTTGTCGTCCCTCAGCATCAGGTAGACGGGGTAGCGAAGCTTGCCGTCCGGCGTAAACTCACCGTACTCCACCCGGCATACCAGCTCCGGCCTGCACCAGTGGATGAACTTCAGCAGGTGCGGAGGGTGTGGGAAAGGGCTGTCGGCATCGTGCAGGCTCTGAAGGCCTGCCAGCAGCTCCTTGGCCTCGGCGCGAGGCAGGTCGACGTCGACCTGCCCCACGAACGCCAGCCGCTGCCTCTCGTCGTACAGACCGAGCAGCAGGGAGCCGACGAGCTCTCCATGCTCCCCGCCGAAGGCGTAGCCTCCGATTACAAACTCGGACTCCCTAACCCGCTTGACCTTGAGCCAGCTCGTGCTGCGCCTGCCGGGGAGATAGCGCCCGGCCTTCTCCTTGGCCACGATGCCTTCCAGTCCCAGGTCGCACGTCGCCTGAAAAAAGTCCTTGCCATCCGACTCTATGAACTCGCATGCCTGCGCCAATGCAGTGGGCTGCAGTACCTCGTGGAGGGCGTTCTTGCGCTGCACCAGTGGCTCGCTCATCATCGAGCGCCCGCTGACCATCAGCAGGTCGAAGGCGATGAAGTGCACAGCCGGCGTTCGAACGGCGCGGCCCTGTTCGTGGCGTCTGATGCGTCGCTGCATGCGTTCGAGGCTCGGGCGCCCATCGTCGTCGAAGCAGACCAACTCGCCGTCCAGGACGACGCGATCGGCTTCGACCGAAGACGCAAGCTTTTTGAGCTCGGGAAACCGGTCGGTGATGTCGTCGAGGTTGCGGTTCTGAAGCCTGATCCGCCCGCCGTCCACGAAGGCCAGGGCCCTGATCCCATCCCACTTGAGCTCGAAGATGTGGTCGGCGGAGTCGAAGGGGAGTCGGGCGAGGCGCGCCAGCATGGGTTTGATGGTCGCCGGAAGGCTCTGAGCAGGGGCGAGACGACTAGGCATCGCAAATTCTCACGATGGCATTCTCACGATGGGCATCGGCCTCATACTAAGACCGACCACTTCAAACCGCAAGCTGCCTCAAAGTTATGTCCTCCAGGTTAAGGGCGGCGAGAGCCCTCGCCCTTTGGTGCCAGATGGCCCAGTCCCATCAGCCCTTACCCGAAGTCAGCTCCCGAAATAGAATCGACGTGAACTTGTGGTTAACGCTTCGTGACCCCACGTGAAACCGAGTGAACGGCGGAGACGTGATCCGAAAGGCGGGGTAGGGATGTTGATGAAGGTCCTATTTTTCAGCAAGGACACTGCCGTGGTGGAGGAGATCGCGCTAGCCTTGAAGCTGCGGTGGCCTGACCTCGAGCCGATGGCCGTGGCCCAGGGGGGCAAGGGCCTCCACGTCATCGAGCAGCAAGAACCCGAGTTGGTGGTGGTGTGCGAGCACCTGGCAGACATGAGCATCTGGCAGATCATCAAGGAGATCAGGCGGTTCGCCGACACGCCCATCGTGGTCGCCGCGAAGACCGAGAAAGAGCTGGACGTTGTCAAGGCGCTCGAGATGGGAGCCGATGACTACATCGGCATGCCCTGCAGCATGATGGTGCTGATGGCACGGGTCGTGGCGGTGCTAAGGCGGGTTGGTCTTACCAAGCGGGAGAGCGTCGAGAGTCCTATCAGATGCGGCGAGCTCATGATCGACCCCGCCAACTACGAGGTATTCCTCGGCGACAAGCGTGTCATCCTGACGCCTACCGAGTTCAAGCTTCTGTACCTTCTGGGCAAAAACAGGCATATGACTCTGTCCCAGGACTTCATTCGCCGTGGCATCTGGTCCGACGATACCCAGGCCGGAGACGCGCTGAAGAAATACGTTCAGCGGCTGCGGCGCAAGCTTGGTGACGACGCCCGAAATCCCAAGTGGATCAAGACCGTCCACGGCCTGGGCTATCGCCTCACCACTCCGGTGTCCGCTCCATCGTAGAGTAGCTGCCGTCAGCGGCTGTCGCTGCTGTCAGCTTCCGCTTCCACTGCTGGCAGCTGCCGGTGGCCGGGGATATAATCCCCTCATGGTGGAAAATGCAAGCCGTCTGACTGCCGAGCTCAGATCGCTAGCGCAGTCCAGACCTGAGATGTGGCGGCTGTCAGCCTGCGGCGTGACGCCGTCGGAGCTGCCCATCCGAGCGCTGGTACACGTCGATGCCTACGCCCCTGATACTCCTCGAGCGCGCCTGCTGCTGGTAGCCGGGCTGACCGGAGAGGCGAAGGACGTTGAGCTGACGCTAGATGTGCTTCGGCGTGTCGCCTCGGCACGCGAGGGCCCGTGGGAGGGGATTGCCCTCAGTGCAATCCCCTGCGCCAACCGAGACGGCCTCGGCCTCGGACCCGAGAACGACGCGGGCGGAAGGCCATCGACAGGGTACCCCCCTGAGGGTGGCTTCTTCGGCGATCCGACGAATCCTGAGAGCCGCTACCTGTGGCGGTGGATCGGTTTCCAGGCGCCAGACCTGGTGGTCGAGCTGGCGTACGGCGAGGGCACGGTGTGGGAGGTGAACGAAGCGGCCGCAGATTTAGCCCCCGCGCTCGCCGCCCGCGATCTCGCCGCCAAGGACGGCTTGCTGGCGGCGCTGGGCACCGGGACCCCAAACGGGCTCGGCGTAATTCCCGGGGTCCGGCTCACGTGCTCCCCTACCGCCGTCGACGGGCTCTTCGACCGGCTCAACGCAGAGCTCCGGCGGCGTCCGACTCGACCTTCGGCCGCGCGCACGGCCCTGGACGCCAGGCGGACGCGCTCCCCGCTCCAGGTTGCCCGGGCGTTGGCCGCGGTCTACGGCCATTCTCTGGAGCCTGTCGTTTACACCCAGGGCGTCGCCATTAGCGGGCGCCTCAGACTGGCGGCGCTGGACGGCACCGCAAGCGAGACCGCAACTGACGTAAAGGCGCTCGTAGAGGGTTTGACGACCCGGGGCGACGATGCCTTCGGCTCGCCGCCCGAGACGGCCAGCATGGCGGGCGTCCTTTGGGCCGACGAGCTCGCCAGGGCTACCGAAGTCGAGGGCGATTCAGACGTTCTACCCGTGGCGGCTCGCCTCTACCGGCCAAGAGGCGAGGGGCAGCCCCCCTGGCCAGCAGACGAGGATTTTCGCGTCGAGGATATGTTCTTCGCGGGGGCCGTTCTAGGCAGGGCCTTCGCGGTCACCGGTGACAACGCGTATGTCGACATGCTGGCCGATTTCATCGTTGCCACCCCTACTCAGCAGTCCAATGGACTGTTCTGGCACTGCCTCTCGGCGCCCCACTTTTGGGGTAGGGGCAACGGTTTCGCGGCGATGGGGCTGGCGGAGACGCTGACTTACCTTCCCACGGACCATCCAAAGCGACCGGCGGTCCTGGCGATGTTCCGCCAGCAGATGGAGGCCCTGCCCGAGTTTCAGGAGCAGTCGGGGATGTACCGGCAGGTCCTCGACTTCCTCGGCTCCTACCAGGAGCATACGGCCACGTGTATGATCGGCTACGCCATGGCGCGCGGTATCCGGCTGGGCTGGCTCGACAGCAGCTACGGGGCATCGCTGAGTCGGGCCTGGCAGGCGGTGTCCGAGCGCACTGACAACGCCGGCAACGTGGTCGACGGTTGCACCGGCACGGGCGTGCAGTCCAGCCTGCGGGACTACCTGGACCGGGAGGCAATATCTGGCTTCGACCACCGCACGGGGAGTATGGCCCTGTGGTTCGCCGTCGAGATGGAGCGCCTATCGCGGCAGGGTTAGCGGCGACCTAGACCTTCACGCGGCGCTTCGACCACGGTACCGCAGAGGCCTTGCGATTTTGGCCGGCCCAGACTTTTCCCCTCGAGGTAGCAGAGGCCCGGTGACCTCTACCTCAGCAGCACCCGCACGATCTGACGCTCCAGCTCGCCGGCGAGAGCGTTTGTCAGCGCCTCTCGCTCGTAGTCTCCGACGGTCAGAATGAACGCGACGCCCAGAATGCGGCCCACGCGGAAATCTATCACCGTGCTCGACAACAAGCCCTTTGAGCTGCTCTGAACGGCTCGGATCCCAAGGGCGTCGCTCTGGTAGCCGCAGGCTTTCACCCGCTCGACTGACTCCAACCGCTGGTCCACGCCGACCGACTTGCCGACGTTCTCCTCGAACTGCCCCAGGAAGACATCGGACATCCAGCCGGATACGGAGTCTTCGTCGGTGAACAGGTGGGCGACTGTGGCCACGGCAATGTCGGAGCCTTCGGGAGGCGTGCGACGGGTGGGCGGCGCGACGAACTCGCGATGGTACCCTGTGATGCGGCCCAGCCCTCTGAAGCCTTCGCCAGTGTTTCCCGGGAACCCGTGTTCGGCCATCTCGTCGTTGTCCATCTCGCCCTCGCGGCCCAGGCGAAAGCCGCGAAACTCCTCTGGAAGGTGATGGCTATCCAGCACCATCAGCTCGAGCTCCGCCTCCGTGGCCTCGTAGCTGGCTTTGGTGAGAGGGTTAGTCAAGCCGGCCTCTCCTGCTGGTCCATAGGGCCGCCTCCGACAGTGACGCGGCGATTATACATGTGCTGCTCACGCGATGTGAGGCGGACCGGCAGGTCAGTTCGGCCAGAGGCCGTGTGCGGGTGCAGAACCTCCGCCTGTCTGGCAGGCTGATGAAAAATTGGGAGTGCAGATCCCGACAGGTCGGGATTGCCGGGTGTCTGAGAGCCTGCCCTGAGCATCGGCGAAGAGGATGGTCGGAAGAGTTTTTCAGCGCCTTTGCTAGTCTAGGGGAAGCCACCAGGGGATGAATAGTGCCCTCGCGCGTCGGCAAGGCCAGTGCGGAAGCGGCGGTCTGACTCCCGTGAATCGGGGCGAGCTGGCGACGTTGACGGCGGCTGCCGTGAGTGGGGCGTTATAGGGGCGCTGGAATGGCGGCCTCAGGCGCGATCGGCCTTGGAGATCGCCGTTGAAGGACTCGCTCTGCGATCAGGCGGCCGGTCTGCCGCACCGCTACGAGCGCCGCGAGCAGCGCGCTGACCGCCAGCAGGCGCCGGCCGACGTCTGGCGTGAACCACCAGCCCACCTGGGGCACGGACCCTATAATGCGAGGCACGGGACCCCGGAGCACTACGGGGTAAGGGTCTATCACAGGGTTGTTGTCGCCCATGGTCGTCGCCACCGGGGTGCTGCCCGTTCGAAGCGCGACGACCCGATGGACTATGTTGGGCTCTCCCGCCATGCCCGAAAAGGCGATGATGTCTCCGGCCTGGACCGTCTCCGGCGGCGCCGCGCGGGCGATCAGCAGAGCGCCGGGAGAGAACGTCGGCTCCATGCTGTGGCCACGGATGGAGATGAACTGGAATCCGGCCAACCGGAGTCCCATCAGCCCGAAGCCCAGTAGGAGCAGTGCTACGGCGAATCCCATCCAGATGCGGCTGGCCAACCCCGGCTCATCGGCCGGGGTGCTGGCTGCGCTGTGCCCCGCGAGACTGACCATCTGGTGCTCTCCTAAGGTCGGCCGCCGGATACCAGTTTTCTGCGACGCTTTCGTCAACCACGGCGAGCGTCAAGGGCGGCTCAGATCTCTAGGCCCTAGACTACCGGGTGGACACAACCATTCATGGCATAGAGTCGGCACTATCTTGCGAAATTTCGGTTAACGGCTGGTAAATCTTCCACATCACAAGGTACGAAAGCACTACCGATCCCAGAACGATGGAACCATCCATTGACCTAGGTGTGGACTAGGCCCACGCGTAGGTCTAGGCGTTGCGTGCGTCCCCCAAGGTCACCTTGCAAGCCTCCACCTCTATCTATTGGGGAGCGACGGTATTGTTTCGTCGAGCCCGATTTGACGGCCGGATGCTATAATGGCGCGCCGCCCCGAGGACCCGGAGTCGGTTGCTATAATTGATGACATGATCAGCATCGGCACATCCGGATACAGCTACCCGGAGTGGAAGGGGACCTTCTACCCCGAGGGCTTGCCTGCCTCGAAGATGCTCGGCTACTACGCGGAGCGGTTCCCTACAGTGGAGATCAACAACACCTTCTACCGCCTGCCAAGCGAGAAGGTCATAGACGACTGGGCCCGCGGGACCCCTGACGGTTTCACATTCACGCTTAAGGCCACGCGCCGAATCACGCATCAGGCCAAGCTGCACGATTGCGCCGAGCTTCTGGATGTCTTCTGCTCCAGAGCCCGAGCACTGGGGCCAAAGCTGGCCGTCCTGCTTTTCCAGATGCCTCCCTACTTTCGGAAGGACCTGGGGGTTTTGGACGAGTTCCTGGGACAGATGCCCGGAGACCTTCGAGCTGCCTTCGAGTTCAGACACTCGTCATGGCTCACGGAGGAGGTCTACTCCCGGCTGCGGGAGCGAAACCTGGCCCTCTGCATCACGGACAGCGAGAAGACGACGACACCAATCGAGGCCACGGCCGACTACGGCTACTTCCGGCTTCGCGACGAGGGGTATCGGGACGCCGACTTCGACAAGTGGGCCGACGCCATCAACGGGCGCGCGGGCGACTGGAGAGACACCTTCGTCTACTTCAAGCACGAAGAGGAGGGGAAGGGCCCGGACTTTGCCAAGGAGCTCAGGGTCAGGCTGGACGGCCGGTAGCCTGTCCGCCCCCACGTCGTCGCCATGCTGAAAGGCTACAAACAGAAGCGCGACTTTTCGCGCACCCGCGAGCCCGCGCCCGCCGCGACCGGACGGTCCGGAGGAAGCCTCCGGTTCGTGGTACAGAAGCACGCGGCGCGCCGGCTCCACTACGACCTCCGCCTGGAGTTCGACGGAGTCCTCAAGTCATGGCCGGTCCCCAAGGGGCCATCCCTCGACCCGCAAGAAAAGCGGCTGGCCGTCATGGTCGAAGACCATCCGCTGGACTACGCGGGCTACGAGGGCGTAATTGCCCACGGGAACTACGGCGCCGGCGAGATGATCGTCTGGGACGCCGGAACCTACTCCCCGGACGAGGGTGGCCGGCTGTCATTCGGCAACCGCGACGAGGCCGACCGGCGGATGCGCCAGGGCCTGGAGGCGGGGAAGCTGTCGTTTGTGCTGCGGGGCCACAAGCTCAAGGGCTCCTGGACACTGGTCCGCACGGCTCGCAGCCCCAAGGACTGGCTTCTGATCAAGCATCGCGACGAGTACGCCGACTCCGAGCGCGACATCCTTGAAGAAGACCGCTCTATCCAGTCCGGTCTGACTATCGCGGACCTAAAGGACGGCCGAATGCCAGATCCCGCCGTGGCCGCGGGGCAGAGCCCGGGCAACATCGGGACGCCGGCCCCGTTCCCGAAGAAGCTCAAGCCGATGCTGGCCCGCCTGATCGTCGAGCCGTTCTCGCATCCGGACTGGCTGTTCGAGCCGAAGCTCGACGGATTTCGCGCCCTGGCGTTCGTGCGCGATGGCGGGGTCACGCTTCTCAGCCGCAATGGCAACGACCTGACCGGCTACTATCCGGCGGTCGTCGAGGAGCTGGCGGCGCAGCCCGAGGCTGAGATGGTCCTCGACGGCGAGGTGGTCGCGCTGGACGAGAAGGGCCTGCCCAACTTCGGCCTCCTCCAGCGGAGCGTCGACCTTGGGGAGCGCGGCCAAGCGATCCACATCGAGACCCCTGAGAACATCGTCTACTACCCCTTCGATCTGCTGTACCTCAACGGGTACAGCCTTCACAAGGTGCCGCTGTCTGAGCGAAAGGCCCTGCTGACCCGTACGGTCG